>NZ_CAAHFB010000006.1:0-300000 GCF_900880625.1 Halorhabdus rudnickae
GCCAAGCACCGTTCAGACGAGGAGTTCGCGGCGATCCGCTCGCGGATCGCCGCGAACTCCTCGTCTGAACGGTGCTTGGCGACCGAATTTTTCAGATGGAACACCTCATCGATCACCTCCGAGACGATCTCGTTCCGTCGATCCAAGGAGAACACGCCATCGTCCCAGAGGTTGTAGTCCAGCGTTCGGCCGACGTGGACAAGATCGAGTTGGTGATCGCTGTATTCGTCGGTAAAGGCCGTAACGATGCCGTCATCAGCGTCACTGACGACTGTCGCGTCGTCAGTGACTGCGTCGATCTCATTGAGGTCAGCTGCTGTCTCGTCCCAATCAGCGTTCACCGAAAGATCCAGCAAGGAGCGTGACTCCTCTGCAGTATCTTCGCCGAGCGTGGCTTGGACGGAGTGGTACGAACGGTCGTCGTCTTGACTGTGACACTTCGTGCCGTCAGGAATAACCGCATCAGCGTCTGTATCAGCGACACAGTCGGGAAGGAACTGCTTGAGCTTACTGCCGTACTTTCTCGCGCGGCGGTTGATAGTGGTCGGCGACGGCATCCTCTCGGAGATGCCGTCGCCGACCACTATCAACCGCCGCGCGAGAAAGTACGGCAGTAAGCTCAAGCAGTTCCTTCCCGACTGTGTCGCTGATACAGACGCTGATGCGGTTATTCCTGACGGCACGAAGTGTCACAGTCAAGACGACGACCGTTCGTACCACTCCGTCCAAGCCACGCTCGGCGAAGATACTGCAGAGGAGTCACGCTCCTTGCTGGATCTTTCGGTGAACGCTGATTGGGACGAGACAGCAGCTGACCTCAATGAGATCGACGCAGTCACTGACGACGCGACAGTCGTCAGTGACGCTGATGACGGCATCGTTACGGCCTTTACCGACGAATACAGCGATCACCAACTCGATCTTGTCCACGTCGGCCGAACGCTGGACTACAACCTCTGGGACGATGGCGTGTTCTCCTTGGATCGACGGAACGAGATCGTCTCGGAGGTGATCGATGAGGTGTTCCATCTGAAAAATTCGGTCGCCAAGCACCGTTCAGACGAGGAGTTCGCGGCGATCCGCGAGCGGATCGCGCGAACGACCGAGCGTATCGAGAAGACAGCGTGGCAGTTGGATCAGTACGGGTCAGAGAAGGCTGCGGGGTATCTACGGCGGTGGCTGCCGTCGATTGTGACGTTTGCCGAGCAGGCTGTCGAGGGGTTCGAGGTGCCGTGGACCTCGAACCCCGTCGAACGGCTGATGGGAGAAGTCAGCAAGCGCTGCAAGAACCAGTGGATGCGCTGGACAACGGAGGGATTAGAGGCGATACTCCAGCTTCGGCTGGTGAAGTACGCCGATCCAGAGTACTACCAGTCGTTCCTTGACGAACTGCTCCAGCGATCGACCAAAACAGCAATGAGCTGTGACCTCTCAATTGAGAGCACCAGAGGCAAACTCTAGATCGCTTTGCGACGCGACCAATTGATTGAGGCCACCGACCGACAGCGCGTACATGAACGAGACCGCATCCGAGAGCATGACGTTGATCTCCCGTTCGCGGGCGCTGGCCCGGAAGTACGGCATCGAGACCAGTGAGCCGAACCCGACGGCGAACCCGATCCCACCAAGTATAGTCCCCGTGACCAGCGTCAGGAACGGCAGTTTCAACATCTGAACGATCGCGAGCACGTTCTCCGGGAGGTTCAGCCCGATGAACGACGGCGCCTGCCCCGCGAACAGTGTCGCAAACAGGAGATACCCGAGCAGGGTGCCGAGCAACCACAGCGCAGTCCCGGATATCACGCCGACGGCGAGCGCCCGCGAGAGAAACATCTCGACGTTGTCCGACATCCGTGCCTCGGCGAGCTTTGACTCGACGTTGGCGACGAAATCCCCGTCCTCGTCGAACAGTCGCCGGTACAGCGGGTAGAATCGATCGGCGAGTCCACCGGATTCGCCCATCGGACCCCCGACGCGTCGTTGTTCTAAGCTCATTCTTCGGTCGTGCTTTCAGACCCTGCTTTCGGCACGAACTGTCCGAAGTCAAAGCCCTCGTTCTCACCGGAGTTTTCTTCGGACTCCATGTGTGTGAGGGCACTCACGATGTCAGTCTGCTCGCGATTCTCGTAGCGATCGAACAGCGGCCCGGCGTTGTCCAACACCCCCTCGGCCTGCTCGAGTAGCTCCGGCGATGGATCCGGTCGGGGAACCATCTCCTCTTTGGCCGGATCGACCTCGATCTGAACGGATTCCATCTCCCGGAGGTCTTCGAGACTCCGATCGAGCGTGTCGTTGGCGATCAACGTGATGATCGTTTCGGGATCGTTGATGAACGCCTGCAGGGTCGCGGCAACCTCAGTGTAGGTCTTCAGACCGTTCTCGATGAGGTACGACAGGACGACTTTCCGCATGAACAGTTCCTCGTCGAGGCGGTCCTGGTCCCACCCGCGGTCGAACTTGATCTCCTCTAGGGTACTGGAGGAACCCATCTGGAGGAACTCGTCGGACTCGGCCTGCCACTGATAGACGTCCCTGACGTTGATCTCGTCGTTCTCCGGGGAGTACTCGTTGATCTCGGTCAGCGTCTTGTTCCGGCGGGCCTTGTTGCCCTGGACCCGCGTCTGGGTCTGGATCGAAACCAGGTCAAGCGCCGTGAACAGGGTCTTTGAGACGTTGATCGGGTCGGTCGTGAAACGCTTGATGACTTCGCCGACCGTGTCGGCGTGGAACGTCGAGTACCCGGTGTGACCCGTCGACATGACCTGGAAGAGGTCACGCCCTTCCTCGCCACGGACCTCACCCATGACGATGTAGTCCGGCCGCTGGCGGAGTGCAGCCTCCAGTAAGTCGAACTCGTCGATGTCGCCGATCTCGTCCTCACCGAAGGAGGGGCGGGTGACGCTTGCGACCCAGTTACGCTGTGGGAGTTCGACCTCGCGGGTGTCCTCGATGGAGACGATCTTGGTATTGGACGGAATGAAAAGCGAGACGGCGTTCAGCGAAGTCGTCTTCCCCGAGGCCGTCCCGCCGGCGAAGATCATCGACTTGTTGTTCTCGATGCATAGCCAGAGGAACGCCATCTCGTCCAAGCTGAAGGTGTTCCAGTTGATGAGGTCGATGGGCGTGAACGGGACGTCTTTGAACTGCCGGATGGTGTAGTTGGTCCCGTGATCGGAGACCTCTCGTCCGAGAGTGAGCTGGGCACGCGAGCCGTCCGGCAGAGTCGTGTCGACCTGGGGCTGGCGTTTGCTGATACCCTTGCCCGAGCGCTGGGCGAGTTTCACGACGAAATCGTCGAGGTCGGTCTCGCCGTGTTCGACGTTCGTGATGATATTCTCGTACTCCGTGTGGTAGACGAACACCCGGGAGTTGTATCCGTCACAGGAGATGTCCTCGACGTTGATGTCGTGTTTGATCGGGTCGATCTTCGCGTAGCCGATGTAGTCTCGCTTTAGCAGGTACAGCAGTTTTTCGACCTGATACTCAGTCAGCGTATTTGGATCACTTTCGAGAATCGCCGGTTCGGGCCGCGCCCCAATGCCGTCGAGTCGGTCCCCAGCTACGCCGTCCTCGACGTCTGGCTCCGATCCGTTCCCAAGGAGACCACTGAGCAGGCCGCCCGAATCCGACTCCACGGCCACCGGCTGATCGTAGATGTCGTAGCGATGGAGGAGCTTCTCGGCCTCCCGTTCGATTACCGCGCTCCGGCTCGCCTCCCCGTCGGCGACGCTTACGTCCTCTTCGGAATACTTGATAGTGGTTTTGAGTTTTTTCTCGAGGAAATCCTTGAGTTCCGCCTCGATTTCGGTCAGCACGGGCTCGATCGCGTAGTACTTGCGCTCGTTTTCCTTCTGTGAGTGGAAAACGACGACACACGCGTAGGGCTTGTTGACCCAGTAGCGTTCGACCTCCTCGAAGTGGCGTTTCTTCTCGATCGGGACCGTCTTTTCGAGGTCGTACCGGTTGACGAGCGTCGTGTGGCCCTCGACCGTCGAGAAGAACTCGTCCTCGTCGAGTTCCTCGTTGACGTTGACGGTACGGGTTTCGACGACGTCGTCCAGCGTATTCGCCTGCTCGGTCCCCTGGGCTAACAGTGATTCAACATCGTCGAATACCTGCTTCTGGTCTTCATCTCCCGATTGTCCTGTCCGTTTGTATCCCACGATTCCGTCCTCGTCTCCGTCCTGGTCTGACTCATCACCGTCACGGAAACGTGCAATGAGCCGCGCTCCTGCCGACTCAGTATCCCCCCCGCCCGTGTCTTCGATTGCCATAAGTAGTGCTTCTCTCACTCATACGAAAAAAGGTTACGTAAGACGCCGTGAATGTTTGGACACACTAATCGAGGCGATCCAAGAACGGACACACCCGGCGAAGGCGATCAGGAGAGGAACGACTCGATCCGTGCCATAGCCTCTTTCAATTCGTCAAGACCCGTCGCATAGGAAACTCTGAGATGGCCTGCACCGCCCTCGCCGAAGACAGTCCCCGGAACGACGGCGACGCCTTCCTCCTCTAAGAGCGCCTCGGCAAAGGCTTCGCTATCGTCCCACGGCGCTTCGGGGAACGCATAGAAGGCACCACTGGCCGTGAAGCAGTCGATTCCCATTTCCTCGAAGCGCGAGAGGACAAACCGTCGGCGGCGGTTGAACTGGTTGCGCATTTCGGTCACCTCGTCGTCACAACTTTCCAAGGCCTCGATAGCCGCGTACTGTGGTGTGGTCGGCGCCGAAAGCATCGTATACTGGTGGATGCGATTCATCGCCGCGATCACGGTAGACGGGCCGAGGGCGTAGCCAAGTCTGAGACCGGTCATCGCGTAGGCCTTCGAGAAGCCGTTGAAGACGATCGTCCGCTCGCGCATGCCGGGCAGCGTCGCGATCGACGTGTGGTCGTGTTCGTAGCTCAACTGGGCGTAGACCTCGTCGCTGAGAACGGTCAGATCGTGCTCGCGGACGAAGTCGGCGACCGGCTCAAGTTCCGCCCGGGTCATGGTCGCCCCCGTGGGATTGTTAGGGTAGTTCATCACGAGCACGTCGGCCTCGTCCGCCCCGCTCTCGGCCAGTACCTCGGGCGTGAGCGTGAAATCGTCTTCTCGGCGCGTCACCACGGGGAGTGGGTCACCGCCGGCGAAGATCGCCCCTGGGACGTAGGAGATGTACGCCGGCTGCGCCACAGCGACGGTGTCGCCGGGGTCGACGATCGCTCGCAACGCCAGGTCGACCGCTTCGCTGACGCCCGTCGTGACCAGGATCTCCTCGTCGGGCTCGTATCCGAGATCGTGACGGTCGGCGACGTGGGTCGATATCGCCTCACGCAGTTCCAGTTTGCCCCGGTTGGCGGTGTAGGAAGTCTTGCCCTGTTCCAGGGAAGCGATGGCAGCCTCCCGCGCGCTCCAGGGCGCAGAGAAGTCAGGTTCACCGACGCCCAGCGAGATGATGTCCTCCTGTTGCTCGGCGAGTTCGAAGAACCGCCGAATACCCGACGGTGGAACGGTCCGTGCGCGCTCTGATGGCTCGATGGTCATGGTGACACGGAGAGCCGGTCGTCCTCGTCGCCGTCCCCGAACTCGATGCCGTTCTCCTTGTAGGAGTCCATCACGTAGTGAGTGACAGTCTGGGTGATCTCGGGGATGGGGGCGACCTTCTCGCTGATGAACCACGACACTTCACTCATCGAGTCGCCCTCGACTTCCATAGCGAAGTCGTAGTCACCGCTGACCAGCCGCAAGGCTTGGACTTCGGGGAACTTCACGATCCGATCGGCGATGTCGCCGTAGCTGGTCTCGCGGTCGAGCGTGACGTTGAGTTCGACCATCGCGCGGACACGCTCACGATCAAGTTCGCTCCAGTCGACGACAGCCTGGTAGCCCCGCAACGCACCATCCGCCTCGAGTGCGGCGATCGCCTCTTTGACACTCTCCTCGTCCATGTCGGCCAAGCGAGCCAGTTCGGCCGTCGAGTAGCGGGCGTTCTCTCGGAGCAGCGCCAGGAGTTCGTCGCGACTGTCCATACACGTCGCCGGGCGAGCGCGGACAATAAGGTTTGCTACCTGTCGGTCGCCAGGACCGTGTTCGTCTGTGAAGAGCACGTTTAAGACCGTTAGTTCCCTATATGCCTGCGATGCAACGACAGGACGGACACCGATCCGGGTGGAACTTCGTCGCCACGAGTGAGGCTGCAGCGGCGCTCATCGACGCCGCGGTCGAACTGGATCCCGAGGAGACCGTCACGCGGTCGGAACTCGCCGGAATGACCGACGTGACGCTGAAACGACTCTACCTCGACGAAACGATCTCTGACCTCGTCGACGTTGGCGTCTTCGAAGCGACCGACGATGGAGACGACGGCCAGATTCGATACGCCGTCAACGGGGACAGCGACGTACTCGCCGCCGCCGAACAGTTCGACCGGACGTTTTCGGAGCGACTCGCCGACTGATCGAGCATCGCCGCGAGCAACCTGTGGGACGGGTTGCCTCCGGGTCAACGTCTATGTGCCCACAGCGAGTACAGGACGACGGTATGACCGCACTCGATTCCGAACGCGAGGCCATCGAACGCGACGAGGTCGCGCCGGCCTTCGAGCTTCCCGGGACCGACGGCAAAACCCACGCACTGGCGGACTTCGACGATCACGAAGCTGTGCTAGTAGTGTTCACGTGCAATCACTGTCCCTACGCGAAGGCAAAGTTCGACCCGCTGAACGAACTGGCCGCCGAGTACGACGAGCTGGCCGTGGTGGGGATCAACTCGAACGACGCCGAGGAGTACCCCGACGATTCCTTCGAGCGGATGGTCGAACTGGTCGAAGACGGTACCATAGCTTACGACGCCTACCTCCAGGACGAGTCTCAGGACGTGGCGCGGACCTACGGCGCGGTCTGTACGCCCGACCCGTTCCTGCTGGAGAACGTCGACGGCGAGTTTCGCCTGGCCTACCACGGCCGCATCGACGACGCGATGAGTCCCGATGCGGAACCGGAGACCTTCGAGATGCGCGAGATCGTCGAGGAGCTGCTGGCCGGCGAGGAGATCACCCGCGAGTTCCGTCCCTCGCGTGGCTGTAACATTAAGTGGAAAGACGGCAGCGTCCGGCCCTGAATTGGTATCGTCGCTCGTGGCTTGCCTCACTCCCGCAAGTCAGCCGGGACCTGATCGTAGGTCGCACACATCAATGCGGTGTAAGGAGCCCCGAAGACCGCCGTGTCGAACACGGTTGCGAGGATGAGCCTCGTCGGCTCGGGAGCCACGCCGATCCACGGAAGCCCGGAGAACCAGTACTGCAGGATCGCGAAACCGAGGATTGCGATCGTCACGATCACACTCCGACAGACCGCCCAACTCCACCGGATCGCGGACGGCAGGCTTCGCCCGTCCCGGACGATCGTCACCGGCACGACGAACAGGCGCGTGACGAGATACGCCAGGAGAAGCACCACCGCAATCGGCTCGAACCAGCCGGAGACAGGCGCATATCCGACCACCCCCGGAATTAATACGGTGGTCACCACAGCGACGAACACACCGAGCCAGAGCAGTCGACGGACAGGTGGCAGCCACCCGTCTGTCTCGGGTGTACTTCGCCAGATTGCCGCGGCGAGTGCGAGCGTGATAGCCACGATTTTCAGTATAGCGCTCACGATGTAGACGGCAATCAGCGTGGGATGGAGACCAACGAACGTCCCTGGGAGGGGATGGGCGACGAGTGGGCCGTTCGGCACGAGCGATAGCATCGGATAGATCGCCCCTTGTCTCGGAAATGCGGCCGTAATCAGCGGGATCTCGACAAACGTGATGACGCCGAACAGCAGGCCCTGGACAAGTCCCAACACCGTGAACGCGATCACAAACGTTCGCTGTTCACGAAGATACCGTCCGGTATATTCGAGCAGCCAGTGCAGTGCGAACGATCGATCGGTCATGGTTCTTCCAGGGCAAAGATGCCCCGATATTGGATGAAGAAATACAGCCGCCTGTCGCCGATTATTGGTTGGCTCACGAACCCAGAGACAGAGCCGTCGACAGTAGTCTGCCAGCGGACGGACCCGTCTTCTATCGAGAATGCGACGACAGTTCCGGCGGCGAAGATGAGATACGCAGTCCGACCACCGATCGCGAGCGACGCCGCCGAACCGTGGTGCTCGAACCGGTCGTGTGAACCACTCCATTCCCATCGGAGGTCTCCACTCCGGCGATCGAATGCATGCAGACGGATCCCCCCAGCCAAACTGCTGTCGTCACCACCGGTGCGTTCCCTGCTGGCGACCAGCATGAGATCGGGGCCGACGGCACTGTGCAGTCGGATATATCCCGTTGGCGCGACCTGGCGCTGCCACAGTTGCTCGCCTTCGTCGATGTCGTACGCTCCCATCGTCGGCCGTGTGGGGGACGGGTCCACTTCGGCGTAGACGACTCCGTCGGTGCCCATGAGCCGTTGCCAGCGGTGATCCAATGATATTGTGCGGAGGTGCCCTCCCTCGGGATCGAAAACGTGCATCGTCGATCGCTCGTCGGTGGAGACGCTCGTCACGAGTCGCTTGCCGACGGCCGTCACTGACGGGGATTCCACAGCGTCCAACGCAAATTCTCGGTGCCACCGCTGTGTCCCGTCATCGACGTCGACAGCGACGAGTTCAGCGGGATCGTGGCCGTGACAGAAATACCAGGTTCCGTCGATAACCGTATAATCGGTGCTATCGAGTGTCGTATAGTTCGGTGTCAGGACTGTGCTTGCCCATCGACGTGAGGCCGGGCTTGCGTCGGGATTGATGCCAAGAACGGCGTCACCATACAGACCGTGTCCGTTTCCGAGCAGGACGCCATTGTCGTAGGATGTCGTCTCGGCGAGCGAGTATAGGGTGTCCACCCGTGGCACACGAAACTGCGTCTCACCTGTCTCGGCGTCGAGACCGTGGAGCGACCATTCATCGCCGAGATCAGGGAGGATCGTGGTGTATAGCGTTCCATCAGCGAGCAGCAGTACCCGCTCGGGATCAACTAGAGCTGACCGTGACCACGCCACTTCAGCGGCTTCGACCGGGCCGGCCGTCGGCGAGTAATTCGTCTGCCCTGGGTCGGATCGTGGACGTGGCCAGTCAGCGGGGCTGAATTCCATGCGTGTAGGTATCTCAAGACAGCCCGACGTTGCACCGAGCAGCAACCCGACGCCACCAAGGAGGGCTCGACGGGAGAGGCGGACCATACTTCCTGTCCAGAAGGCCAATGGAAAGAACATTCGGATTGGTGTCTAGTCGTCGCGACACGTAGACCGAACGGTACCTGGATGGGGACTGGAGGTCGTCGCAGTACGGCGTTCAAACGCCCCAAGGAAGCCGCCACCCACTGTGCAGGACAACCGTTTTCAGTCGGCCCCGCAAGTTCGAGGGCATGACGCGACGGCTTCCGTACGTGTTGCTCGCGCTGGCGATCGCCAGCGCCCTCGCCATTGTCACAATCGGTCGGATCGACGTGCCGGGGCTGGCGGCAGACGGAGAGATATTTCTCATCGAGGGGTTGGCGGTCGTTGCGATCCTGGCGGCCGCCCTCGGCGCCTATCGACTCGTCCTCGGATACGTCGCCGCCCACGCCGAGGACAAGCGCCGCCGTCACGACGCCAGGAACGTCCTCCGGCTTTCCTTCGGGGCCGTCGCGACCATCGCGACACTTGGCGCACTGACCGATCAGTGGGTCGGGATGCTCGTCTCGCTGGGCGTCGTCGGCTTCGCGGTCACCTTCGCCCTCCAGCAGCCGCTGTTCTCGCTGATCGGCTGGTTTTACATCCTGATCAACCGGCCCTACCAGGTCGGCGACCGCATCGCCATCGAGGACACGCGCGGGGACGTGGCCGCGATCGGCTTCTTCGTCACGGAGGTCTAGGAGATCGACGGCGACCTCGTCTCGACGAACCAGCCCTCGGGTCGGATCGTCACCGTCCCCAACAGCGTCGTCCTCTCGAGTCACGTCGTCAATTTCTACGGCGACGGGGTCCCGTACGTCTGGAACGAGCTGTCCGTCCAAGTGGCCTACGAGACCGATCTCGACTTCGCGACCGAGGTGATGATCGACGTGGCGACCGATCACCTCGGCGCGGAGATGGCCCGGGAGATCGCGAACTATCGGGATCGACTCGCCGAGACGCCGGTTGAACTCGACGTGGTCGAACAACCGACGGTCAACGTCCGCCAGGCAGAGTCCTGGGTCGAGTTGCGCCTCCGGTATCTCGTCCACCCGCGCCGAGGGACCCGCGCTCGCAACGCGATGTACGAGGCGATCTTAGAACGGTTCAACGACAACCCCGACCGGGTGGCGTTTCCGGTCAGCCGGAGTCGATGAGTCACGGTCCGTGAGGACACGTACGGGCCGACGATTACAGGGACTGAAGCGTGCACTACCGGGCGAACGTGGGGGAGACCGACGCCGTTTTGCCGAGTGTGACCCCATAAGACGTATGCCCACGGTACCGGAGTGGATCGAGGAGTACGCCACAGTCGTCGGCCCGGAGCCGGACGAGATCAGCAGGGAGATGGACGCGTATGCCGAACGGGAGGGGTTCCCGACGGTCGGTCCCGCGGTCGGTGGGTGGCTCACCCTGCTCGCCCGCATGGTCGATGCACGCCGCGTCTTCGAGTTCGGGTCGGGGTATGGCTACTCGGCGTACTGGTTCGCGCGAGCGTTGCCCGCGGACAGTGAAGTCGTCCTCACGGAGGTCGACGCCGAGGAACTCGACCTCGCTCGTAAGTATCTCTCCCGGGGAGACTTCGGAGCGACGTTCCACTACGAGCACGGCGACGCCATCGAGATCATCGAGGCGTACGACGGCCCCTTCGACGCGGTACTGATCGACAACGAGAAGACTCGCTATCGAGAGGCCTTCGAAGCGGTCCGCGAGAAGATCGCACCTGGTGGGATCGTCGTCGCGGATAATGCGATCGCTGGCGGCTCCATCGACGCTGACGCTGTTCGTGGTCTGCTGGCGGGCGATCGGGAAGACGCCGACGAGATGTCGGCAGGGATCGCGGCCGTCATCGAGGCGCTCCACGAGGATCCGGCCTTCGAGGCGTCTCTGTTACCTGTTGGCGAAGGCGTCGCGGTCGGCTATCGAGTCGAGTGACCGACATCTCATTCTCGTCGATGAGAACTGCAGGTCCATGACTTATTAGGGCGGGCTTGAAACAGAACTCTACGACCGCACATGAGCTTGATGATCGATATCCGGAAGCTCGCGTTGTTCAACAAGATGGCCAAAGAGGGTGGCAACACGGTCGCCGATCACCTCAGCCAGATGACGGACATGGAGACGGAGATGGAGATCACCAAGATCAACTTCATCGACATCCCCGACATCAAGACCCATATCGGCGACGAGAAGCAGATCGGCATCAGTATCGAGTTAGAGGAGCCACCGCACGGGCACATCCTCTTTCTGTTGAACGGCGAGAGCGCGAAAGACCTCGCCCGCGGGATGATCGGTGACATGGGCGGAGCCAATCCGGATCAGGAAGGTTTCACCGACATGGAGCGCTCTGCCATCCAGGAGATCGGCAATATCATGACCTCGGGGTTCATCGACGGCTGGGCGAACGTCCTCGACACGACGATCGATATCTCGACGCCGACGTTCACCTACGGCCCCGGCAGCGGCATGGTCAACGATCTGGTCGGCGATCGGGGCTCCGAAATGGCGCTGATGTTCGACTCCCGTGTGCAGGCACTGGACTCTAACATCGACGTGAAGGTCTATACCTTTCCAGAACTAGAGGAACTCGTCGAGCTGATGGGCGCGATCGAGGTGTGATACGACCGACAGTCGGACGACGACAGGTGGGATCGTTGCCAGAACTGACGGCATGGAGTCGACGCGGGAGCTGAAACGAGATGTGAGTGGCAGATCGTCTCAAGCGGAGGCAGGAGATCTAACGTCTGCGATTCGCTCGCTATCGAGGCCCTGCCGGCGGAGTTGTGCTGGTGTCACGTCCACCAGCAACGGGACAACGAGGTCAACGCCCAGTTTCTCGGCCACCGTGACGATTTCGCCAGCCGGGTCGCCGTGTCGGGAGTGCCCTTCGACGGTCACACCCCGGCGTTCCCCCGCGTCGACGAGCGAGCGAAGGTGGTCCCGACCCTCGTCCTCGAAACAATCGATCAGCACTTCGACGCTGCTCAGGGCCGGTTCGCCGTACCGCTGGGTGTCGACAACGTAGAGTGCGTGGACTATCGCATCCTGTTGCTGGGCGACATCGAACGCACGTTCGATGCGTTCGGCGGATCGGTCTGTTCCGTCCGTTGGGATCAATATATGTGGACCCATCTTTCTGTACCCACTCAGAACGTACGTCGCGTGGGAGCATATACTTTTGCATTATTAATAATTAGGAATGGGCGAGATAGTCCAACCGACGGGAGATCAGACTGCCAGCACCATCAGTGTGACCGCTCACGCCGCAGTCAAGCGGATCGTCGCCGTCGTCCCGTCCTCGGTGTCAAACCGGAGCGTCCCCCCATAGGCGTCGACGACCGTTCGGAGCACCCACAGGCCAACGCCGGTCCCGTGTTCGAGCTGCGTGATCTCCGTGTCCTCGGCAAGCGTGGCGATTTCGTGGTCCGGGATGCCCGGCCCGTCGTCGCTCACGCTGATCTCGACGCGGCCGTCTCTGCAGTCGGCCGTCACTTGCGCCTTCCCGCCACCGTGGACGATCGCGTTCTCGACGGCCTCCCGGATCGCGTCGGCGAGTTTATCGTCAGCACGGACCGCGATCCCCGCCGCCAGGTCGGTTTCGATCGTCGCCTCGGGGAAGGACGTGGAGCAATCTGTGACGACGTCCGCGACCACTTGCTGAAGGTCGACCGTACGTTCGTCGGCCGGGTCGTGATCGATCGCAGCCTGGAAATCACCCAACTTCTCGTTCATCGACGCCAGTGCGGTGGCCTTCGTGGCGAGGGCGTCGGCCATGGATGCGAGGCGGTCGTCCTCAAGTTCCGAGACGAGAACTTCCGAGTTACCCAGCAACACCTGGGCGTCGTTACGGAGATTATGCCGGACGAGCCGGTTGAGGACGGCGAGCTTCTGTCGTTCGCGGGCCAACTCGCCGACCCTGATCCGGCGAACGTCGGTCACCCCGATGAGAACGTGCGCGACGGCACTCACCCCGAGGACGTTCGCGATGACGGCCGCAGGGAGGGACACCGACGGGCTGGCGACGGCCAGCACCAGGACGAGTCCGAGCACAACGACGCCCAGAGCGTTCCAGCCAGCCACCCGGAGGACGTGATCTGTCCGGAGTTCCGTGAAGACGAACAGGACTCCCCCGGCGATCACCAGTGTGAGTCCGACGAGGCCCCCCAACACAACCAAACCGAGATCGTAGATTGAGGGGAGACCGACCCAGAACGCCACGACGGCAATCGCAAGGACGGCCACGCCGGTCGCACTCACCGAGGCACTCGCGAAAAGCCGCCTGAGATCGAATTCCATGGCGGAAAATGCGATCGGTTTCGGGAAAACACTGGCGGCACCGACATATACGTAGATCGTCAAACGGCGTTGACGGAACGGTCCCAGGTGGTTTGACGATGGGAGTTACAGCGAGATGCATCATCGCACTTTCCACCGGACGCCATTCAGTGGGATCAGTAGCCAGAAAACGGCAGAAAAGACCATCTCCAGTCATGGACGTAATCGGTCAGGTTCAGGCCGATAATACCCACGTGTGGACTATCATAATCATTCCACAATTGACACAAGCCAAACCCTTTTGTCCGGCCCGTCCCACCTTTGTGTACGGCACCAACGGAGCCGTTGATATCCAATGACAGAGAACGAACTCATCTGGCGAATCGCGGGTGGTTCCGGTGACGGGATCGACTCGACGAGCCAGAACTTCGCGAAAGCCCTGATGCGGGCGGGGCTAAATGTATTTACACATCGACACTACCCCTCCCGCATCCGGGGCGGCCACACGTACGTAGAAGTACGGGCGAAAGACGAGGAGGTAACGTCGCGCGGAGACGGCTATAACTTCCTGCTGTCGCTTGGCGACAGTTTCGCACGCAATCCCTCCGAGGGAGCCTATTATGGCAACGAGGAACTCAAGCCACTCGCAGAGAACTTAGACGAACTCCGCGAGGGCGGCATTATTGTCTACGACACTGGGCTGTTCGACGAGGAGGACGTCGCCGAGTTGAACCTAGAGGAACGTGCCGAAGAAAACAACTGGCACGTCTATCCGATCAATCTCCGGGAGATTGCGCGCGAACACGGTCGTGACGTCATGCGGAACACGGCCGGGGTCGGCGTTACCGCCGCGTTGCTGGGGATGGACGTTTCGTACTTCAAGGAGCTCATCACCCAGAACATGTCCGGGGACATCCAGGAGGACAACCTGAAAGTCCTCGACGATGCCTACGAGCGCGCCGAGGAGTTCGAGCACACCCACGAACTCCAGGTACCGACCGGCGAGAACGAGCACGAACTAGGCCTGATGAACGGCTCGAACGCCATCGCCTACGGGGCCCTGGACGCCGGGTGTCGGTTCATCGCCGGCTATCCCATGACGCCGTGGACAGAAGTGTTCACGATCATGTCCCAGCACATGTCCGAGTTCGGCGGGATCGCCGAGCAGGTCGAAGACGAGATCGCGGCTGCATCGCTGGCGCTGGGTGCGAGTCACACTGGCGTCAAGGCGATGTCGGGCTCCTCTGGCGGCGGGTTCGCACTGATGTCCGAGCCCCTCGGTCTCGCCGAGATGACCGAGACGCCGATCGTCCTCGTCGAGGCGATGCGTGCTGGCCCGTCGACGGGCATGCCCACCAAGCCCGAACAGGGGGACCTCGAACACGTCCTCTATACGAGTCAGGGCGACTCGAACCGGGTCGTGTTCGCCCCTGCGGGCGTCAAGGAGGCCTACGAACAGACCCGACTTGCCTTTGAACTCGCCTACGACTATCAACTGCCGGCGATCGTCGTCTACGACCAGAAAATCGAGGGCGAGCTCCGGTCGGTACCCGTGGAGTTCTTCGATAGGGAACCCGACCCGGATGCCGGGAAGGTTCTCTCCGAGGAGGAGATCAAGGAGGCAGCCCACCACGAGTCGGGTACTTTCAAGCGGTTCGACGCCGAAGCCGAAAGCGGCGTCAGCCCGCGGACGGTCCCCGGCCAGAAGGGTGGCCGCCACCTTACTTCCGGCAACGAGACCAACTCGTACGGCCACATCGACGAGGACCCGGACAACCGGGTCGCCCAGATGTCCCGGCGGATGGGCAAACTCGACTCCATTCGGGAGGACCTCGACGAGAAAGAGTCCTCGAACCAGGCCTATCGCGGCCCCGAAGACGCCCAGTACGGGATCATCACCTGGGGGAGCCAGCAGGGCACGGTCTTCGAGGCCGTCGACCGGCTCAACGAGAACGGCCAGGCAGTCAAGGCTCTGGGCGTCAGCGACCTCATGCCCTACCCCGAAGCCGAAGTCACGGAGTTCCTAGAGAGCGTCGAGGAGGCCGTCGTGGTCGAGATGAACGCCAGCGGACAGTTCAAGGGCCTCACCCAGAAGGAACTCGGTCGATTCGGCGAGAAGTTGTCGAGTCTCCTGAAGTACAACGGCAACCCCTTCGAACCCGCCGAGATCGTCGAGGGCTTCGAGGCGATCGTCGCCGAGGAACCCGACGTGCCAGGTGATTCGACTACCTTCGTCCCAGCGGCAGGTGACTAACCATGAGTGCATTCAGTGCAATCGGCGATGATCGCGAGATCGAACGCGAAGAGTTTACACCCGGTATCGAACCGCAGGCGACCTGGTGTCCGGGCTGCGGTGACTTCAGTGTCCTCAAAGCACTGAAACAGGCGATGCCGGAAGTCGGTCGGACTCCCGAAGAAGTATTGACAGTCACGGGGATCGGCTGTTCGAGCAAGCTCAACTCCTACTTCAACTCCTATGGCTTTCACTCGATCCACGGCCGGTCGCTCCCGATCGCCCGTGCAGCCAAGCTGGCCAACCCGGACCTCGAAGTGATCGCCGCCGGCGGTGACGGCGACGGCTACGGCATCGGTGGCAACCACTTCATCCACACGGCCCGTGAGAATCACGACATGACCTACATCGTGTTCAACAACGAGATCTTCGGGCTAACGAAAGGCCAGACCTCCCCGACCAGTCCGAAGGGCCACAAGTCAAAGACCCAGCCCCACGGCTCCGCGAAAGATCCGATCCGACCGCTGAGTCTCGGACTGACTGCCGGGGCGTCCTACGTCGCACGGACGGCCGCAACGAACCCCAACCAGGCGGCTGAGATCCTGGCGGAAGCGATCGAACACGACGGGTTCGCTCACGTCGACTTCCTGACGCAGTGTCCGACCTGGAACAAAGACGCCAAGTCCTACGTCCCATACACGGACGTCCAGGAGTCCGATGACTACGACTTCGACATCACCGACCGCGAAGAGGCGGCCCAAATGATGTACGAGGTCGAGTCGAAACTCTACGAGGGTGAAGTCCTCACCGGTCGATTCTACGTCGACGAGGACCGCCCCTCCTACACGGAAGAGAAGAAAGCCACCGGCGAGATGCCCGACGAGCCACTGGCCGAGAAGTACTTCGACGAGGACGCCGACTGGAAGCGCAGCTACGATCTACTCGAACATCACACCTGAGCTGTCGCGATCGCGAGCGACAGGAAGCGGCTAGGGCTTTCACGTTCGGAAGGTATTTTTCGACGTAACCGAAATATACATTCATGAGCGCTGAAGCGACGGCCGAGCGTCTCCTGGATGTCCTCGAGGACGACGCCCAGGCATCCTACGCCGAGATCGCAGACCGGGTGGGCGTCTCGAAGCCGACGGTCCGGAAGTACATCACACAACTCGAAGACGACGGCGTCATCGTCGGGTACTCTGCGGACGTCGATCCGAAGAAACTGCCCGGTGAGAGCATCGCTATCGTCGGGATCGACGTCGAGAGCGAGGCCTACGTCGAGGTGACCCGCGCCCTCAAGGAGGTCGAGGCGATCGAGGCGATGTATACCTCAAGCGGCGACCACACCGTCATGGCCGAGGTGCGAGCGACCGATGGGGACGCGCTGGGTGATGTCATCAACGACGATATCGAAGCCCTTGATGGGGTCGTAGCCGTCCATCCATCGTTCCTGCAGGAACGGCTGAAGTGAGTAGCCGGACGATCGAGGCGCGAGCGATCGTGAGCAACAGCCACGAGCAACGAACGGGCCAGAGGAGTGGTTTTTAGGGACTGTAGATCCGACCACCGGGACATGCACACCCGGCTGGTGGCGGGCTGTGGGTCCTTGGGAGAGACGCTGGTCGGCACGCTGGCCGAGCGTCCGGGACGGACTGTTGTGGTTCGGGAAGCGGAGGCCGAGTACGGTCAGGTGGAGACGTCCGCCATCGAGGTGATCGAGGGAGACCCGAGCGACCCCGAGATACTCGGAGCCGTCGACGGCGTCGAGACGGTGATCGTATCGGGCGAGGATCCGTCACGGAACCTCGCGGTAGCGAGGGCCACCCGCGAGGTCTACCCCAGTGCGTTCTTGCTCGCTTACATCGGGTCCGAGGCCTCGGCGGACACGCGAGCCGCCTTGGGGGAACTGGCGGATCGAATCGTCGATCCGCGCGCGGCGCTGGCGAGCTACCTGACCGATCGCGTCGGGACCGGTGGGAACTCGATACACGCGCTCCAGTCGGTCCTGAGGGACATCGAGGGCGAACTCGCGATCATGACCCACGACAACCCGGATCCGGACGCCATCGCCAGCGCACTTGCACTGGAACGGATCGCCGATCGGCTGGGTTGTCCCGCGCAGGTGTGTTACTATGGATCGATCAACCACCAGGAGAACCAGGCGATGGTCAACCTTCTGGAGTACGACCTCCGGAAACTCGAGCCCGCAGAAGACCTCTCTGCCTTCGGCGGGTTCGCGCTGGTCGATCACGCCAGACCCGGAGTCAACGACGGGCTACCCGAGGAGACTGACATCGACGTCGTGATCGATCACCATCCGCCACGAGGGCCAGTCGCCGCCCGGTTCACGGACCTCCGAAGCGATGTGGGCGCGACGAGTACGCTGCTGGTGGATTATTACCGTCGGCTCGGGATCGAGCCCGCGGAAGACATCGCGACCGGGTTGCTGTTCGGGATCCGGGTCGACACCGACGAGTTCAGCCGTGAAGTGTCGGTCGCCGACTTCGAAGCGGGTGCGTTCCTGTTGCCTCACGCCGACGTCGGTGCCTTAGAACGCATCGAGAACCCGAACGTGAGTTCTGCCACGCTGGAGACGATCGCGGAGGCGATCGTCAGCCGGGAGCGTTACGGGTCGGTCCTGTTGAGCGGGGTCGGACAGATAACCGACCGAGACACGCTCGCACAGGCTGCCGACCGGCTTCTCAACCTCGAGGCGGTCACGACGACGCTCGTCTACGGGATCAAAGAGGGGACAATCTACGTCTCGGCTCGTGCCCGCGGGACGGATCTCGATCTCGGCGAGGCGCTGCGGGCGGCCTTCGACCAGGTCGGCAGCGCGGGCGGACACGCGGACATGGCCGGCGCTCAGATCAAACTCGGGGTCATGGAGTGGGTCGAAGAGGGCGAGCAATCCCTCCGGGAAGTCGTCGATGGACTCGTCACCGACCGGTTCCTTGAAGTCCTCGAGATGCACCCCTCTCAGATCTCACTGGGCACGTACGGGACCGGGGCTGACACCGCCGATTCGCTGAGCAACAGCTTGTCGATGGAGAGCCCTGGCACCCCCACCGACGACGGGCTATCAAGAGATAATCCGGACAACGAGACCAGCGAAGACACGGGCGAGCGTGGCCGCTGGATCGGCGATGACGAACCGGACTAAGTGGCAATTACTCGCTTGACGGACGACAGTTGGGGACGACTCTCTTGCCGGGATGACACGACGGGAGGGCCCGAGTTCCGACGCTGGCGTGGGATTTTTCAACCGAGACCTCTTGAGCAACGACGATGGACAGTGCTGAGGACTCGCCGACCGTCGAAGAGTACATGACCCACGAGGTCGCGACGGTCGCCCCCGAGGACACAGTCGAAGAGGTAGCCCGGCGGATCCGGGAACGCGGCGATCACAGCGGCTTTCCGGTCTGTACCGGCGGAGAAGTCCGCGGATTCGTGAGCGCGAGCGACCTCCTGCTCGCCGAGGAGACATCGTCGATCGAGGACGTGATGTCCACCGATCTGATGGTCGGGCACCCGGAGATGGATGTCGACGACGCTGCCCGTGTCATCCTCCGGTCGGGTATCCAGCGCCTGCCGGTCGTCGACGACGACAGGACGCTCGTCGGAATTATCACGAACACGGACGTCCTGCGGAGCCAGATCGAGCGCGCGACGCCCGACAAGGTCGAACAACTGATGGAGACCATCGAGGCGGTCCACGGCGTTGACGCCAGTCAGGAGCGCCGGGTTGTCGCCCTCGCGAACCTCACGCCGACCCAGACGAAAGTCTACGGCGACGAACTCGAAGGGCGGATGTACGAGATCGAACGTGGACTGGCCGAGCCCCTGGTCGTCATCGACAACGCCGGCGACCTCCTCCTGGCGGACGGTCATCACCGGACCACTGCCGCTTCGGAACTCGGCATCGAGGAGATGGAGGCGTACGTCATCGTCGTCGACGAACCGGTCGAACTCGAGATGGAGAAGACGGCCATCGAAGAGAACTTGAAATCGATCGAGGACATCACGATCGTCGACTACGCCAGACACCCGCTGGTGGAGACAACAGAGCGTCTCAAAGAGGACGAGTAGCCCGACGCCGCGGCCTGATAGCCGATACCTGTCAATCTCGCCTCTTTACGCACGTTCACGTTGGTGAGCGTACACATGTGGACCGTGAGTCCAACATGAACGAAAATGAGGATTTAGGACTAGAAGCACGGTTGCCAGACCAAGAGTACTATCGACCGCCGACGACGTTCGTCGGGGACGCGAACGTCACGGACCCCAGCGTCTACGAGCGTTTCGATGGGTTCCCCGAGGGATTCACGGAGTACGGCGAACTGCTCACCTGGGACGAGCACTGGGACGAAGTGTTCGACGGCAGCGACCCTCCCTTCTTCGAGTGGTTCGTCGGTGGGTCGTTGAACGCATCGGTCAATTGCGTAGACCGGCACCTCGAGGAGCGCAAAAACCAGGCCGCCCTGATCTGGGAGGGCGAGGGCGGAGCCCAACGGACGATTACCTATCAGGATCTCTACCGGCGAATCAACGAGATGGCGGCAGTCCTCAAAGAGGTCGGCGTCTCCGAGGACGACGTGGTCACGCTACACCTCCCGATGGTCCCAGCCCTGCCGATCACGATGCTCGCGTGTGCCCGAATCGGGGCGGTCCACTCGGTCGTCTTCGCAGGCTTCTCGGCACAGGCGCTGGCCGACCGTCTCGAGGACGCTGATAGTGACGTGCTCGTGACGATCGACGGCTACTACCGCCGCGGAGAGTGGCTCGATCACAAGGCGAAGGCCGACGAAGCACTCGAAGACGAGAGGACGGACGTTGAGACGGCACTCCTGTGGTCGCGACACGACGACCTCCACGAGGGGGTCGAACTCACCGGCGAAGACCCCTACGTCCTCGTCGACGATGTCCTCGCCGAGAAGCGCGGCGCTCACGTCGAACCCGTCGCCCGTGAGGCCGAGGACCCCCTGTTCCTGATGTACACCTCGGGGACGACGGGCAAACCCAAAGGCTGTCAACACCGGACTGGTGGGTATCTGGCCTATGCTGCGGGCACTTCGAAGTACGTACTGGACATCGAACCGACGGACACCTACTGGTGTGCGGCGGACATCGGCTGGATCACCGGCCACTCCTACATCGTCTATGGGCCGTTAGCACTGGGCACGACCAGCGTCATGTACGAAGGGACCCCGGACTACCCCGACAAATCGCGGCTTTGGGAGATCGCCGAACGCTACGACGTCGACATCTTCCACACCTCGCCGACGGCGATCCGGCAGTTCATGAAGTGGGGCGAGCAACACCTCGCCGGCCACGACTTCGACTTCCGGCACCTCACGACGGTCGGCGAGCCGATCCAGCCAGAGGCCTGGCAGTGGTACTACACGCACGTCGGCGACGGGGACGCGGTGATCGTCGACACGTGGTGGCAAACCGAGACCGGGGGCCACCTCATCACGAACTTACCGGCGCTGGCGGACATGAAGCCGGGGAGTGCCGGGCGGCCGTGTCCCGGAATCGAACCCGCGCTCTACGAGGACGACGGGACACCGATCGAACCCGCGACCGGCCGGGCGGGTAACCTCGTGATCGAGCGGCCGTGGCCGGGGATGCTCCAGACGGTCTACGGGGACGACGAGCGGTTCATCGCGGAGTACTGGCAACGGTTCTCGGATACCGACAGCGACGACTGGCGAGACTGGGTCTACGAGACTGGCGATGGAGCCGTCCACGGTCAAGACGGCTACTATCGAGTCCTGGGCCGGCTCGACGACGTGATGAACGTCGCCGGCCACCGCCTCGGAACAATGGAACTGGAGAGTGCCGTCGCCGAGGTCGAGGCAGTCGCCGAGGCCGCCGTGGTCGCCCGCGAAGACGTCGAGCGCGGCCACGTCCCCGATGTCTACGTCGTGCTCAGGGACGGGATCGAACAGAGCGAGGACGTTCGCCAGCAGGTGATTTCGTCTGTCGAGGACGAGATCGGTGCCTTCGCGCGCCCGGACCGCGTGCTGTTCGTCTCGGACCTGCCCAAGACCCGCTCGGGGAAGATCATGCGCCGCGTGCTCGAAAACATCTCCAACAGCGAGGAACTCGGCGACACGACGACGCTTCGAGACCCTTCTGTCCCCGATCAGATCCGCCAGCAGGTCCAGACGAACGGTGGCGAGTCACCGCGGTCGTAGCGCGGGCGGACCGACGGTCGCCGTCAGTCGGGAACTGTCATTCGCCGCCTGGCTCGTGCGTGTCGAACCGGGTGGCGACGTAGGAGACGGCGACCAATAGCACGCCAATGGCAAGACCGACCGTCACCATCCCGTAGACGGCCATGCCAAGTACCGACGGCGGTAACGGAAAAACGCCGAACAGGACCGGGTCGACGACATCGGGCCGTGTCGCACCGAGGATCGCACCCATCAGTCCCGCGATTGTGACCACGACGAGGTAGACGATCAAGACGACCCGTCGCCCACGGATGGCGGTGGTTACTGACATGACTGCTCTTCGTGCCGGAGCCGATTAGGCTTTTCATCCCGCACCCGAAGTGCACGTATGGAAGAGAAAGAACTCCTGCTCGCGGCGCTGGTTGCGATCGTGCTGATGATGGGGATCGCCGCGTTCGTGCTCGTCCTCGGCTGACAAACGGGCGAAAACAGAACTGTCTCGGCTGACAAGCGAGTGAAGGTAGAGCTATCGGACGATCGAAGGCTACTGGTCCGTTTCCGTCTCGCCGCCGTCGGTCATCGCCTCTTCCTCGCCGCCGTCGGGCAGCGCGAGGCGGTCGGCGTGCCAGCCGAACTCCCGGGTGAACAGGCCGTCGTCTTTGAGATCCCAAGGGTCCTCGTCGGTGACTGCTGGCGCTTCCAGCCAGGACTGGACGACGTTCCAGACGAAGATCAGCTGGCCGATCAGAAGAATGACGGCCCCGACCGTTGCCGCCTGGTGGAGCAGTGTGATCGCGTCGAGCGGTGCGACCGCCGGATCGAACTCGTAGGCCGCGTACCGCCGGGGCATCTCCAGGTACCCCAGCAGCAACATGGCGAAGAAGGTCACGTTGGTCCCGATCATCGACAGCCAGAAGTGCCACTTCGCCAGCGTGCGCTGGTACATCTTCCCGGTGAAGATGGGGAACCAGTAGTAAATGCCCGCGAACACTGCGAAGGCGATCGCGCCCATGATGATGTAGTGGAAGTGCCCGACGACGTAGTACGTATCAGTCAACACCAGGTCGATCGGGATCGCTGCCAGGAAGACCCCGGTCACGCCGCCGATGATGAAGTTCGAGACGAAGCCGATACAGAACAGCATCGGTGCCGCGAGCCTGATCCGACCGTTCCACATCGTCGTGATCCAGTTGAACGTCTTCACTGCACTGGGCACTGCTATCGCCAAGGAGACGGCCATGAACGAGGCTCGCAAGCGCGGGTCGATCCCGGTCGCGAACATGTGGTGGGCCCAGACGCCAAAGGAGAGGACGCCGATGGCCAGCGTCGAGTAGACGACGAACTTGAAGCCGAAGAGCTTCCGGCCGGCAAAGCGAGGGAGGATGTAACTGACCAGCCCCATCGGCGGAAGCACGAGGATGTACACCTCCGGATGGCCGAAGAACCAAAAGAGGTTCTGCCAGAGGATCGGACCGCCGCCCTCACCGATCGCGTAGAACATCGTCCCGAGATTCCGATCCAGCAACAGCATGACGATCGCACTACCCAACAGCGGGAACGCGAAGAGGATGATCCCCGACTGGGTGAGCATCGTCCAGGAGAAGATGTCCAGGTTCGCCCAGTTGACACCCTCACCGCGTTCGGTGAATATTGTCACGATGAAGTTGATCGCCCCCATCGTCGCCGAGATGCCCGTGAGGTGCAACCCTAGCAACATGAGATCGGTGCCGAAGTGGGCCTGTTCGACCGACAGGGGGGTGTACATCGTCCAGCTGGTCTGTGACGGGGCGATCCCCGGAATCAGGAACCCAGCCCAGATGAGGAGCGCGCCGAAGGGCAACAGCCAGAAAGCGATGGCGTTGATTCGTGGAAACGCCATGTCGTCGGCACCGATCAACAGCGGGATGAAGTAGTTACCGAACGCCGCGAGGATCGGCGTCCCGAACAGAAACAGCATGGTGATCCCGTGACTCGTCAGCAAGGCGTTGTAGAACTGTGGGCTGACCACGTCCGATGCGGGAGTCAGTAATTCCAACCGCATGATGAGCACCATGATGCCACCGATGGCCAACGAGACGAGTGCGAAGACGCCGTACAGAATACCGATGTCCTTGTGATCGACGGTCGTGAGCCACCTGAATACGCCCCCGGGCTTTTCGCGATGGCCGTACCCGCTCTCCTCGCCGACGGTGACGGCGCCGCCCGCCATGGCCGTGTAGCGCCGCCAGTCCTCGAGACGCGTGAGGAGTGTGGCCACCCCGACGAGGACCAGCCCCATCAACACCGTCAGTGCGAGCTGCTGTCCTGCCATGGCCCATTCTCCGGGAGGTTCCTACTAAAAGGGTGCGTTGTCGGCACCATTCTCTCATGGTGTTCATCCCCCGATACTGGGGGTTATTTAGGATCTGTCGACAGGAAAACGAAAGACGTTCGAAACAATCAGTCTCGCGTTTCGGGGAGCACGCCCGGCGGTTCCTCGGGTTCGCCACCGCGCTCGGCGTTCGCGATTGCCCGCCCGGCGTAATACGAAAGGATCGTGAGCAGGACGATCATCGACCCGACGATCGCCAGTTGCAGGCCCGAAGCCACGGGATCCCAGCCAAACGGACTGACGAGCACGAACGCGGCGAAAAAGAACACGAGGATGCCCAGGGGGATGACGTTGACCAGCAGATCGAGCAAGGTCTCGTGATCGAGCGGACCGATCTCCATAGGCGAGGGTTCGCCACAAGCCGTAAATAGACTGTTGGAAGCGGAAAACAGGCGGGTGTCCGGGGACGACGATCGTTCGGAAAGGCGACTCATAGTGATTACTGTAGCGATTTACCGCGACGACTGCACAACTGCGTGCGGTCGATGTGGAACAGACCGACAGTAATCACTATCACTCCAGCAGCAGTCCGGGGAGTCCGACTGCGAACAGGATCACACCGGCACCGACGACGGCGAGGCCACGGCCGACGATCCCGCCGGGATCAGCCACGACCGCGAGGATGTCCAACGTCGTCGGGTCGATCTGTGTCGCGACGATGGCGAGGCCAAGGACGGACAAGACAGCACCGAGGCCGGCGAGTGGACGCCAAACGTCGGTGGCGTAGTTCGATTCCCGCAGAATCCCCGCCACGCTGCCTGCAAGCAACAACAGTCCGCCGACGGCGACGGGATAGAGCCCGACGAAGATCCCAAGTTCCGAGAGGGCAAACCCCAGTGCGACGAAGACGGGCCACGGGCTGGCGCGGCGGTACCCGCCGGCGTCGACTTGCTCGCTCATGGGGGCAATTAGGGCTGGAGTCCGGAAAGGTCCATCGGAGCCGGCGGTCCGTCCGTCACTTGTAGGGCAGCGTTTGAGTGATTTCAAGCGGTAGCCGTCGGTTGCGGGCGCAAAGTATATGCCGTCTATACGACTTGTTCAGGACAATGACTACACGCGCTATCGAGCGGGTCGACCAGTGGGAGACTCGCTCGTTCGGCGGCGGCTATCGAGGCCTGCAGGAACTCGCAAGGCAGGACTTCTCCGGGGTCGTCCGTTCGCCGGCCGGGACGCTCTGTATGCTCAACGGCACTGTCGTCGGGATCATCGGTGGGGCTATCGAGGACTTCGAGGCCGCCGATGGGACGGCCTACGAGGCCCCCACGCCGGCGCTCCCGTTGTTGATCGTCATGCAGGACCGCGGCGACGAGGTCCGGGCGAAGTACTACACGGAGGAGACGCCGCTCTCGAAGGTCGATACGACGCTCTCCGACGGCGGCTTTACCGGCTACATCGAACTCTCGGAAAACGTTCTCAGCGGGGACTACTACGTCGTCTATCACGGCGGGCGCTCGATGGGCGTCGCCTTCGTCGGCAACAGCGGGCAGTTGTTGAGTGAGGACGAGGCCTTCCAGCGGGCCGACGGCGAGGTCGGGATCTACAAGGTCCGGGCCGTCGATGTCGATCCGATCGAGATTCCTGCGTCCGGAAGCTCGACCGCGGCGTCGGACGACGTGGACCAGGACGCCACGACGGTCGCTGGGGGAGCGCCCGGATCCACCGAGGATTCGGCCGGCGACGAACCCGCCGAGAACGAGTCCGACGAACGGGCGACGCCCCCCGAGGAGCCAACCGAAGGGACAATGTCGGGTGACGAAGAACCGGGCACGGGAGAGCCGAGTACTGGAAAGCCGGGTACGGGAGAACCAAGTGCCGAAGAACCGAGTGCCGGGAAATCGGGAACCGGAGAACCGAATCCAGAAGAGACGGACACGGCTGAGGCGACCGCGTCCGACGAAGCCGAGAGTACGGCCAGTGAGACGGAAACCGCTGGAACAGTCGACGACGCCGAGACAAGCCCGGAGACAACGACAGAGGCAGAGACAACAGACGACGGGCCGAGGGAGGCTGCCGAGCGGACGACCACGCCGGCCAGCGGCGGATCGAGTGAGCAAGGAGCCACAACCCAAGAACGCGAAACGAACGACACAGCCCAGCGGGATCGGTCGGCCACTGCCGAGACGACGACCACCGGACAGGAGACCGAGTCCGCGGCGAGGACGACCGAGCACGAGCGACGACCGACGGCAGACACTACCGCCGAAACCGAGGAACAAACACGTGAGAAGACCCAGTCTGGAACGCCATCCACCGGGAAAGAGCAAGTCGAATCTGCGCGTTCGGAGCGAGAAACGGCGAGAAGCCGTTCCCGGGAGCCTTCAGGGAGTGATCGGTCAACAGGAGGGAGTTCGGCACACGATTCCTCGGCAGGCAGTGCGGATGATCTCGAAACCCGGACGATCCCCTCGCTCGACCCGGACCGGACGAGGAGCGAGACCACGGACGACGCCACGACGGAGTCGACGATGGGCGAAACCCATCCGACGGCCCGTCCGAAACCGGAACCGAGTGACGAAACGGAGCCCCACAGCGCCGTCGCCGACACGTCGGCCGAGACAGCTCAAGAGGAGACAACGTCCGAAACGACGGCCGAGACGCCGACAGAATCCGAGGAGACGGAGAGAGACGCATCGACCGAGACGGTCGATGACGAGAGCGCCAACGCCGGAACCGACGACCGCGTTCGGGATGTAGAGGAGACGATCGCCGAACGAGAGGGACGGATCGAGGAACTCGAGGCACAACTCGAAAGTGCCCGTGAGGAGCGCGATGAGATCGCCAACGAACGGGACGAACTCCTGGACGAGTGCGACAAACTGCAGACGGAACTCGAGCAGGCACGCGAGGAGTTGGCCGACCTCAGAGAGCAACGCGACTCCCTACAGACCCGGCTCGAAGAAGTCGATGCGCCGGATACCACAGCCGAAACGCGACTCAGCCGGGCGGAAGCGATGGATGGGACGGATCTGTTCGTTCGATACGACTCGAAAGGAGAGCCGACACTGAAGACGGTCCACGACAGCGGAGCGAGCCGCTCGGACATCAACGAGAACCTCAACGTCGAGTACCACACCCAGTTCGAAACCGACGGCGCGGTCGTCGCCGATCAGCCCTTCGATGCGTTCCTTCGAGAGACGATCGAGTTCCGATTCGTGTCCTGGCTCCTTCGCCAGTTGGCCTTCGATATCCGTGACACCGGTCACCAGAACGGCCTGTCGGATCTCTACGACGCTTTGCCGCTGGTCGACCGAGCGGAACTCAACGGGGAGGCCAGCGTCGAATACACCGAGGACGGCCAGACGAAGCGATCACACGAAACCTTCGACGTCGTATTGCGCGACCGCATGGGCAATCCGCTGGTCGTCGCGAACTTCAACGACACTCGCGAGGCGGCCACCGAAGACGACATGCGTTCGCTCGTCACGACGGCCACCCGAGTCAGCGAATCCAACGAATCGCTGGCCGGGGCGATGTACGTCACCGCGAGCTTCTTTGAACCGGAAGCACTGAAAACTGCGGCCGAGTCGACCGGCGGGGGCCTGCTCAGTCGAGACAAGCGCGAGAGCTTCGTGAAGGTCTCCCGCAAACAGGGGTATCACCTATGTCTCGTCGAGGCGCGGGACGAACAATTCCACATGCCTGTCCCGGAACTGTAGGCGACCGCAAAAGCAATCGCGCTCAGTTCTCGACTTCCGCCGCGTCGTCGATCTTCATCCCTTCGAGTTTCTCGATCGTGTGATCGACCTTCTCGTCGAGATCGGCGACGAACTCGTCTGTCTCCTCGGTTGTAATCGCACCCTGGCTTGAAGGCTCTATCAGGTTCTCTTCTTCCAGTACCCGCAGAGAGTATCGAACCTTGTGATGGGGGTACCCCGTCTCGTTCGACATCTTTACGATCCCGATCGGTTCGTTCTCGATGACCATCCGCAGAACCTGCAGATGTCGCTCCAGCATGTCCACCTCTTTCTCTAGCCTATCTATCATGGCACGTGTTAACTTGTGTTCGGAGGTTTTAAAGGTTGTTGTCCATCCGCGAAAATTAGCTGTTGAACCTACATTGACTGACGATATAACGCTTGTGATACAGTAACAACCAGAGATCCGATCCTCGGCACAGTGACGATCGAGACGCTGGGACCGTAATCTGTATACCGAGGTGGAAAAAACGGGCGAGTGATGACCGTTACGATCGTAGGGTCCCAACTCGGCGACGAAGGGAAAGGCCGGGTCGTCGACCTCTACAGCGACGAGGCCGACGTCGTCGTCCGGTATCAGGGCGGCGACAACGCCGGGCACACGGTGTGCCACAGCGGGGAGGAGTACAAACTTTCGCTGGTGCCCAGTGGCGCGATCCGGGGCAAAGTCGGCGTCCTCGGAAACGGCTGTGTGATCAACCCGCGGACGCTATTCGACGAACTCGAAATGCTCCGGGAACGGGGACTCGAACCCGACGTGCGGGTTGCCGAACGCGCACACGTGATCATGCCGTTTCATCGCGTGCTCGACGGCATCGAGGAAGACGTCAAGAGCGAAGACGACCAGGAGGTCGGCACCACGGGCCGCGGGATCGGTCCGACTTACGAGGACAAGGCCGGCCGTCGCGGAGTCCGGATTGGCGACCTGCTGGACCCCGAGGTCCTGCGCGAACGACTCGAATACGTCGTCCCGCAAAAACGGGCCATCGCGGACGACGTCTACGACCTCGACCCAGACGATCTCGAGGCGTATCCAAACGCCTTCGACATCGATGCCCTCTTCGAGGAGTTCCGCGAGTACGGCCGCCGGATCGAACGCGAGGACATGGCCGTCAACGCCGGTGCGTTCCTGAGTGACGCCCGCGAGGCCGGCAAGCGTCTCATGCTCGAAGGGGCCCAGGGGACCATCATCGACATCGATCACGGAAACTATCCCTACGTCACCTCCTCGAACCCGACCGCGGGCGGGGCGACGGTCGGCACCGGGCTCTCGCCTGGCGTCATCGGCGACGGTGAAGTGATCGGCATCGTCAAGGCCTACCTCACGCGGGTCGGTAGCGGGCCACTCCCGACGGAACTGGCCGGCGTCGAGGGTGACACACCCGGGTACGACGGTGACAGCGATCCCGCCGAAGAGGAACTCGCGACGTACATCCGCGAGGCCGGCGACGAGTACGGTACCGTCACCGGCCGACCGCGCCGGGTCGGCTGGCTCGATCTGCCGATGCTCCGGCATTCGACCCGTGCCAGTGGCTTTACCGGCCTCGCAGTCAACCACGTCGACACGCTCGCGGGACTGGACGAACTCAAGGTCGCCGACGCATACGAACTCGACGGCGAGCAACTGGAAACGATGCCCGCGACCACCGAACAGTGGGCCGATTGCGAGCCCGTCTACCGCACGTTCGACGGGTGGGACGACCAGGACTGGGACGTGATCGCCGAGGATGGGTACGAGGCCCTCCCGGAGAACGCTCGCACGTACCTAGAGTACGTCAGCGACGAACTCGATGTCCCGATCTACGCGATCGGTGTCGGCCCGTCGCGTGAAGACACGATCGTCCGCGAACGGCCGTACTGATCGCCTCAATCAGAGCCTTCTCGCTGTCCGGCCCGACGTCACGCTTGTGCCATCGTCTTGAAGAGGCCGTCCTGGATTTCCAGCACGGGCACGTCGAAGCGATCACCGAAGGCGGCGACACGGTTGGCGTGACGGTCAGTTGCGGCGACCAACTGGCAGTCGTCGCGGCGCTCGTAGGCCTCGGCGTGACGGTATGCCATCGCGAAGCTCTCGACGCTGGGATCGGATGGATTAGGGCCGGTGCCGACGACGGCGACATCGTACGGACTCATAGATACTCCCGGAGAGGTGCCTGGCATAATGAGCTACCGGTCAGCCCGGTCGCGAGAGACAGACACGACTGAGAGCGAGCGGCACGCTTTTGGCGCGCGGGAGACAGGCTTGGTGTATGCAGGAGGATCTGATGGACATCATCTGCTGTCCGCTGGACAAACAAGACCTCGAACTCGACGTCGGGGAACGCGAGGACGGCGAGATCGTCGCCGGGACGCTCACGTGTACCGACTGTGGCGAAACCTACCCGATCGAGGACGGCATCCCGAATCTCCTCCCGCCGGACATGCGCGAGGACGCCCCGGCCTGAAGCTTTTTTAACATTCCGCGCGGACACTCCAGTGTGCACAGTCCGCTCCCCATTCACGTCAACCGTGAGGAACTGCATGATCTGGCGGTTCCCGAGTCCTACGAGACGAGGGGGAGCTTCGAGATCCGGCTGATAAACCACGGCGAGTCCTCACACGTCCACCTCCACCTCGACGATCCGCTGTCCTCGGTCGCCGCGATCGAGGCGACCAACCACTACGTCGACGGCGAGAGCGAACGCCGCGTGACCGTCGAGGTCCGAAACGGCGCGTCGATCCGCGGAAAACTCAAGGTCGCCGTCGGGTACGGGGCGACGACACGGTACGTCGACGTGGATATCAGCAAGCCGGTTGAGGCGGCCCAGTCAGTCGAGGTCGACGAGTCGCTATCCAAGCCCCAGCCGAAAGAACCGGAAGAACCCGGTGGGCCCTTCCAGGGGAGTCCGGTACTGCCAGTACTGTCACTCGCAGCGCTGGCGCTGTTGCTCGCTGTCGGCGCAGCCCTCGTATTCCGACAGTTCGTCGTCGCGCTCGGGGCCTCGGTCGTGTTTCTCGGCGTTACCTTCGCGCTGTATGCCCTCGTCGGCGATTGAGGAAACCGAAGCGGCACACTCGATCACGCGTCGTCGTCACGCTCGGTCGCCGGCAACGCCCCGTCTTCGAAACGTTTCGCGCGCAAGTACCGCGTCCGGTACCGGTTGGCTCCCTCTCCAAGTTCAGCCTCGCGGATCTCGTCGACCCGCCCGTCGGCGACGGCATCGACTAACTCATCCAGTTGGGCCTTCTCGCTCGGCGTCAACTCGAACTCGTAGGTCCGGGACTGTTCGCGTTCCAGGTCGGTCCACTCCTTGGCCGCGGCGACGAACAGCGAACACGGCTCCCGGCAGGGGAACTCCCCGTCGCCGCGTGGGACGTCCAGCTCTGTTTCCCCGTCCTCGTCCCACTCGCGGCGCTTGAGACACTGTGAATCGGCACAGCAAGCCTCGGCGGCCCATTCGAGTGCCTCGACGGGCAATTCGGAGATTGATCGGTAGCGACCGGTCTGTCTGTCGGCTGCTTCCCGATAGTGGGTCACGTCGAGGCCCCCGTCCCGTTCCCGGTACCAGTTCTCGATCGTCGCCGGGTAGAAGGCCCCGACGACCGCAACGAGCGTCTCGGGTCCGAGAGCCGGGAACACCCAGCCCGTCGGTAGCGTCGGCGCGGTCCGCAGCGGTCGGTACCGGCCGCGATCGTCGCGTCTGGCGATCTCCGCGGCAGCATCCGGATCGCCGTAGGTCTGGAGGTCCCCAATAGAGGCGTCCCGGTCGTCGACGTGTCGTACCTCGTATCGGCGCTGGCCCCGGTCGGCCAGCGTCGTGGTGATCCGCAGTTGCCCCCACGTCCGGGTAACCCCGTCTTCGAGGTCATCGTATCGAGCCGGGACGGCAGACTGGTCGCCGTCCTCATGGGCCCGTTCGAGCCACCGAAGGAACGCGCGGTCGGCCGGTCGCTGGGGGGCGATCGCGTGCCAGAAGGCCCAGTTCGTGACGAAGGGAACGAACGAATCGGGGAGATCCGCGAGCGTTCCGTCGGCGACAGTCGTCGATCCGTCGACGGCGACCTGAAGGGTCTCCCCCTCCAGACGAGCGATCAGCCCGTCGTACTCGACACCGTCCGGGGCCGCTTCGCGAAGCGCCTCTACCGGGTCGCGGTCCATACGCGCTCGTCGGTCGCCGGCGGATAAAACGCTCCGCCACCGGCAGATCCCGTCGATTCGCACTCTCAGTGACAACATTGATACGCTCTGCCTGACCACGCGGCAAACGATGTGGTAATTGCATGGAGTGGGAGACCGACAGGGGGCTGACGATCCGTATCGGCCTCGCGCTCGTGTTCGTGGCCGTCCTCCCCGTGGCATTCATCTACGCGTTCGTCTTTGCGATCAACGCGATCGGCCTAGACCTCCTCGCCTGGGCAACTGCCCGCCCGTACAACGGCGAAGTCTACGTCGAGTCGTGGCTCGCGATCGGGGCGGTCGCCGTCGGGTTTGCCGCGCAGTTCCTCCTCGGTGATTCTATCGCGCTCCGGTCTGTGGACGCCGGACGCATCACCGCCGACGAGCGGCCGGATCTCGTGGCTCGCGTCGACCGGCTCGCACAGATCGCCGAGGTCGAGCGACCACGCGTCGCCGTCAGCCGTTCGGACGTCCCCAACGCCTTCACGATCGGAGTCCGTCCCTCGAAGGCAACGATCGTGGTCACTGAGGGCGCACTCGACACACTCGAGGGCGACGAACTCGACGCCGTGCTCGCCCACGAACTCGCTCACGTCAAGAACCACGATGTGACCGTGATGTCACTGTCGTACGTCCTGCCGTCGCTGACCTACGTCGTCGCGATCGCCGCCTTCTTCGTGTTGCGCGGGATCTTTCACGTCCTCGGATCGTTCAGACATACCGACGATGACGGCGCGAAAGGGCTGTTTATCGCCATCGTCGTGTTGGTCGTCAGTGCGATCGTGACGATGGCTATCTCGGCGTTGTTCTGGCTGGCGAGTTTCGCCCTCTTTCGGACACTCAGCCAGTACCGGGAGTACGCGGCCGACCGTGGTGCCGCAGCGATCACCGGTAAGCCGGCCGCCCTGGCCTCGGCACTGCGGACGGTCGACGACGAGATGAGTGACCGTCCGGATCGGGATCTCCGGCACGTCGACGGCGGCCTCGAAGCGCTGTACGTCGCGCCGATCGACGACTACCAGTTCGGCGAGGAGCGCGAGTTGATCAGCAGCGACATCTTCCCCTCGACACATCCCTCAACCAACGAGCGTATCGAACGCCTGCAGGAACTCGCGGGTGAACGGGCGTGACCTCTCGACGACGGTTTCTCGCCGCTCTCGGAACCACGGTGACCGGCATCGCTCTCCCGGGTTGTGGGTACTACCCCGGTGGTGGAGACATCCGCTGGCGCGAGGAGTCGATCGGCGGTCTCTCCTGGGCCGAAGACATGGGCGTCACCGGCGAGACGCTGTACACCGTCCGGAGTTCGGGCATGTCGTACGACATCGACACCGAGACATGGGTCGACGGCGCGGAGGTCGTCGCCTACGACACCGCCCATGGTCGCGAACGCTTCACCGAGCAGTTCGACCGACCGGCGGGCGCGGTCGCGCTGGGTGACGGCGGCGCGGCCGTCGCACTCGTCGAGGCGGACACTCAGTCGACCCCGGTCGTCCGGTTCGGCCCCGACGGACAGATGTGGGAGACGACGGTCGACGGCGGGGTCGAAGCGCTGGCCGTCGCCGATGAGCGCGTCTACGCGGTGACCGCCGACGGCGCGCTGGCAGTCTGCGCCGACGGTTCCGAGCGGTGGCGGGTCGACCTGGAACCGGAACTCGGGAGCGACCGCGGGGGGTTCGGGCCGACGGTCGCCGCGAGCGCCGAGATGGTCGTCTGCTGGGTCGGCGGATCCGTCGTCTGCTTCGACCCCGACGGAACGCGGCGTTGGAACCGGTCGACCGTCAATGCCCGGCGGCTCTCGATCGTCGACGGGGAGGTCTTCGCACTGGCAGGACACGGGTTAACGACCCTCGAGGGCGACACCGGGGAGACGCGCTGGATATCGAGCGACCGCGTCGCCTCATTCGCCGTGACCACCGACGCGATCTACTGTCGCATCTCTCTCGACGTCGTCGCGTTCGACCGGTCGGGGGCGCGTCAGTGGGCAACGAGCGACGATTCGGGCGCTGGTCGAAACCGTGCGGAGAGAGACTCGACCGACTACTTAGATCGCGTCGCCGCCGACGACCGCGGCGTCTTCGTCGAGAGCGACTCGGGGCTGACTGCGCTGGCGACCGACGACGGAAGCCACCGCTGGACGGTCGAATACGACGATATCAAGGCTGGTCCGTTCCTCGTCGACGACGGCGTCCTCGTCGTTTCGGAGCAGGGCGCGACCTGCCACGTCCCCTGAGCGGTATGGACGAGCCAGGGTCAGTCGGCCGACGCACCGACGCCGCTGGTCTCCTCGCGGACGCGTTCGATGGCCGCGGTCACGTCCGCGCCGGCGTCGGCCGCCCGCTCGAGGATCACGTCGGCCAAAAGCGGTTCGGTCCCGACTGCCCCCGAGTACCATATCCGGTGGCCGTCGACCATTGTGGGCGTCTCCCACCCCGTCCGATAATCGTCAGTGAGTCCCATGTCCTCGGGGATGTCCTCCTGGGTGTGATAGCCGTCCGCGATAAAGAGGGGGACGACGACCACATCGTCACTACTGAAATAGTCGGTCACGTCGTCGACTTCCGGCTTCTCGTCCATGAAGAGTGCCTGTACTTCCTCGAAGCGATCGCGAGCACGGATCCGGTCTGCGTGATACTCGACTGCCTTCGCGGAGTTCTCGTTGCGCTCGGTGCCGTGGCCGACGACCGCCAACCCGTACCCCTCACCGACATCGGGATCGCGCACAATCGACTCTGCCCGGCGGACGATCACGTCACTCATCGCGTCGTGCGTTCCGACGGGGCCACAGTAGTGGACGGTCTGACCGGTGTCAGCGGCAGAAAGGGTCGCCGAGACGGCACTGGTACCGTCCGAGTTCCAGCCACGCCAGTCCTCAAGGCGAAATTCTCGGGGGACCACCTGCTCGGTGAAATAGCCCTCGCTGATGAACAGCGGGACGAGATACACCGCGTCGCTGTCGACGGTCCGCAGCGCCTCCCGAAAGTGCGGTTCTTCCTTCCAAAAGGCAGTCTGTACGGACTCGAAGGCAGCAGTCTCTCGGATCCGCCGGGCGTGTTCGTGGGCCGGACGGCTCGACTCGGGATTGAGGTGTGACCCGTGAGCAGCGACGACCAGGGAAGGCATTGCTCCCGGTTGGCCGAGCGTCGCCTTAGCCGTTGGCCTACTGGGGATTTATGCGACCACCGGACGCAGGCGGGGTATGACCCTCGCAGAGCAGGCCCGGGAAGCGGTCCGGGCGCGACCGTTCGTCCACGAGGCGCTACGGGCTGGTGTAATCAACTACTCTGCGGCCGCCAGGCTACTATCCGTCGGCGAGGAAGAACCGGTCGCCGCGGCGCTCCGGCGCTACGCCGTGGAGTTGTCCGAACGCGACGATCGGGACCGATCGGTTCGAGTCACGATGCAAACCGGCGTCGGCCGGGTCGACGATCCCGCCGATGGCCTCCTCACGGTCGGGGACGCGACGTTCTCTCCGGGAAGGGGTTCCCTGACGGCCGTCCTTGTCGAAGGAGATGTCGACCCGTGGCTACTGACACGTGCGCTCGCCCGTCTGGACGCCGAGGACGTCACCGTGGAGGCGGCGGGTGTCGCAGACGAGTCACTCGTCGTCTTGGTCGAACGCCGGGACGGTCCCAGGACCGTCCAGCTCCTCGAAGACGCTGTGTAGTGAGACCATGCTGTCGCCTACACTCACCCATGAGTGGAGAAAGCCATCAATCACTGACGCGGGCACAAGCGGCCAGACCATCGTCGAAAGTCCACTGACTCTACGAACAGCCGGCGGCAAGCCCCCCTGGACGTCGCCCGATCCGACGGATTGAAACGCTCGCCGCCGAACCTTCTGCCAATGACCCTGCGCGTGACGAACACGCTTTCGGGCGAGAAGGAGGCGTTCGAGCCACAGGATCCCGACGAGGTCACGCTGTATTACTGTGGCCTGACGACCTCCGACCCGCCACACCTGGGCCACGCCCGCGGGTGGGTCCACGTCGACGTCATGCACCGCTGGCTCGAGTGGCTCGGGTACGATGTCCACCACGTCGAGAACTTCACCGACGTCAACGAGAAGATCGTCGCCCGGGTCGGCGAAGTGGGCGACAGCGAGGACGACGTGGCCCGATCCTACATCCAAGAGGTCATCAGAGACATGCGCTCGCTGAACCTCAAACGCGCCGAGGTCTACCCCCGCGTCTCCGAGCACGTCCCCGAAATAATCGACCTCGTCGAAACGCTGATCGACCGGGAATACGCCTACGAATCCAACGGGTCGGTGTACTTCGACGTGACTGAATTCGAGGAGTACGGCGAGCTTTCGAACCAGACTGTAGAGAATCTCGACGCCCAGGGAAATCCCGAAGAGCGCGGCGAGAAGCGCCACCCCCAGGACTTCGCCCTCTGGAAGGCCGGCGGCGTCGCCCCCGATGACATCGCCGAGCATCGCCATCCCGAGGCTGCACCCGCAGCGGATGCTTGCCAGACGGCCCAAACGTGGGATTCGCCGTGGGGTGAGGGGCGGCCGGGCTGGCACATCGAGTGCTCGGCGATGAGCATGACCCACCTCGATGAGACCCTGGACATCCACGTCGGCGGTCAGGATCTGATCTTTCCCCACCACGAGAACGAGGTCGCCCAGAGCGAGGCCGCGACCGGACAGACGTTCGCCGAGCACTGGCTGCACGTCGGACTGCTGGAGACAGCCGACGAGAAGATGTCGTCCTCGCTTGGCAACTTCGCCACCGTCGAGAAAGCCATCGCGGAATACGGCCTTGGTGTCGTCCGAACCTTCCTGCTGTCGACGGCCTATCACAGCCGGGCGACATACAGCGAGAAGACACTCACAGAGGCCGAAGAGAGATTCGATCGCCTGAAGCGTGGCTACGAGCGCGCCGTCGACACCGCCGACAACGTCAACGCGACGACGAAGGTCGAAGACGGTGACTTGCGGGAAGCCGTCGGCGACACGCGCGAGGCCGTACCCGAGGCGATGAACGACGATTTCAACACCCGCGAGGCGCTGGCTGCGCTCCTGGAACTGACCAACGCGGTCAACCGCCACGTCGACGACCGGAACGCCTACGACTATCGTGGCCTCCGGCAGGCGATCGAGACCTACGAGGAGTTCGCCGTCGGCGTGCTCGGGTTGCCGCTGAGTGAGATAGGCGGTGACGGCGGCGAGGTCAACCTCGCCGGGGAACTCGTCGAACTCGTCTTGGATGTCCGCGAATCCGAACGTGAAGCCGGCAACTACGAGCGTGCCGACGAGTTGCGCGACGAACTGGCCGCATTTGGCGTCGAGGTCGAGGACGGAGACGACGGACCGAGTTATCGACTCCCCTGAATAGGGGACGTCTGCGTGTTTCGTCGCCGATTAGATTACACCACCGATCGCCCGCCACCACCGTCCGCAGTACACTTTTCATCGGTCTCCGTGTAGCCGACATTATGGGCAAGTACATCGGACTCGACTGGGCCGGCAAGGGGTGGTTCGGCGTCGTCCTGTACGACAGCGACTTCGAGACCGATTTCTTCCCGACGATCTGGAGCGTCTGGAAACGGTACGGCGACGCGTCGCGGATCTTCATCGGGCCGTGAATGACGTTCTGGGATACTTTTAACTCAGTTGTCCGAGACAGTGCTGACGAATATGGACTTCGAGTACACGCACAGACCGTCCTACACGCATCTCGTCGTCGAATTGGACCACGGAGAGTCGATCATGGCCGAGCCCGGGGCCATGGTCGGCCACTCCCCGACGATAGTCGTCGAAACAGAATCGAGCGGTGACGGACTGCTCGGCTCCGCGAAGGCGATGCTCGGCGGCGAGTCGGCGTTCGTCAACAAGTTTGTCGCCGAAGACGGCCCCGGCCAGATCACGTTCGCCCCGCCGTCCCCCGGTGACGTGATGGAACACCAATTAGAGGGCGAGACGCTGTACACCATCGATGGCGCGTTCCTCGCGGCTGAGGGGACAGTCGAGATCGACTCCGAACTCGGCGGGCTCAAATCCATGCTCGGCGAGGCATCGCTCACTCCACTCGCGTTGAAAGGGACCGGCTCGGCGTTTATCGACGCCTACGGCGGTCTCGAACGGCTCGACCTCGGCCCCGGCGAGTCCTACGTCCTGGACAATCAACATCTCGTCGCCTGGGACGATACGATCGACTTCGAGACGCAACGCGTCGGTGGCCTCAAGTCGACGCTATTGAGCGGTGAAGGCGTCGTCTTCGAGTTCACCGGACCGGGGACAGCCTGGTACCAGACGCGGGATATGGACGCGCTGGTGTCGATACTCGCACCACGGATGCCGAGTGACAGCTGACAGGACCGTCCAAAACACACGCGTCGTGATCGAGTGCGGCAAATATCCGATTTTACTACAGAAACAGCTGGAGGGCGACGACGACGGCCAACGCGACACCCAACAGCACGAACACGACGTTTTCGAGGGCCGGTGATCCGGCCTCGACCTCCGCCGAGAGACCGAGCCAGCCGGCTTGGTCTTCGTCGTCCGCTTCTAGGTCTTCAAGGGAGAATCGCCAGCCGTCCTCGTCATCACCAGGTTCCTCAGTAACCGTCGCCTGTTCCGGCGAACGCACGGACTCCTCGCCAGTCTGCTCGGTGTCCTCCTCGTCACCGATTTCCCCAACGTCGTAACTCCACTCGTCGTCCTCGGACATACCAGCTGTAGTCGGTCAGTCGGTTAAAGTGCTACGTGTCAGCGGATCTTCGAGCCCAGCACCGCGTCTTCCTGGGTCGTCAGCAGGTCTGCCTCCTCGCCCGCCGCGAGGACCATCCCGTTGGATTCGTAGCCGAACAGTTCGGCCTTCTCCATGTTCGCCAGCAGGACGACGCGCGTGTCCGGAAGGGTTTCCACGTCGTGGAGTTGCTTGATCCCGGCGACGACCTGTCGGGTCTCGATACCGATGTCGACTTCGAGGCGAACGAGATCGTCGCTGTCCTCGATCGGTTCCGCTTCGACGATTTCGCCGACGCGGATGTCGAGTTCCTGGAAATCGTCGAAACCGATTCGGTCATCAGCGAGGGGTTCGAGATCCATACCGCCCTCTTTGCTCTTGGCGGAGTCGTCGCTTTCGGTTTCGGTCTCCCCGTCGTCCGCTGTCGCTTCTGCGACGCGTGCCTCAAGTTTCTCGTTGAGTTGCTCGACGCGCTCGGCCGGAATTTTCTCGAAGAGTTCCGTCGGCTCGCCGAACGCGGCGGGCGGATCCTCGAGGGCAGCGTCGAGGGTCGCGTCGGCCACCGAGCCGTCCTCCTCGAGTTGGCCCCAGAGTCGACTGGCCGTCTCGGGCGTGACTGGCTGGGTGAGCACGGCGACGGCCTTGGCGATCTGGACGCAATCGCGGATCACCGGCGCGGCGTCGTCGTCTAAGTTCCAGGGCTCGTGGCGCTGGATGTACTCGTTGCCGAAACTCGCAAGCTCGACCGCGGCTTGCGTAGCCGTCCGGATCGAGTAGTCGTTGACACCTGCACGGAAGTCCTCGAGAGCGTCCTCGATGCGGTCCTCGACTTCCGTGGAGACGTCGGCCTCGGGCGTGCCGCCGTAGTTGCGGTGGGCAAAGAGCAGCGACCGATAGGCGAAGTTCCCGACCGTCCCGACCAGCTCGCCGTTGACCCGCTCGCGGAAGCGATCCCACGAGAAGTCGATGTCGTCCTGGAACCCGCCGACGGTCGTCAGGTAGTACCGCAGGAGGTCCGGATGGAACCCTTCATCGAGGTACTCCCGCGCCCAGATCGCGCGGTTGCGACTCGTCGAGAAGGCATCGCCGTCGAGACTCATGAACCCGCTGGCGACGACGGCCCGTGGCTCGTTGTAGTCGGCGACGTGGAGCATGGCGGGCCAGAAGATGGTGTGGTGCTGGATGATGTCCCGCCCGATAACGTGGACGATCTCCCCGCTGTCGGGGCCAGCAGGCTCGTCGGCTTTCCAGGCACCCTCCCAGTCATAGGTCTGGGCACCGACCCGTTCGGTGTACTGCTTCGTCGAAGCGATGTACTCGATGGGCGCGTCGACCCAGACGTACAGGACCAGATCCTCGCTGTCCTCACCGTCTCCAGGGTACTCAAAGCCCCAGTCCATGTCCCGCGTGATACACCAATCCTGTAGCCCCTCCTCGATCCACTGGCGGGGCTGATTTTGTGCGTTCGGCGTCCCCTCCAGACGATCGAGGAAGTCAGAGAGATAATCGGCGAGTTTCGAGACCGTGAAGAATTTGTGGGTGCGCTCGCGGTACTCGGCAGGGTTGCCCGAGATCTTCGAGACAGGATTCTCGATCTCACCGGGTTCGAGGTGACGACCACAACCCTCGTCACACTCGTCGCCACGGGCGGTCTCACCGCAGTAGGGACACGTCCCCTCGACGTAGCGGTCGGGGAGTGGCTGGTCGTCCTGGGGGTCCCAGGCGACCTTGATCTCCTGTTCCTCGACGTAGCCCTCAGCTTCGAGGGCTTCGACGATCTCGTGAGTCAACTCGCGGTTGGTCTCTTGGTGGGTGTGGCCGTAGTTGTCGAAGTCGATGTCGAACTGGGGGAACGTCTCCTCGTACTGCTGGTGGTACTCCAGGGCGAAGTCTGCCGGGTCGATGTCGTCCTGAATCGCCTGGACGGCGATCGGCGTCCCGTGCATGTCCGATCCGGAGACGAAGGCGGTCTGCTGGCCGAGTTTCTCCAGAGAACGGGTCAATACGTCGCCACCGACGTACGTCCGCAGGTGGCCGATGTGCAGGTCCCCGTTGGCATAGGGCAACCCGCAGGTCACGACTGCGGGGTTTTCGGTCGGGAACTCGTCGTGGCTCATAGCCGAAAGTATCGCTATTCCGGCCTAAAACCCGCCGGTTTCCGGACGGCGAAATCGGCCAGCCGATCCGTCATTCAGTCAGAGATGCTGACAGCACCGAAGGCAGCGAAGCCGGTCACGACCAGATCCCCCTCGTCGTGATCGCGATCACGTCGCTTGCGTTCGTCTTCGGCCTCGCCGAAGATCGGGAGGATGTCCAGCCGGACGTTCCACCCGGGCGGGACGACGATCTCACAGCCCCCCACAGAGCGCGGTCGCGTTGATCGTCGCCGGCCGATCCTCGATCCCCGCTTCCCGGAGGCCGAGTTCGACACCGCCCAACAGCGTCGTCGGGTCCGAACCCTCGAAGGCCGCCATCGTCGAGCGTTGCTCGCTGCCCCCAACGGAACTGATGAGGGAATCGGCGACCCCTCGGGAGCGCGAGCGGTAATGGCCGACGATGATCGCCCCGAGGACGACCTGGCTGGAGAGGCTTCGACGATTCACAGGCGCCGAATCGCGCGGCGGCCGCATAATTATATATTCTCTGGACGGTCAGTCGAGTTCGCGAACGACCGTGGCCGGATTGCCAGCCACGACCGTCCGGGCCGGCACGTCTTCGACGACGACGGCCCCGGCGGCGATCACGGCGCCGTTGCCGACGGTCACGCCCGGGGAGAGGACGGCTTGCCCGCCGATCCAGACGTTCTCGCCGACGGTGATGGGCTCTCCCGACTCTAGGCCCTCAGCCCGTGCGTCCGGATCGACAGGATGCGTCGCCGTATAGCAGTGGACCCCGGGACCGAGCAGACAGTTTGCGCCGAAGGTAATCGATCGGACGTCCAGAAAGACACAGCCGAAGTTCGCCTCGAACCCCGCCTCAACTTCGATATTGTAGCCGTAGTCGACCCGGATCGGGGCCTCGACGTGTGCCATCTCACCGCCCGAACCGAACAGTTCCCCGAGTAGCGCCCGTCGGTCGTCGGTCGCGTCAGGCGCAGTACGATTGTACGTCGCGACGAGTTCCCGGGCACGTTCGCGTTCTGTGACCAGCTCCGGGTCCGAGGCGTCGTACAGTTCGCCGCGGAGCATCTTCTGCTTCTCGGATGCCATGACCGGACTCCGGGCGCCCGAGTAAAGGCGCTTCCGCCGGGACTCAAAACAGCACGAACGCCCCGCCCAAGACGCCGATCGTCACGAGGAGGCGGCCGACGCTGCCCGCGAAGGTTGCAAGCGCGAACTTGGTGTAATCTTTCTCAAGGATGGTAAAGGCATAAATCGAGATCGTGTCGGGGAAAAACGGGACCGACAGGGCCAACGCGAGACCGACATAGCCGTACTGGCGAGCGAGTTGGACTGTCTTGCGCTCGGACCACTCGATCAAGTCGAACCGGGACTGCTTGATGCGTCTGACGAGCGGACCGTACTCCTTGGCCTCCTGGCCGATGTGAAACGCGAAGACGCTCCCGACGGCCTTGCCGAACCCGCTGACCAAGACGATCATCGCGAGCGTCAGATCGTACGGTAATCCCAGTTGCATCTGCCCGGCGGGCGCGAGGACGATCTCGCTGGGGAGAGGGAGGAGGAACGCGATCAAAAACGAGTAGATCGCGATGATGACCAGCCCGGGCGGCCCCCTCGCTTGGCGGACCGAGTCCTCGAGGACGGTGTAGAGCCAGGCCAGGAAGTCACCTCCGGGACCGAGCAGATCGTGGAGTGTACCTAGCAGACCGAACACGACGTTGGCAGGTGGGGAGAGCGGGAGGGCGGCGATCACGGCAGATATTCAGATCACGGGCACCTAAACCTTCATATTTCGTCCTCACCGCCGTATGCAGCACCGCTGGGAGTGGCCGGTCCGTGTTCAGTACCAGTCGAGGTCGGCGACGAACGACCGCAGCATCGAACGCGTCACATGGGGCATACAGACGATGCGCATCTCACCCGATCCCGTTTTGGTGACGCGCCACCCCCGACCGCGGAGCTGATTGACCAGTTCCAGCGAGACGTCGGCCGCGATCAGTGGCAGTTCCGGCCCGACGACGCGATAGCCCCGTTCGGCGAGGCGATCAGCCAGCCAGTGAGCGTTGTCCATCGAGGTGTGATACTGGTCGCGATATCCCGTCGGCCACAGCGCCTCCATCGCCGCGACGGCGCTCGCGACGCCGGCCCCGCTGCGGGTTCCCGTCAGCGTGAACTGCGACTCGGACTCGAGATAGGGCGTGTCGATCGTCAACTCGTCTAAGTAGTCCGTCGAACGGGCGAGAAAGCCACCGGCCGGGACCGCTGCCTGTCCGGCCTTGTGGGGATCGATCGTCATCGTGTCGATGGCGGCGTCCTCGAAGTCCCACGCGAAGTCCGAAAAGGGCAGGAAAAAGCCACCGAAGGCGGCGTCGACGTGCATGATCGCCCCAGCGTCCTCGGCCAGATCGGCCAGTGCGGGGATCGGATCGACGTGTCCGTACTCGGTCGTCCCGGCGACGCCGACCACCCCGACTGTGTCGTCGTCGATGATGTCGGCCGTGGCGTCGACATCGGCACGATGGTCGGTCGTCGGAACCTGCCGGATGTCGACGCCGAGCATCTCGGCGGCCTTCCGGAAGCTGAAGTGAGCGCTCTCGGGCACGACGACGTTCGGATCGTCCGTCTCGGCGCGGTTACGCGCGATGCGGACGGCCTGGATGTTCGCCTCGGTGCCACCGCTGGTGATGTACCCGGCCGGATCGTCAAGTCCGGCGACCTCGCCGAGGATGTCGACTGCCTCGCGTTCGAGGTCGGCGACCGTCTGATAGGTCCCCGGATCGCCAGGGTTGGTCGCGAGGAAGCGTTCGGCCGCCTCGCGGGCCGCGGGATGTGGGACAGTGCACATTGAGGAGAGGACACGTTCGAACGCCTGCGGCTCGGCCCGCTGCATACCAACCCATAGGGGCGTGATCGGTTTATCGGTTCCGCTCGCTAAAGAACCGTGACAACAAGGGATTCGACCGGCGTTCAGGCCTCGATGATCTCGCCGTCTTCTGACTCCGGGACAGCGATTTCGCCGCTCATCGTCGTTACTGCCCGGCCGCCGACGCGGATCGCGTCCCCGGTTCGAACGCGGACGCGCCCCGGCCGATCGAGAAAGTCTCCCTGTTCACACCGGTATTCCGTTCCCTCGACCCCGCTGAAGCGACGGAGGTACGCGCCGACGGCACCGCTTGCAGTCCCAGTCACCGGATCCTCGTTGACGCCCAGCGACGGGGCAAACAGCCGACCGTGGACCGTCGACTCACGATCCAGCGTGTCGAACGTGAACGCATAGATACCGACAGCCCCCTCGGCCCCACAGCGATCCGCGATCGCGCCGAAGTCCGGCGTGATGTCGCCCAGCTGCTCGAAGTAGTTGATGGGGACGATCAGGAACGGCATCCCGGTCGAAGCGCGGGCGACCGGCAGGTCCTCGCCGACGCCCGCGAAGGCAGTCTCGGTCAGGCCGAGCAAGTCCGCGAGTTCGCCGTAGTCGATGTCGACTACGCTTACTGACGGTGCTGCGCCTTCGAGCCAGACTGTCCCGTCAGATTCGATTTCGACTGTTACCTCACCAGCACCCGTCGCGACGGTGTACTCCCCGGCATCAAGGACCGCTTGCTCGAACAGGCGGGCGTAGGCGGCGACCGTCGCGTGGCCACAGAGATCGACCTCCTGTTCGGGGGTGAAGTATCGCAGTTGGCGATCGGCGTCTTCACTCTCCCGGACGAAAACCGTCTCACTGGCCCCGATTTCCGCGGCTATCGCCCGCATCTGGTCGGCTTCGAGACCGTCGCCCTCGGGGACGACGCCTGCGGGGTTGCCCGCGAAGGACTCGGCCGTGAACGCGTCGACGAGGTGTACCTCGCGTCGCTCGTAGTCTGTCATACCGTCTTCTGGGTGGACCAGCCGAATATGCCTACCGACAGCAGACGGCTCCAGTCCGGGGTCCAACAGCTACAAACCGGGTATTTCTCAGCAGTCACCTCCAGAACGCGTCCGGTCACGTTCCAGTGTCAGTCATATCCAGAACGCGATCGGCCACGTCCTCGACGACCGCATGGTCGACGTTGTTCGGCTGGAAGTACTCCGCCGGCACGGGCTGGCCCTCGCCCGACATGAACAAGTGGTTCAGTGCGGGATAAGACCTGAACGACACGTTCTCGCGATCACTCAGGGCGTCCCGCCAGCGTTCGAAGTCCTCCATCGTGACCTGATAGTCACGTTCGCCCTGGAAGATGGCCAACGGTACGTCGAGGGCCTCGGCAGTCGCCACCTGGTCGTACTCCTGGATGGTTCGCCAGAACGGCTGCCCGCCCAGTCCGAGGACGACCTCGCCGTCCTCGATATCCAGCGACCGGGCCCGATCGACGGTTCGCTCGACCTCCTCAAGTTGCGCCGCCTCCGCGTCGTCGAGTTCCCCGTCAAGCCGGAACAGGTACTCGTACTGGGCGGGGATCACGTCTAGCAGTGGGCGGGCGTTGGCCGAAAGCATGACTGCGCCCGCGATCGCGTCGTCGCGGTCGGCGATCCGCGGTGCCACCATCCCGCCGATGCTGTGTCCCACGACGACCGTCCGGGACGGGTCGACACGAGGGTGAGCACGCAGTACGTCGAGTGCTGTCAGGGCGTCGTCAGTGGTCTTCTCGTCGAGCGTGAGCGTGGCCCGGTCGATGTCACAGGCGTAGGTCCGTTTGTCGTACCGGAGGGCTGCGACACCTCGACTCGCAAGCCCCCACGCGAGGTCCTTGAAGGGCTTGTTCGGCCCGATCGTCTCGTCCATATCGTTGGGACCGGAGCCGTGAACGAGGACGACGCCGGGAACCGATTGCTCGCCCGCGGGGAGTGTGAGTTTCGCCGGGAGCGAACAGTCGTCGGTCGCCTGGACGGACTGATCGTGCTCTGCGAACGCCGATTCCTCGACGTACTCGGGCGGCGAGTACGAGGCCTCGGGAGCGGGGCGTCTGACGAACAGGCCGGCTATCTCGCCACCGTCCGTGTACGACAGTCTGACGATCCGCCGGCCCGCAGTGAACCGGACGACAACGTCGACGACGTGATACCCCTGTACTCGGCCGGACTCGACAGCCATGATCTCGACGAACTGGCCGATTGTGACCGTCTTGTCCGTCCAGATCTGTTCGAGTCGTCCCGCGTCGAGCTGGGCCGCCAGTTCCGCAGTGAACGGGGAGGTCTCGACCAGTCGATCGTACTCTCCGGCAGCCAGCCCAGCGACGAACTCGCGGCTTCGCGTTTCCAGAGTCTCCCCAGTGACGGTCGTCGTTCCAGTGGCGGTCGACGTTCCGTCGTCCGATTCTGAACAACCGGCAAGGGTGACGCCGGAGAGGGCGACACACACCTGGAGGAAGCGTCGGCGGGTTCCCATCGTTGAGCTCCGTTCGAAGGCAACCATCATAAGCAGACCCCCGGACTACAGCGCCTGAAGCCGGGAAGTATGTAAAGCCCTAATTGTCGCCGCAACCTGGGTCCCTCCGGTGACCACCTGAATGGCCGATCTGCCAGACGAGTTCCCCTGTACGATCACTAACTGGGAGTACATCTACGGCCTCTGCCGGGACGTCAGCGACGACGTGAAGGCTGACGACTTCGAGCCAGACGTCGTCGTCGCGCTGGCTCGCGGGGGCTGGTTCGCCGGGCGGATCCTGTGTGACTTCCTCGGGCTGGACGACCTGACGAGCCTCAAGATCGAACACTACGTCGGCACCGCCGCCAAGGCCGACGAGCCGGAGGTCCGCTATCCCATGCCCGAGGGCTCGGTCGAGGGCAAGGACGTCCTGATCATCGACGACATCGCCGACACCGGCCAGTCGATCGAACACGCCACCGAGTACGTCCAGGATCGGGATCCCAACGCCGTCCGGACTGCCACGCTACAGCTACTCCAGACCAGTGAGGTCGAACCGGACTTCGTCGGCGAACGGCTCGAGGAGTGGACCTGGGTCGTCTACCCCTGGAACTTCATCGAGGACATGATCGACCTGATCGAAAGCGTCATGGAGAAAGCCGACGCCGACCGGTTCAGCGAAGACGACGTCCGCTCGCTGCTGCGCTCCTATCACGGGATCGAACGCATGGAGATGGAGATCGCCCAGCCCGACCGCATGGAGGAAGTGCTGACGGAGATGGAACGCCGGGACGTGATCGAGGACATCGGCGAGGGCACCTGGCGACTGCTCTGAGAGACGACAGAGAATACCTGGCAGCTGCTCTGAGGAGCGATAACGCGACGGTACAGCGCTGCCCCGATATCGCTGGACTGGCGCGTCGCACTGATCGAAGGGATTGTGACCCGGCCTGACCAATCCCCAGGCGTGTCTGCCATCTCGATCGACGGACTGATTGGGATCTTCGCGACCGCCATCCTGCCGATCGTCGCCATTGCGGCCGTCGGCTTCGCACTGGGACGGACCAGGGACGTTGATGCCGGGCCGCTGAACACGATTACCATCTACGTGCTGGTGCCGGCACTGGTCTTTCACACACTCGTGACGACGCCGTTGAGCGGCGCGACTGTCCTGCTGGTCGCCGTCGGCGTCATCGCGTTCACCACGGCGATGATCGTCATTGCCGGTGGCACGGGCCGGCTCGCCGGTCGCACCGAACCGTTGCTTGGCGCGTTCGTCCTCGCTGCGGCGTTCTCGAACGGAGGGAACTTCGGCATCCCGCTCTCGGAGTTCGCCTTCGGTGCGACCGGTCGAAGCACGGCCGTCCTCTACGCGGCCGTTCAGGGAGTACTGCTGTACACGGTCGGCACCTACGTCGCCGCCCGCGGCAGTGGCGGCGCGTTCGCGGGCGTGAAACGCGCGGCCAAGATCCCCCTGGTCTACGCTGTCGTCGTCGCGCTGGCCGTCCGCTGGCTCGGCCTCGCTCCGCCGGTTGATTCGGGGGCCATGTCGACACTACAGCTAGTCGGGGACTCCTCAATCCCGGTCATGCTGCTCATCCTCGGCATCCAGCTGTCAGGGACGAACTACGGAGCAGCCCTCCGGGGCGTGCTCGTTCCCAACGCGCTGAAACTCGCCGTCGCACCGGTGGTCGGTGCGGCGATCGCAATTCTGTTCAGCTCGACGCTCGTTCCAATCGGCTTCGAAAACCAGACCGTCGCCCGGGTGTTTGTCCTTGAGTGTGCCGCCCCCTCGGCGGTGACGCCGATCATCCTCGTCGGCGAGTTCAGCGAACACGGGGACGGGCCTATCTCACCCCCCGAATTCGCCAGTACAGCGATCCTGACCTCCACGCTGTTGAGTATCCCGATACTGACGGTACTGATCGCGCTGCTGCGGGCCGGCGTGATCGTCTAGCGGTACCATCCAACAGTAGCCGGGCGGGTCACCCGTTGCCCGCAGGCTCGGGCGTCTCGGGCGCATCGGGGTCTCTGAGCCAGAGGTCGCCGAACCACTGGTCTTGCTGGAGGGTGACACGGCCCTGATCCGTCAAGAAGAGTATGCCGAGGTACGTCTCTACCCGCGAGCCACCGACATCATCGACTTCTGCAAACAGCACCTCGTCTCGGCCCGCCTCGTAATGTGTCTCCAGGCAGCTCGCGACCGACTCGACGAGTTCCTCGATGTCCTCGCCGTGGGTCCGGTCGGTCACGTCCGCGGCTGTCGGCTCCGAGTCAGCCCGGAAGTCGTCGTTCGCGTGATAGTCGAGTTCTTGGGTGCCCCGCTGGAACCCCCGCGGGGAATCGCTGGTGTCGTACTCCCTGGACTCTTTCCACCACGAGTCGCGTTCGGCCTCTCGCAGCTCCCTGACGAGTTCATCAAGCGTCTGGGGCGTTCCCCTGGCACGCTTGCGTTCGAGTCGGCGGTCCATCTCGTCTTCAAGCGCCTCGAAGGGATCGGCTCCCGCACCCTCCCCCGGCTGTGCGGCGAAGGGATCCGGCTCCATTTCAGGCACGGGTTGCTCCTCGCCGTCGTCTTCCAGGAGCGCGTCGCTTTTCATCCGGAGAAGCACGCTCGCGTAAAACAGCGCCCGTCCGGACGTTCTGAGGTCGGCATCGTCGAGCCGATCGAGGAACTTGTCGGTCACGCGGACGACATCGATGTCCCAGGGATCGATCTCGCCGTCCTCGGCTAAGCCGACCAGCACCTCGACCGGTTCAACGTCGTCTCCGTCCGGTCCGCCGATCGACGGTTCGCCCGTTCCGAGGCCGGTATCCTGGACGATCTCGGTGCCGCCGTCGGGGCGCTCGCGACCCTCATGACCGGTGATGTCGAGTGGAACCTCGTCGCTCATCGACGAGTCACCTCCACGCCAGGGGATCGTCTGTACGAATCCACCGTATCAGTCATCCGCAGCCACCTCCGCACTGTCTCCACTCAAGTCGATCCCAGTGACGGCACTGGCGTTGTCCGCGCCCATCGTGACGCCGATCGCCCGTTCTGAGCGTTCCAGCAACGCCGACCGGTGAGAGACGACGACGAACTGGGCGTCGCCGGCGAACTCGTCGACCATCTCGCCGACCAGTTCGGCGTTTGCGGCATCCAGGAAGGCATCAACCTCGTCTAGGGCGTAGAACGGCGCCGGGTTGTGCCGCTGGATCGCAAAGATGAACGCCAGCGCCGTCAGGGACTTCTCGCCGCCGCTCATCGCGTTCAGCCGCTGGATCGGCTTGTCTCCCGGCTGGGCCTTCATCGTGAGCCCGCCCTCGAAGGGATCGTCCTCGTTTTCGAGGTGGAGGCGACCGCTCCCATTCGATAGTCGCTCGAAAATCTCCCGGAAGTGTTCGTCGATAGCCTCGTAGGCGTCCATGAACGTCTCCTTCTTGCGCGCATCGAAAGTCTCGATCCGGTCGCGGATCCCCTCAGCCTCCTCGACGAGGGTACCGCGTTTGTCCTGTACGTCCTCGAGATCGGCCTCGACCTCGTCGTATTCCTCGATGGCGAGCATGTTGACCGGTTCTAAGGCCTCCATCTCCGCTTCGAGCTGCCCGATCCGCGTCTGGACGACGTGGTGGTCGGGAATCTCTTCGGGGTCGTACTCGCCGACCTCGGCCTCCAGCTCGTCGATCTCCCACTCTAAGCGCTCTGCAGTCTCGCGTTCGTCCGCGAGATCACTCTCGACGGTGTTGACGCGATCCTTCTGGTCGTCGCGTTCGTCCCGGGCCTCTTGGAGTTCCTCGCGCAGTTCCTCGCGCTCGGCCTTCAAGTCCGTGAGTTCCGCCTCCAGTTCCGCGACAGCGGCCTCCTTCTCGTCGAGGCGGTCTTGCTGCTCGGCGACATCGCCCTCCAAATCTTCGATACGCTGTTCCTGCTCGGCCTTCCGGTTCTGGGCGTCTTCGATCTCGTCGTGGAGGTCCTCGATGGCGTCCTCGGCGTACTGCTTCTCGAGTTGCAACTCGTTCAATCTGGCATCCAGAGTCTCCAGTTCGTCCTCGCGCTCGTCGATCTCCTCGCGCAGCGACTCGGCCTCGTCGGTCAAGGCGGGCAGTTCCGAATCCTCGATCTCGCTTTCCAGATCGGCGATCGTCGCCTCGATCCCGTCGATCTCGTCTTCGACGGCCTCGATTTCGGCCTCGATCTCGTCCATCTGCTCGGAGACGTCCTCGCGTTCGGCCTCGATCTCTTCGAGTTCCTCTTGTAGCTCCGCGATGCGCTCCTCGGTCTCCTCGTATTCGCGCTCGCGGCGCTCGATCTCGGCCTGGATCTCCCGCAACTGATCGGCGGCCTCCGATCGACGGTCTCGGGCGTCTTCCAGGCGCTCCTCGACGTCTCCAAGTTCCGCACGGAGGTTCTGGCGTTCGTCTTCGAGGTCGGTGATCCGCTCGGCGACGCGCTGGAGTTTCCCCTCGCCGCCCGAAAAAGAGTACCGGGACCCACCGGAGGAGCCCCCGGTCATCGCGCCGCTCTTCTCGACGAGATCACCTTCCAGGGTCACCAGCCGGAACTCGCCCATGAGATCTCTGGCGGTCCCCATGTCCTCGACGACGAGGGTATCACCCAGGACGTAGCTGAACACGCCCGCGTACTGCGAATCGAAGTCGACGAGATTGTACGCGAAGTCGACGACACCGGGGAGGTCTGGTGCCGATGGCAACGAGCGCCGGTCCATCTCGGTCAGCGGGAGAAACGTCGCCCGGCCGGCGTTGCGTGACTTCAGATGTTCGATACAGCGCTGGCCGACGCCGTCGTCGTCGACGACGACGTTCGCCAGCCGACCGCCCGCGGCTGTCTCACAGGCAGTGGCATACTGCGGATCGACACCGCCGAGTTCGCCCACCGGGCCGTGGACGCCATCGAGATTTGCCTTCCGGATGGTCGTCACTGCCCGACCATAGGAGCCATCGCCCGACTGCTCGGCCCGGGCCTCGAGTTCGGCGTACTCCTGTCTGGCGGATTCTACGTCGTCCTCGATCTCCCCGATCTGTTCCTGGAGTTGCTGTTTCTCAGCCTGGAGATCCTCGACGACGCCATCGATCGTCTCGCGATTCTCGGCCGCTTTCCGGCGTTCGTCCGCCAGGTCGTCGATCTCGGCCTCCAGTTCGGGCAGGGACTCGCGCTGGTTTTCGATGGTACCCTCGATCTCGCGTTGCTGGTTCGAGCGCCTGCGGGCCTCGTCGAGCAGGCGGTCCTGCTCGCGCTGAAGGTCGTTGCGGCGCTCTTTTGTGTCCTCTAGATCGGCCTTTTTGTCCTCGAGGTCCTCGCGGACCTCCGCGTATTCGGCCCCGACCGCCTCGATCTCCTCCTCGACGTTCGCCAGCTCGACCTCGAGGTCGTCGACCTCGGCTTTCACCGAGGACTTCTCGACTTTGATCTCGCGGACGTCGTCCCCGAGATCGTCGACAGTCTCCTGCTTGCGATCGATCTCGACGAACGCCTCCCGGCGGTCGGTTTCGGCGGCTTCCCGTTTCTCCTCTGCACTCTCGATCGCGTCTTCCAGCCGGGCGATCTCGCCTTTGATCTCCTCGATCTCGCGTTTGAGCTGTAGTTGCTCGTCCTCGCCCTTGCGCTCGATCTCGGCGTTGAGTTCCTCAAGTTCGTCCTCCAGACGGACGACCCGACCCTGGCGCTCGTCGAGTTCACGCTGCCGTTTTGCGAGTTGCTGTTCCAGTTCACCGATCGACTCCTGAACCTCGGCGAGGTCCTCGCGTTTGTCCTCGAGTTCGGCAGCCTTCTCGTAGGTCTCGTACTCCGCCTTCTCCTCGCGGAGGTCCTGGTACTCCAGGGCCGTCTCGCGCTCGTCTTTGAGTTGTTCGAGGCGGTCCTCCTTTTCCTCGATCCGGAGTTCGGCCTCGTCGATGCGATCCTCGACGACTTCCAGTTCCTCGAAGGCCTGGGCCTTCTTGGCGTCGAACTCGGCGACGCCCGCGATCTCATCGATGATCTCTCGGCGGGCGCCCGCGGTCATATTGATGATCTCGGTGACGTCGCCCTGCATCACGACGTTGTATCCCTCGGGGGTGACTCCTGCCTGGGAGAGCAGATCCTGGATGTCACCGAGGTTGACCGACCGATCGTTGATGTAGTAGTAGGAGTAGTAGTTGTCCTCGGTCTCTTTCACCCGGCGCTTGATCTCGATCTCGTCGACATCGCCGACGTTTTCGCTGCCGGCGGCGTTTTCGACCTGGGACCGAGAGAGGGTACGATCGCTGTTGTCCAGCACGACCGAGACGCTGGCCTCGCGTTCGCCGTCCGGTCGCTCGCCATCCTGATGGCCGGGGTTGTAGATGAGGTCTGTGAGCTTCTCGGCGCGGATGCCCGACGTGCGGGCAAGCCCAAGCGCGAAAAGGATCGCGTCGACGATGTTGGACTTGCCCGCTCCGTTGGGGCCGCTGATGGTCGTGAAGTCCTCGTAGAACGGGATGCGTGTCTTGCGGCCGAAGCTCTTGAAGTTGTCCAGGACGACCTCTGTGATATGCATGGGGTAGCGACTCCTCCCTCGATCCGGGCACCCGGTGGACCTCAGGCGATGATGATGTCCGATTCGGTCTCGGCGTCCTCGGGGAGGTCGTCCTCCTGGGACTTATCGGCTTCGGCTGGCCCCGACTCGGGATCGCGTTTCTCAGCCCCGGCGTCCCGTTCGAGGTCGACCGGATCCTCGAAACCGATGTCGGCGTCGACTGCGTTCTCGAGTTCGCGCAGTCGTACCTTGCACTCGACGAGTTCGTCGGTGAGCCCCTCGACGGTCGCTTCTAGATCCTTGACTTTCGATTCCAGTTCCTCGACGCGATTGCCGCTCATAGAACAACCACCTGCCTCCGTCCGCTTAAACCTACGTCAGACATTCACATCGTTTCTGATACGTTTCGGGCAACAATCACGAACGGCGCACCACGACAGACCGAGCGGGAAACAACTTTTATACGGCCCACAAAGATTTTGAATAGATATGTGCCTGGAGGAGAGGCGTCGACTATGATGGAGCGTGGGCCGATCCACGTTCTCGTCGTCGATGACAGCGAGTTCTTCGCCGAGATGACTGCCGATACCTTGGCGACCGAACACGGATTCGAGACGTTCGCCCGGACGAGCGCACAGGAGGGGATCGAGTTCCTGGAAGACGAGCAGGTCGACTGTATCGTCTCCGATTACGAGATGCCCGAGCGGAACGGTCTCAAGTTTCTCGAAGCCGTCAGGGAGACCCTCGGAGAAGAGACCCCGTTCGTCTTGCTGACCGGTCGCGGAGACGAAGAGGTCGCGAGCGAGGCGATCGCGTCCGGAGTCGACGACTACTTCCTGAAACTCGAGGTCGTCGAAGACGAGGAGTACGGTCGGCTCGCAAAGCGGATCCGGAGCGTCGTCAGCGAGAACCGCGCCCAACAGAAGTACGAACTCCTGGTCTCGACATCGCCGGATGGGATCGCACATGTAGCCAGCGACGGGACGATACTCACGGCGAATCCGGCGCTTGCAGCGGACGTCGGCTCCGCGCGTGAAGCCGTCATCGGCAGTACCCTCCCCGAGTTGTTCGGCGATGTCGGTGAGGAGCGTCTCGCAACGGGACGGGCCGTCATCAACGACACCGAACCCGAACGGACCGAGGACGTTTTCGAGGGCAAGCACTTCCACAACATCTTCGTCCCGGTCGATTTCGACAGCGACCGCGACACGTTTCAACTCATCTCGCGGGATATAACCCAACGCAAGGAACGCGAACGGGAGCTACAGCGCCAAAACGAACGACTGGAAACGTTCGCCAGCGTGATCAGCCACGATCTCAGGAACCCGCTCGAAGTGGCACGGGGATCCGCACAACTGCTCGCCGAAGAATGTAGAGACAGGGACGCTCTCGACAGGATGAACCGCGCACTGGCGCGGATGGACCGACTGATCGACGACGTCTTAACCCTTGCACGACAGGGCGAGGCCGCACACCAGCCCGACGCGGTCGAACTCGAACGTGTCGCCGAGGAGGCCTGGGCAAACGTCAAGACGGGTGCTGCGCGGATCGAGATCGGCGATGGAGGGACGATCGAGGCGGATCCAAGTCGGCTCCAAGAGCTACTGGAAAACCTATTCAGCAACGCTGTTTGTCACGGCGGCGATGACGTGACGGTTCAGGTTGCTACCAACAGCAACGGATTCTCCGTCGAAGACGACGGCCCCGGTATTCCGAACGAACGTCGGGAAGAAGTGTTCGAGCTCGGATATTCGACAGCAGATGACGGAACCGGTATCGGCCTGTCCATCGTCAAACAGATTGCGTCCGCACACGAGTGGGGCGTCGATATCGCGGACGGGGACGACAGCGGGACGCGATTCGTGTTCTCCGACGTTACATTCATCGAGTGAAGCGGCTGTCGGATCGAGTTTGGGTCAGCCGATAGATCGCCGCCACGAACACGTCGTGGACGCCGGAATTGAATCCCTGAGCTGGTTCTTCGCCGGATCGGTTCCGAAGCCGTCTCCCGGCCGCCCGGGTCGTTAGCCTTTAGCCGCGGGGGGGCCAACCGCGGGCAATGACTGCCCAAGCCACCCAGCAACGGGATCTCGCGGTCGTGATCGGGCTGGAAGTCCACGTCCAGCTCGAAACCGACACGAAGATCTTCTGTGGCTGCTCGACAGACCTCGCCGAAGCCGAGCCCAACACGCACACCTGCCCGGTGTGTCTCGGCCTTCCTGGATCGCTGCCGGTACTCAACGAAGGTGCCGTCGAGGCCGCCGTCAGAGTGGGGAAGGCCATCGACGCCGACATTCCCGAACAGACTCACTTCCACCGGAAAAATTACTACTATCCCGACCTACCGAAGAACTTCCAGATCAGCCAGTACGACGCGCCGATCTGTGCGGACGGCAAGTTGGAATTCACCGTCGAAAGTGATCGCCGCACAGTCGGGATCGAACGTGCCCACCTCGAAGAGGACCCGGGAAGCCTCCAGCACGCCGGCGGCAACATCGACACGGCCGACTACACGCTGGTGGACTACAACCGTGCTGGCGTCCCCCTGATGGAGGTCGTTACCGAGCCAGACTTCCGGGACGCCACTGAAGTCCGGGCCTTCCTCGCCAAGCTGGAGGAAGTCTTAGAGTACCTGGGTGTCTTCGACGCGACGCGGGACGGGTCGCTCCGTATCGACGCCAACCTCTCGTTGGTCGACGCCGCGGACGTAGACGAGGATGGGGAGATCAGCGACGAGGTGCTCACCGAGGCCAACCGGACGGAGGTCAAGAACATCTCCAGTCACAAGGGCGCAGAGAAGGCACTGGCCTACGAGGCCCAGCGCCAGAAGAACGCCGTCCAGCGCGGCCGAGAAGTCGAGCAAGAGACCCGCCACTGGGACGAGTCACGGGGCATCACGGTCTCGATGCGCTCGAAGGAAGAGGAGAAGGACTACCGGTACTTCCGGGAAGCCGATCTGCCGCCCCTGGAGGTCAGTCACTGGAAAGAAGAGCTGTCGATCCCGGAGCTGCCCGACGCTCGACGCGAGCGCTTCGGCGAGGAGTACGGCCTCAACGAGGAGGCTGCCTCGAAGCTCACCACGACCAAGCAGGTCGCGGACTTCTACGAGGACCTGGCCGCCGAGTTCGATCCCGACCTCGTGGCGACCTGGGTCGCCGACGAACTCCTGGGCGAACTCAACTACCGCGACATGGCAATCACCGACGTCGCGGACCGTCTCGACGAGATCGAGCGCCTCGTCGAACTCGTCGCGAGCGAGGAGATCACCGCCAAGAACGCCCGCGAAACGGTCCTGCGGGGAATGCTCGACGACGGCGAGGCTCCGGATACGATCGTCGACCGGGAGGGCCTTGGCAAGACCGGGGGCGACGAACTCCAGGGCGCTGTCGAGGAAGCCATCGACGAGAACCCCGACGCAGTCGAAGACTACCACGACGGGGAGGGCGGCGCGATCAACTTCCTCGTCGGCCAGGTGATGCAAAAGACCGGGGGCTCGGCCGACCCCGGGGACGTCAATCAGCTATTGCGGGAGGAACTCGAAGACTGAACCAGTGGCGACGGGTTTGGGAGGCCGAGAGACTGTTCGAGACGTGACTCCGGGACGCGGAAACCATCGTTCTCCCCCAATCTTACGGACTGTTAGTGCGTACACCCGCTAGACCATGCCTGCCGAACCACGCTTCGAGCTGTTCGTGGATGCAGCCGACGAATGGCGCTGGCGGCTCGTCGCGGCCAACGGCGAGATCATCGCCGATGGCGCCGAAGGATACGTCTCGAAACAGGGGGCCAGACGCGGGATCGAGAGCGTCAAGCGCGTCGCCGGGGACGCGCCCGTCGTCGATACCTCGGGCGGTCAATAAATCTGATCGCGGGCGAGCAGTGACCTTCCCGCCCGAGCGCGTTTCCACCAGAATACGGCTATCGCGGCCGGTATCCGGACGCTCACAGCCAGAAACGTACGATTTTGCGATACGCCGACGATACTGGACCCCGGTCCGAAGAAGGACTAATACGCCCGAATTTGGACTCCTCAGACGAAATATGTGATTTATTACCCTGTCCGTCGTTGCTGGGAACGATTGTCAATGGACGTGACAGAGAACCGCCACTTTCCGAGTCGAGTTGTTTCGTCGATACCTCAGCGCCCGGCAGCTAGTCAACAGCCACCCAGGCCCGTGAACCGCCGCGGGCGGACCTGAGAGGACGATGAGTGAGCAACGTACGGAGATGCCCTGGCACAGTCGCCCCGTCGAGGACGTCTTCGAGGCGATGGACTCCGGTCCGGACGGCCTCAGCGAGGCGGAAGCCAGTCGTCGCCTCGAAGAGTATGGCCCCAACGAGATCCGCGACGACGAGGAGATCTCGCCGCTCGCGATCTTCGTCGATCAGTTCCGGGACGTCCTGATTTACCTGCTGATCTTCGCCGCGCTGATCTCGCTGGCCGTCGGGTTGCTGCCCGGTCACGAACCCGAGTACGTCGACGCGGCGCTGATCGCACTCATACTGCTGGCCAACGGGATCTTCGGGTTCGTTCAGGACTACCAGGCCGAGAAATCCATCGAAGCACTGAAAGACCTCTCGACGCCCGACGCGACAGTCATCAGGGAGGGCGAGCGTCACGTTGTCGACTCCACGGACGTGGTGCCGGGCGACGTGATCGTCATCGAAGGCGGTGACGCGATCCCCGCCGACGCGCGACTCGTCGAAACGGCCAGTCTCGAAACCGACGAGTCGGCGCTGACCGGCGAGAGCGCCACGGTCAGAAAGGACAGCGGCCCCGTCGAGGCGGACGCGCCGATCGCCGAACGCACTGGGATGGTGTACATGAACACCTCGGCCGTCCGTGGGCGGGGACGAGCAGTCGTGACCGAGACCGGGATGGACACCGAGGTCGGCGCGATCGCCGAGCAACTCAGCGAGACCGAGGACACCCAGACGCCGTTCCAGAAGGAAGTCGATCAACTCGGCCGCACGATCGGCCTCGGGATCATGGCGATCATCGTCTTCGTCGGGATCATCCAGTTGCTGTTTACCGGTGCCGGCCCGATCTCGACGCTGCTGGTCGCGATCACGCTCGCCGTCGCCGCCGTCCCCGAGGGACTGCCAGCCGTCGTGACCCTGACGCTCGCGCTTGGCTCCCGGCGATTGCTCAGTAAGAACGCCCTCGTCCGTCGGCTGCCGGTCGTCGAGAGTCTGGGGTCGGTCGACGTCATCCTGACGGACAAGACCGGGACGCTGACCGAAGACGAGATGACCGTCCGGCGGATCTACACGAACGGACACGAGTACGACGTGACCGGGACGGGAACGACCCCGACCGGCGAGTTCGAACACGACGACGAGGAAATCGAACCCGATCCGCTCGAACCGATCCTCCGGTGTGGCACGATCTGTAACAACGCCGAGCGCGCCCCACCGGACGAGGACGACCCCTTCTTCGGCGACCCGACGGAGGTCGCGCTCAAGGTCTCCGCGGAGAAAGCCGGCATCGAACCGACCGTCGAGCGCGTTCGTGAGGTTCCCTTCTCCTCGGCGCGCAAGCGGATGACCGTCGTGACCGGCGACGGAGCGGCGTACATGAAGGGTGCACCTGAGGTCGTCCTCGAACGGTGTGACCGGATCCGCGACGGTGGCGAGGTCGTCGAACTCACCGACGAGCGCCGCCAGGCGATCCTCGACCGGAACCAGTCATTCGCGATCGATGCGCTTCGCGTTCTCGGATTCGCCGAGCAGTCAGGCGTCGATCCCGAAGCCGACGACGACGAGATCGAGGACGGCATGGTCTTTCTGGGCTTGCAGGGGATGATCGACCCCGCCCGCGAGGAGGTCCCCGACGCCGTCGCAGATTGTCGGCGTGCCGGGATCGACGTGATCATGGCCACCGGCGACAACCGCGAGACTGCGACCGCGATCGGCGAGCAAGTCGGGTTCGATCCCGCGGGCGCGATGACGGGATCAGAAGTCGAGGCCCTCTCCGAGGAGGAACTGTCCGATGCCGTCGAGGATGTCGAGATATTCGCGCGGATGGCCCCCGATCAGAAGGTCCGCGTCCTCGAAGCAGTCCTTTCCCACGGGCACAACGTCGCGATGACCGGCGACGGCGTCAACGACGCGCCCGCCCTGAAGCGGGCCGACGTCGGCGTTTCGATGGGCGAACGCGGGACCGACGTCGCCCAGCAGTCCAGCGACATGGTGTTGCTCGACGACAACTTCGCGTCGATACGAGACGCCGTCGCCGAGGGGCGTGGTGTCTTCGACAACATCCGAAAATTCGTCAACTTCCTTTTGTCTGCCAACGCCGGCGAAGTGCTGGCGGTGTTCTTCGGCGTGTTGATCGGGAGTACGCTGTTTCCCGATCAGTTCGCCAGCCAGTCCCAGGCGCTAATTCTGACGCCCGTCATGTTGCTGTGGATCAACCTCGTGACCGATGGCCTCCCAGCCCTGGCGCTTGGCGTCGACCCCAAGACAGACGGGATCATGGAGCGACCGCCACGGGGCGCGGACGAACCGGTGATCAATCGCCACAGCCTCCTCTTGATCCTGGCGTTCGGTCTCATCTACGCCGGGATTGGCTTACCGCTGTTCTTCCATGGACTCTCGGTGAGTGGCGATCTCGTCGTCGCCCAGACGCTGCTGTTCACCTTCATCGTCATCGGGGAGATCATCCAGGCCCAGATCCTGCGATGGCCGTACGGGCTATCGCTGTTCTCGAACACGTGGCTCGTCGGCGCGCTCGCCAGTTCGATCGTCCTGCACCTGGGCGTGCTGTATACGCCTGTGAATTCGTTCTTCGACGTGGTGGCGCTGGGCTGGACCCACTGGCTGTGGATGGCCGTGGCGATCGGGGCGTTCACCATCCTCGGAACGGCGCTAGTGTTGGGTCTCGATCGACTCGACAACTCCCACGGCAGGACCGAAGGTCGGTCCCCGAGCTGATCTCAGATCCCTAGCCACTCGTCGACCCGAACCTCGTAGCCGTTCGACCGACAGAATCTCGCGGCCTCACGCCGCACCTCCCGTGATCCGGGGAGTTTCCCTGTCTCGTCGATGCGATCGACGATCCACTCGGTGATGACATCGATCCCCTCGTCGTCATCATCTGCCTCGATCGCCGCGAGCGCCTGCAGGGTCTTCCGGTAGGCGTCACGGCGGGACCCGCCGAAGTCGGCGTCCTGCAGGTCGTCGCTCGCTTCGATGATCCGTTTCATCGCGGCCGCGACGGTGGGCCGCTGAACCTGGACGCTGACTGCGGCAGGTGAGTCGAGGGTTTCGGCGTCAGTGTCGGGGAGTAGTTCCTCGAGCCGAAACGTGCCATCCGGCGACTCGATCTGCCGGTCACCGACCGTCTCGACCACGTCGGCTGCGGTCGTCGGGTACGATAGCGTTTCGAGGGCGTCTTCCAGTTCGCCGAGTTCGGTCGCTGGAATCGGCGGCTCCGGTTCGTCACGCCGCTGGAGTTCCGTCTCGAGTTCGCGCTCGCGCTGTCGTCGCTCGGCGTCGTGGGCCTGTTTGTCTCGGCCTTGTTTGTCGTCTGCCATTCCCCGAGGTTCGGTCCCAAGACTCATAGACCTATTGCTCAAATAAAACGTAAGACTAGACATATGTTTGACAGAATCAGCGGGATATGAACGACGAACCCAACGAGATCATCGAGCGGACGGACATGCTGATTGAGGAGACAGCCCACGAGCGGACGAAACCACTCGACGACGGTGTCGATCCGATCGCCAGGGAACACAGAGAGAGACCATTCGGCGCGGAGCAAAGATCGACGATACTGGTGGATAACTCCGAGAAGCATGCGGTTCACCGGCTGCTGCAATCGGGTGTACGTCACGGGCGCGAGCGTGCAACACGTGCGCGCCTTGTCCCACTCACGTCTTGCGATTTTCGCGCCGAAAGACATATGAGACGTTCTGCGCGTAGCGAGGGATAATGAGCCAGCTACCGATCGGTGGTGATCGTAGATGCGGCTGATCGTCACCGAGAAGGACAACGCCGCCCGGCGGATCGCCGAGATCCTCAGTGGGGACTCGGCGAGCGCCGAACGGACCAACGGCGTCAACGTCTATCGATGGGGGGGCCAGCTCGTCGTCGGCCTCTCGGGGCACGTCGTCGGCGTCGACTTCCCGCCGGAGTACTCGGAGTGGCGTGACGTCGAACCTGCCGAGTTGATCGACGCCGACATCGTCACGATGCCAACGCGGGAAAACATCGTCGCGACGCTTCGCAGTCTCGCCCGGAAATCCGACGAGGTCGTCATCGCGACCGACTACGACCGCGAGGGCGAACTCATCGGCAAGGAGGCCTACGAGTTGATCCGCGAGGAGACCGACGCCCCGGTCGAGCGCGTGCGCTTCTCATCGATCACCGAACGGGAAGTCCGAGAGGCCTTCGAGAACCCCGACGAAATCGACTTCGATCTCGCGGCAGCAGGACAAGCCCGCCAGATCGTCGACCTGATCTGGGGGGCAGCACTGACGCGCTTCCTTTCGCTTTCGGCCAAGCAACTCGGCAACGACTTCATCTCGGTCGGCCGGGTCCAGAGCCCGACGCTGAAGCTGATCGTCGACCGCGAACGCGAGATCGAGGCCTTCGATCCCGACGATTACTGGGAGATCGTCACCGATCTCGCCAAGAACGGCCAGGGGTTCGAAGCTCAGTACTTCTACGACGACGACGGCAGCGAGGCCGAGCGTATCTGGGCGGAAAATGCGGCCGATGCAGCCTACGCCGATCTTCGTGAGTCCGGGACAGCAACTGTTACCGAAGTCCGACGACGGACGCGAACCGACGATCCGCCCGCGCCGTTCAATACGACCGCCTTCATTTCGGCGGCGAGTTCTCTGGGCTACTCTGCCCAGCGCGCCATGTCGCTGGCCGAAGAACTCTACACTGACGGGTATCTCACCTACCCGCGGACGGACAACACCGTCTACCCCGACGATCTCGACCCTGGGGAACTATTGGGTGCCTTCGAAGGTAGTTATGAGTTCGGCGACGACGCGGAGTCCCTGCTCGCCCAGGACGAGATCGAGCCAACCCGTGGGGAAACTGAATCGACCGACCACCCGCCGATCCACCCGACCGGCGAACTCCCCGACCGTGATGACATCGGCGCGGACGCCTGGGAGGTCTACGAACTCGTCGTTCGCCGATTTTTCGCGACCGTTGCCGAGCCGGCGACCTGGGCGCATCTGCGAGTCGTCGCGGAAGCTTCGGGGCGGTCGCTGAAGGCCAATGGCAAGCGGCTGCTCGAAGAGGGATACCATGCGGTCTATCCCTACTCGTCGGCGGGTGAGACCGTCGTTCCAGAGGTCAGCGAGGGCGAGGAACTGTCGATCGAGGACGTCGAACTCGAAGCCAAGCAGACCCAGCCGCCACGCCGCTACGGCCAGTCGCGGCTCATCCAGCACATGGAGGAGATGGGGATCGGGACGAAAGCCACGCGACACAACATCGTCGAAAAGCTCTACGACCGGGGATATGTCGAGAACGATCCGCCCCGGCCCACGAAACTCGCCGAAGCGGTCGTCACAGCCGCCGAGGAGTACGCCGACCACATCGTCAGCGAGGAGATGACCGCCCAGCTCGAGGCGGACATGACCGCCATCGCCGAGGGTGAGGCGACCTTGGAGAACGTGACCGAGGAATCCCGAGAGATGCTTGGCGAGATCTTCGAGGAGTTGCGCGCGTCCCGCGAAGAGATCGGCGAGTTCCTCCAGGAATCACTGAAGGCCGACCGAACGCTCGGCCCCTGTCCGGAGTGCGGCGAGGACCTGCTGATCCGACGTAGTCGCCAGGGCTCGTACTTCGTCGGCTGTGACGGCTTCCCGGAGTGTCGGTTCACGCTCCCGCTACCGAGTAGCGGCGAGCCACAGGTGATGGACGAGAGCTGCGAGGAACACGACCTCCGGCACGTCAAGATGCTGGCTGGCCGGGACACGTTCGTCCACGGCTGTCCGCGCTGCAAGGCCGAGGAAGCCGACGAGAGCGAGGACCGTGTGATCGGCGACTGTCCCAAGTGTGGCAACAGTCACGACGGCGAACTCGCGATCAAGCACCTTCGATCGGGATCGCGGCTGGTGGGCTGTACGCGCTATCCCGACTGTGAGTACTCGCTGCCGTTGCCCCGCCGAGGGGAAATTGTCGTGACCGACGAGACCTGCGAGGAGCACGACCTGCCACACATCGAGGTCCACGACGACGGTGACGACGAACCCTGGGAACTGGGGTGTCCCATCTGCAACTACGAGGAGTTCCAGGCCCGCAACGCCGTCGAAGATCTGGAGGACCTCGACGGGATCGGCCCGGCGACGGCCGAGAAGCTCGAGGACGCAGGCGTCGAAGCACCCGAGGATCTCGAAGAGGTGGATCCGGACGCTGTCGCCGGGAACGTCCAGGGCATCAGCGCCGATCGAATCCGAGAGTGGCAGACCGAGTTGTCGGCCTGACACCGGCCGACCGGGTCGACTTGCTTTTTTCGTGTCGATCAGTAGACGACGCGCTGGATGAGCCGTCCGATCAGTCCGGGCTGTCCGTCGCTTCCCGGGTGTAACACGAGGGCGTTGCCACGTTTCGCGATGTCGACGCCGGGACCATCACGAAGGACCGCACTCCCGGTGTCCGCAACGACCACAACATCGGCATCCTCGGTCGCACGGACGAGTGCGGCCGCGTCGTCGTCGCTCTCGACGATCGCCGATTCGGTCGGGACCGAACAGAGATCGGCCATCTCGGCGTGGTATTCGTCGACTGAATCACGCCGCTCCTGCGTCGCATCCGGTGTGACCCCATGGACGAGTTCGATCGTCGCGTCACGGGCTGTCGCGAGCAGGTTCGCGATTCGTACCTTCTCGGGATCGAACGGCCCGCCATCGTCGACCAGGGCGATGCGATCGATCCCGTCCAGACTCTCGGCATCGACGCCCAGCACGTCGAACGAGCGACTCGGGCCCATGATCACGTCCGAAAGTTTCTCGGTGAAGGTTGGGCCGGTTTCGTCGACGACGACCAGATCGTAACCGTGGAGGTCGGCGACGTTCGCCACCGTCCGATCGACATCGTGACTGACGATCTCCCCGTACTCGACGGGGACACCTGCGTTCTCTGCGAGCGCAGCCGTCCGTTCCTCGAACACCTGATCAGCCTCCGAGAGCGTCGACTCGGCGTACGACAGCGGCGTCTGGTCGGGCACCTGATCGAACTGGACGACGGTAACACTCCCGTTCCGGGCGCGAGCGACCGGGATCGCCACGTCAAGTAGCCGTTCCTCGGCGGCCGCCGTGGTATCCTCGGTGAGGGCCACGAGGACATCCGACTCGTCGGCGTCGTGACAGACCGATCGGGTTTCCTCGACGGCCCGGCGGTCGATGCCACGCCGGATCGCGTCAGTGAGTGCGCCTTCGCGGGCGACGTTGCGATGGGCGTACGCGAAGTACCAGCCGACGCTGCCGACGATGATCGCGATCGCACCGACGAACGGGATCAGCCCCATCTGGGTGAGCAAGACGAGACCACCCAGGACGCCGAAGCCCTGCAGCCAGGGGTACAGCGGCGACTCGTAACTGGGGTCGTAAGCGATGTCGCTCTCCCGGAACGCGACCAGTGCCACGTTGATCAGGACGAACACGAGGATCTGGAACGCGCTCGCGAGTTTGGCGATGTCCATGATCGGGACGAACGCGATCAGCGCTAGCATGACTAGGCCGGTCAGCGTGATGGCCGTGATCGGCGTTCCAAACCGCTCGCTGACTTTGGCGAACGTCGGCGGCGCGAGGTCGTCTCGGCTCATCGCGAAGGGGTATCGCGAGGAGGAGAGTAATCCGGCGTTTGCTGTACTGATCAATGCGAAGATCGCGGCGAGGACCACCGCAATGACGCCGGGCGTGGACATGGTCGCTTCGGCCACGTCGGCCACGGGCGTGTTCGATCCGACGATCCCCGCCGGATCGACGCCGACGATCACCGCCACGACGAGCACGTACAGCAGCGTGGTGAAGCCAAGCGACCAGATCATCCCCCGAGGAATGATCCGATCAGGATCCTCGATCTCCTCAGCGACGCTCGCGATCTTCGTCACTCCCGCATAGGAGACGAAGACGAACCCGGTCGCCTCGAGAATACCGCCGGCTCCCGATCCCAGGAACCCCTCGAAGGAGGCGCCCTGGACCGATCCGAGGCTTCCACCGACGAACCAGGCCATCGCTGCGAGCATGATCCCGACGATGATGACCTGTAGGCGACCGGTTTGTTTGGCCCCGAGGAGGTTCACGAGGATGAGTACCGCCGCGAGGGCAAGTGCAACCGGCTTTATCGGCAACTCGAAGTATAACAGCAGGTACGGGACGCCACCAACGAGTGCCAAGGCACCCTTAAACGAGAGGGCGAACCAGGTTCCGATGCCCGCGATCGTTCCCAGTAGCGGCCCCATCCCGCGTTCGATGTAAAGGTACGTTCCGCCTGCCTCCGGCATCGCAGTCGCCATCTCGGCCTTGCTGAGAGCGGCCGGAAGAACAACCAGCGCGGCCAGAATGTACGCCAGCACCACCGCCGGGCCGGCCATTTTCAGTGCGAGCGCCGGCAGGATAAAGATGCCACTGCCGACCATCGCGCCGATACTTATCGCCAGTACGGAGAGTAATCCGAGATCCCGTTCGAGTTCTTTCGGCATCGTGAATTAGCGGATCTCCAGCGTCTCCTGTACGGTCCGGTCGTACAGATCGACTGGAGTGATTGTTTCCGTCGCAATTCCCTCAAAGGCACCTTCTCTGGCCGCGTCGTTGACGCGAACGATGACGGTATCGACGTCGTGGCCGACGCGGAAGTGCTGAGCGATGAGCAGGTTCGTCGAATCCCGATCGGTCGCGACGATCGCAACGTCACCCGACAGTTTCTCGTCGCCAAGACCGGCATCGAGCGACGTTACGTGCGTCGAAAGTCCGGCCCGGTCGGCCAGTCGGTGTTGCTTCCGACGATCCGTGACGAAGGCGACGGGTCGTGACTCGGCGAGTTCTTCGGCCAGCACTCTGACATCGCTCGTCGTGCCGACGACGATGACCTCACTCGGTTCCGCTGCTGTTTCGGTCATCCTGGCGAGCACGCTCCTGGCAGGCCCGACGGTTCGATAAGCGATACAGTTCCGCGATTGGACGCGACAGCCGAATCGTAGTGTTCCATACATCCGACTATAATTCACGGAGCGTCATAAACTAGTCGTCTATATTGACGCACCGTCAAAATATACTGGCAAATGTATCCGTTTCACTCCCAATATCTGTTTGGAGAGGACAATATACAGCTAGCTCCGGAATCGACTTCCGGGCAGTTCCGGAGACCCCGCTCGCACCGATCGCCCGATGTCCGTGGTCACGACACTGTGACGAGAACAGTCAGCAGAGAGCGATCGACCGGCTAGTCTTCGACGGCGAACCCTTTGAACGGCGTCTCGTATTCGTTACGGATGATGTCCTCGTCCTCGATAGTGAGACCGATCTCATCGAGTTCGCGGCCGATCCGGCTCAGGTCGTCACCGTCCAGGCCAACAGCCTCGATGTGGATGTTTCCGACGCCGGTCATCACCTCGCGAACGGCGACGACACCGTCGACCTCCTGGGCCTCTTCAGCGAGTTCCTCACGGTCGGGGACGGGTGCGGTACAGATGATCAGCGTGTGTAACTGCAATCCCGTGCTCTCGTAATCGACCTCGGCGTGATAGCCCGCGATGACGCCGTCTTCCTCGAGACAGCTGATCCGGGTCCGGACGGTACTTGGCGCGACATCCATGCGCTTGGCGATCGTGCTCGTCGAAATCTTGCGCGCGTCGTCCTGGAGCGCATAGAGGATCGCCCTGTCGAGGTCGTCGAGTTCGTGAGCGGCCATTGGGGACCGTTTCGGGACCCGGAACAGAAACGTTGTGGTCATCGGAAGCGAATGGAACCCCCTGATCGAATGGCGACCGACCGGGAGCGAGAATACGTGGAGTTTAATCCCCGGCCCGAAAATGCTCTGGCACATGCACGATCGAACGTACGCTGCTGACGCCGAGCCGGGTGACACTGCAACCGTCGCGGGCTGGGTCCACGAGATCCGGGACCTCGGCGGGATCGCCTTCCTGATTCTCCGGGACACGACCGGGAAAATCCAGGTCAAAATCGAGAAGGACAACCTCGCAGAGGACCTCGTCGAGACGGCCTTGGACGTCCACCGCGAGAGTGTCCTCCGGGTCGAGGGTGACGTCGAAGAAGAGGAACGCGCGCCAACGGGCGTCGAGATCTCGCCCGACGACATCGAGGTGATCGCCCCTGCAGATCCCGAACTGCCACTCGACCCCTCCGGGAAGGTCGACGCCGAACTCCCGACGCGGCTGGACAACCGAACGTTGGACCTGCGCAAGCCCGAGATAAAGGCAATCTTCGAGATCCGCGCGGAAGTCCTGCGCTCGGTGCGGGAGGCCTTCCGCAGCCTGGATGCCACGGAGATCAACACGCCCAAGATCGTCGCGACCGGGACCGAAGGCGGGACAGAGCTGTTCCCGATCACGTACTTCGGTCAGGAGGCGTTCATGAACCAGAGCCCCCAGCTGTTCAAGCAGCTGATGGTCGGTTCCGGCCTGGAACGGGTCTTCGAGATCGGCCCGATCTTCCGCGCCGAGGAGCACAACACGCCCCGGCACCTCAACGAGGCCACCTCGATCGACTTCGAGTCCGCGTTCTACGACCACACCGAGGCGATGGACGCCTGCGAGACGGTCGTGAAAGCCGCCTACGAGGGCGTCGCACAGAACTGTGCAGAAGAACTCGAGCTCCTCGGCCTCGACGAGGAGTTCACGGTCCCCGAGGGCGACTTCCCGCGACTCACTTACGAGGAGGCCATCGAGCGGGTCAACGCGACAGGCGAACTCGACGACGTACTCGTCTGGGGCGACGATCTCTCGACGGAGGCCGAACACGCCCTCGGCCAGGACGTCGGCGAGCACTACTTCATCACCGACTGGCCCAGCGAGATCAAGCCCTTCTACATCAAAGACCACGACGACGACCCCGAACTCTCGACGGGTTTCGACATGATGCACCCCTCGATGGAACTCGTCTCCGGCGGCCAGCGTGAACACCGCCACGACCACCTCGTCGAGGGCTTCGAACAGCAGGGCCTGGACCCGTCGGCCTTCGAATACTACACCAAGATGTTCAAGTACGGCATGCCGCCCCACGCCGGCTGGGGGCTTGGCGGCGAGCGCCTCGTCATGACGATGCTCGGCCTGGAAAACATCCGCGAAGCAGTGCTGTTCCCGCGAGACAGGCAACGGCTGAGCCCGTAGGGCGAAGCCGTCCCTGACGAGCGGGAGCTCAGAAGTCACAGCCCGCGTGGCCGGCTGCGCCGGCCACGTTCCTAGAGGTCGGCAAAGCCGACCTCTCGCACAGCCGAGCGGAGCGAGGCGAGCAGGGACGTCTTCCGGCGTCGTCGGCGCTCCGCGCCGACTGCAACCAATGCCTGGCATCGCCCTGTTCCCGCGGGATCGCCAACGTCTGAGTCCTTGACGAAGACGTTGGGAGCCAGCGAGACGTTTCCGTCTCGCAGGATCACCAGCGGTTGAGTCCCTGACGAAGACGTTTTGTCTGTGTGCCTTCCGTCACAGATCGCCGATCGCCTGCGCGCGGAGTTCGCCCGTCAGGTGCAGGCCATGACTGTCGATCCGGCGGACGATCCGTTTGGCCTGGGTCATCTTGAGATATTTGTCCTCGCTGGCGGCCCGGATCACTGTCCCGAACGTCTCGGTCACCGTCGCGCCCAGTCCATCAGCGATCGTCCGCAAGTGACGATCGTCTATCACGAGTCCGATCGTCGGATCGGCGTCCAGCGACTCGTCTGCTCGGTCGTCGACTATCGCGTCCAAAAGCGTCTCCAACAGACGGCTTTCGACCACTGCCTGCTCGACGCCGACGCGGATCCGCAGGTCCGAGAGGCCGTTTCGGATGGTCGTACTGCGATCCTCCGCCAACAGGTCCGCGACGGATTCAAGCTCTGCCCTTTGCTCGTCGGGCAACCAAACACTGACTGACGGCATTGTATCCGAACGACAACAACGTAAACACACAATCTGGCGACGACCCGGACGCATCCCGAAGGATTCTACCGGGTGGGCCCGCAAGTCAGCGCGATGACTGGCGAGGCGACGGCGTTCGTCCCGGGCCACGTCACGGGCTTTTTCACCGTCGAACGGACCGACGACCCGACGACGACGGGGTCCCGTGGCGGCGGTCTGACGCTCACTGACGGCGTTCGGGTGACGGTCCGGCCGGCCGAGGAGACGACGGTCGTCTTAGAAGACATCGGCGTCGAGATCGAGGCCGTCGATCGGGTACTCGAGGCGCTCGGCGTCGAGGCGACGGTGATCGGCGAGACCGACCTGCCGCTCGGGTCCGGCTTCGGCGTCTCGGGTGCGATGGCACTGGGAACGGCGCTCGGGGCGAACGCTGTCTTCGAGAGCGAACTCTCGACGAGCGAACTCGTCACGATTGCCCACGGCGCGGAGGTTCAAGCCGGGACCGGACTGGGAGACGTCGTCGCACAGGCCCGCGGGGGAATGGTGCTTCGACTGGAAGCCGGCGGGCCACAGACGAACGAGCTAGACGGGATCCCGGCTCGGCCGCCGGTCGAGTATCTCACGCTCGACGAGCTGGATACGGCGGACGTGATCGGTGGCGACACCGACCGGCTCTCGGCGGCGGGTGGCGATGCACTCTCCCGGGTGGTGAGCGAACCGACAGTCGAGCAGTTCATGTACGCTTCACGGCGGTTCGCCCGCGAGGCTGACCTGCTGACCGCCGAGGTCCGGAACGTGATCGAAGACGTGACCGCAGCCAACGGCGAGGCCTCGATGGCGATGCTCGGCGAGACCGTGTTCGCGCTGGACACCGGCCTCTCCGAGGCCGGATACGATCCCAACGTCTGTCGGGTCGATCCGACCGGTGCGACACTGGAGGTCGAGGCCGGCGAAGGCCAGGGCAAACAGCTTGACGGTCCGGACGGGGGCGAGCAGTAGCGACGTTTTTTAGCGGCGAACCCCGAGCGGGACCCATGAGTGACGTGGACGTTCCGGAGAGTCACCCACGCTACGAGTCGCTGTTGACTCGCCACCGCATCGAAGAAGGCGTCGAGAAGGGCATTACCAGTCAGCAGGGTCTGATCGCCCAGGGTCGCGGCGAAGCCTTCGATTACTTACTTGGCGAGCAAACGACCGAGAGCGCTGAGAGGGCCGAACAGGCCGCGGCCGCCCACCTCCTGCTGGCCGATCATCCCGTCCTCTCGGTGAACGGTAACGTCGCGGCACTGGTCCCCGAGGAAATCGTCGAACTCGCCGAGGTGACGGGCGCAGACCTGGAGGTGAACCTGTTCAACCGGACCGAAGAGCGGATCGAAGCGATCGCCGAGCACCTCCACGAGCATGGCGCCAGTGAAGTGAAGGGACTGACTGCCGACGGACGAATCCCGGGGATCGACCACGAGCGTGCGAAAGTGGACGCCGACGGGATCGGCGACGCCGACGTAGTCGTGGTCCCGCTGGAGGACGGCGATCGCGCCGAGGCGCTGGGCGAGATAGGCAAGACCGAGATCGTCGTCGATCTGAACCCGCTCTCGCGGTCGGCACAGGTGGCTGCCGTTCCGATCGTCGACAACGTGATTCGGGCGGTCCCGAACGTCACAGCCTACGCCCGCGAATTACAGGGACACTCGGAGACCGAACTCCGAGCGATCGTCGACGAGTTCGACCCGAACGAAACACTCGCGGCCGCCGAGCGAGCGATCAGGGGCGGCGACGTCAATATCGGTGGGCAATAGCGTCCGACCTGCCAGTCACCGGTATCGACGCGAGAGCCGGTGTGTTTAGGTAGACGCGTCCGGAATGGGGCGTATGAGTCTCGAAGTCGACGTGCGGAAACTGGACCTTTTCAACAAGATAGCCAGAGAGGGTTCCGAGACGGTCTCGGACCACCTCGATCAGATGGCCGGCGTCGAGACCGAGATCGCCGTCTCGAAGATCAACTTTCTCGACATCGAGGACGTCCGGACACACATGGGTGACGGAAAGCGGGTGGGCATCTACGTCGAACTCACCGAACCGCCCCACGGGTACGTCCTGTTCATGCTCGGCCCGGAGGAAGCCAAACAACTGGCAGGGCTACTCGTCGGCGATGCAGGCGACGACGAGAGCGAGGGGTTCAATGACATGGAGCGCTCGGCGATCCAAGAGGTCGGCAACATCATGACCAGCGGATACATCGACGGCTGGGCGAACGTCTTGGACACGACGGTCGGCATGTCCACGCCCTCGTTCGCCTACGGACCGGCGGACGGGATCGTCGACAAGATGGGCGGGTGGCCCGACGAGGACATCGCGTTCGTGATCGACTCACAACTCACTGCGAGCGAGGGCGACATCGCGCTGACAATTTACACCTTCCCGCGGCTGGTCGAACTCGTCGATCTCATCCAGAACATCGACATCTCGACGGTCGTCGGCGAGGACACGGCCCCCTCCTCTGACATCGCTGACAACGCATGACGTACATGTAGCGCAAGTAAAACGATTCGAAACCGACAATCGGGTCCGGTACGTAACATAGCCGGTCCCGAATGCCCTCCGCTCGAAGCGGTTCGGAAACCTGTCCCATCTGTGGCGAGCCATACGATCGGCGGATTGTCGTCGCCCGCGGCGACCAGTGGAGTGACCTTTACCCGGGGACGCCACTCTCGTTCTTCCGGAAGTACCGCCGACGGTGTACCGCCGGCGAAGACGTCGAAACAGGCGAGACACTCGGCGAAGACCAGCAGGCGATCTACTTCCACGGTAAACGCCACAGCTACTGACGAGTGCGACCGTCAGCGTCCGAAACGGAGCCTTCAATGGGGCCGCCTCCCTGGGCGTAGTCAGTGCTCGGCGAACTCCTCGATGCCACGCTGCTTGACCCCTTCGCAGTGATGAACACCGTCGGCCTCGTCGCGTTCGCCCTGGTCGGCGCGGCCAAAGGTATTCGCGAAGAGTTCGACGTCTTCGGCATCGGCGTGGTCGGGTTGGTGACGGCCTTCGGCGGCGGTACAACGCGGGACGTCCTCGTCGGGCGGACGCCCCTGGCTCTCCAGAACCTCGGCGAGATGGGACTGGGCGTCCTTGGAGTCACGTTGGCTCTGGGACTGAGCGTCCTACTCGAATCGCCGGACGAACATCCGATCACGCTCGTCGCCGACGCCGTGGGCCTGGCAGCGTTCGCCACCGCGGGAGCGATCGTCGCGACCGAGGCGGGTGTCAACGCATTCGGCATCGTCACGGTTGCGACCATCAACGCCGCCGGCGGCGGAGCCTACGCCGACGTGTTGCTGGATCGGTCGCCGTTCATCCTCTTCGATGACTTCTACGCGAGCTGTGCGGTGCTGGGCGGGACTACCTACTGGCTGCTGACGGTACTGGACACGTCGGCCAGTCTCACCGCCGCCGGCTGTGCCGCGATGGTCGTCGGGACGCGCCTGCTCGCGGTCAACTACGGCTGGGAACTTCCGACGGCGCAAATGCTCGGCCTCGCACAGAAGCGAGTCGGCGAGTAGACGAGTTCTCTGCCGTCGCTGGTACCGGTTCGAAAAGAGTATTCAGAGACGTTTCCGTCATCGAAACCTACTTTATTCATCCAGTGGTACCACCTAGTGATATGAGCGGCTCAGAGTTCAGTCAGTTCAGTGACGTCGGCGAGGCAGAGGTAACACGTGCGATCGGCCAAGAATGGACCGAGGAGTTCATGAACTTCTCCGACAGCGACGTGATCATCGTCGGTGGCGGCCCATCAGGGCTGATGGCGAGCAAGGAACTCGCCGAGCGGGGCATCCAGACGATGGTCGTCGAGAAGAACAACTACCTCGGTGGCGGGTTCTGGCTCGGCGGGTTCCTCATGAACAAGGTCACCGTCCGGGATCCAGCACAGCAGGTGCTCGAAGATCTGAACGTCGACTTCAAACAGTCACAAGACAGTGAGGGACTGTACGTGGCCAACGGCCCCGAGGCCTGTTCAGGACTGATCAAGGCCGCCTGTGACGCCGGCGCGAAGATGCAGAACATGACGGAGTTCACCGACATCGTGATCCGCGAGGATCATCGCGTCGGCGGCATCGTCATGAACTGGACGCCAGTCCACGCCCTGCCCCGGGAGATCACCTGCGTCGACCCGATCGCCGTCGAGGCAGACCTCGTGATCGACGCGACCGGCCACGACGCGATGGCTGTCAAGAAACTCGACGAGCGGGGCGTCCTGAACGCGCCCGGCATCGAGGATTCGAAGACCAACGCCGGCATGGACAACACAGGCGACGACTCCTATGGCGCGCCCGGTCACGACTCGCCAGGCCACGACTCGATGTGGGTCGGCGAGAGCGAGGACGCCGTCGTCGAGCACACGGGCCTCGTCCACGACGGCCTCATCGCGACTGGCATGGCGACGGCGACGACCTATGGCCTCCCGCGGATGGGACCGACCTTCGGTGCCATGCTCCTGTCGGGCAAACGCGGCGCACAGATCGCACTCGACGAACTCGGCGTGGATGCCGAACCCGTCGACATGACGACGCGGGTACCCGCTGACGACTGACCACCGTTCCATCGTCGGGTCGCATGCCGCAGACTGTGACTGATCGGGGTCGAACTTCGTGCCAGCAGGACGTGACCGAACACGGTACCACAAGGCGCTTTACCCGGTGGTACCATATTCTAATCATGGTCGAGCGGATCACGCTCTATCGCGCGCCGACGACGCCGGCGGACGCCGACGTGATCGCCGAGTGGCTGGACAGACGCGTCGACGCGACCGTCGCCGTCCGGGATCGGTTCCTCTCGCAATTCGGCGACGAGGCCCTTCCCGAGGACTTCGCCGAGGCGCGGGTACTCGATCCCGACGCTCCCGAGACCGGCAACACGATGCTCGGGATCGTTCGCTACGAGGAGCGAGCGCTCGAACGTCCCGAGCGGGCGGGCGGCGTCATCTACGACGGGCTGGCCGTCCAGCGTGCCCTCCACGATCGAGTGCCCACCGAGGAGTGCGGTCTCGATCACCTGCACGTCCCCTTGCTCGACCGCGTCGTGGGTACCTGGGGCGACCACGACGGGCGCTGGCACAAGCGCGTGAACGTCCTCGGACAGCCCGCCCTCGTGTCCGTTCCCGGCGTCTACGAAGCCCCAGCCAAACCCGAGCAGTACTACAAACAACAGCAGAAACACGCCATGCTCTCAGGGGATGCGCCCCCGCGTGAGGTTCTCGAAAACGAAGTCGACGGCGAGTTCCTGGTCGCGGACGACCCCCGAACGACCGAGGCGCTGTGCGGGTACGCCCTCCAGGCCTACCACTACCTCAAGACCGGCGAGGAGTTCTGTGACGAGCCTGACTGTCGGCTCTCGAATCCACACCGCCAGCCGGGCGTCATCGAGGCACAGCTCCGCGATCCACCCTTCTGTGACCGACACGCGGAACTGTATCGCCAGGAGTGATCGGACGACACACGCCCAACAATACTGCCAGGTACGATCACGGCTGCCAGGCACGATCACGAGCACGTGCCGGCCACGAGTCGCAGGTATCCCAGTCCAAAGGTTTCCCGTCGGTTCTCGGACGTTAGCGTGGCGACCCGGCTGTGGGCAGTCTTGACGCGTTCGCCCAGACGGACGGCGGGCGACGCGGCTGCCGTCCGACTCGACGGTGCGGACCAGCGAGTGAAGCCTCGAAAGAGTACGTTCGAGGGACGGGCGATCCGGCGATCAGAGGGTGCGGCGTCCAGCAATGCGATCCGGCCGTCCGACGACAGAAGCTCCGTCCACGTTTCGATCACCCCCGCAGGGTCGGCGAACATCCCCACGACGAACGACGCGAAGACGGCGTCAACATCGGCATCGATCGGCGACTCCACGGCGTCGCCACGAACCAGAGAGACATTCTTCCAACCGCAACGTTCGATCCGGTCGCGGGCGCGATCGAGCATCCCCGGCGCCAGGTCGAGTCCGATCACCTGTCCCGAAGCTCCGACGCGTTCACGGAGCAACGGCAGGTTCACACCCGTCCCACACCCCATCTCGACGACCGTCTCGCCGGCCGCGAGATCGAGGGCAGCAATACCGCGGCGGCGCCACTCGTGGACAGGCGGCGCACTCGCCAGTAGATCGTATGGGCCCGCCCAGCGATCGTAGAACCGCTGGACCGGACCGGTATCAGTCATTTCAGACGAGGTCTCGGGCGAGGGAGGCGACAGCCGGTGCATCGGTTCCCAGCAGGTAGACGATCGGTTCGACGCCGAACCCGCCGGCCTGATAGAGGACATCCGCTTGAGCGACGTCGTCACCGGCATCCGCGAACGCGGCCACGAGATCGGCGTCCGCATCGAACTCGACGGTGGTGTATCCCTCCGCCTCCAGCGCCTCGATGAGTGTCGGTTCGTAGCCGACGTTTAGCATCGCCCGGGCGTCGTTGCCCCGCTCGCGGGCGGCCAGCAACACGCTTGCGACGTGTTCGCTGACGCCGAACTCCGGGTCGCCGGGGACTGATGCCCGCCCCTTCACGTCGAGGACGCGCCCCGGGACGGCCGCCACGTCGTCGATCCCCGTCGCCTCGGGCAAACACTCCACGAGGTTCGAGCCGACTGCCGGAATCAGGCCGGCGAACCCGCTGGTGTTCTCTAAGATGCCGAGCCCTCGACGGACCGACGAGCGAACCCGCTCGGACTGACGGACCCGGCTCTCGGGATCGTGGATCGCGATCGGCCCGCCGTGTTCCGCAAGTGGGGGGAACGCTTCCTCGTGGAGTTGGGATAGCAGGTCCCCCTCCTCCAGTCGACGGACGAACACCTCTGTCTCCGCCAGTGCCTGGACCCGGCTCATCTCGCCGTCGGCCAGTCCGTCGGCCAGCCGGTCGACTAGCTCAGCGAGGCGCTGATCGGCCAGCAGCGTCTCGTTGCGCTCGACCTCGCCGTGGGCGTACTTCGAGACGGCACTCTGGCTGATCCCGAGCAGATCTGCGACCTCCCGCTGGGTCAGATCACGATCCCTGAGGCGCTCGGCGAGCATCGACCGGAAAGTCGGTAGGAACTCCTCGACGACGATCTCCTCGACGAACTTCATTGGTCGCCCCCAAATTCTCGGTCTCCCTGAATGCGGGACGCCTGTGGGCCCTCCTGACCCTGATACTTCGAGCCGCGTTCCTCGCCGTACGGCCGGTCGGCCGGACTGGTCAGTTCGGTGAAAGTCAACTGCGAGATGCGCATGTCCGGGCTGAGTGCCACTGGGGCAGTGCCGAGGTTCGACAGTTCGAGGGTGATGCGTCCCTCGAACCCGGGATCGCACAGTCCTGCGGTGGCGTGGACCACGATCGCGAGACGCCCCAGAGAGGACCGACCCTCGACGTGGGCGATGAGATCGTCGGGGATGGCCACGCGCTCTTTCGTCGTTCCCAGCACGAAATCGCCGGGATGGAGAATGAACTCACTGTCCTCGTCGACAACGGTCTCCTCGACGTATTCGTCGACCTCCTGCTCACTGTTGGGATGGATACAGGGGATGTTGGCGTGTTGAAATTCCAGGAACTCCCGGCCGAGTCGGAGGTCGACGCTCGCGGGCTGGACCTGTAACTCCGGATCGTCCAGCGGTTCGATCCGGAGGTCGCCCGCTTCCAGTCGTCGCAGAATGTCCGCATCGGAGAGGATCATGTACCGATCCTGCAGTGGCGAAAGGGTAAAGTTCCCGATCCGGACGCCGGGTCCTCGGACGGGACCAACGCCCGTAGATCAGGTGAGAGCCGTGAGCAGGAGGACGATCGCAAAGAGGGCAGACACCGACGCCGCGTGGATGCGACTGGCCTCGTGAACGGCGGTGAGGCCGCCGAAAAGCACGTACGACTGCCAGAGTGTGCCAGCGACGCTGACCGCCGTCGTCAGTATGCCGATCGGTCCGACCCCGAGCGCCCGTACCGCCGACAGCACCGCCTCCGGATCGGACGCCGAGAGCGCTCCGTCCGGCAACGAGAGCACCAACAGCGGGACCACGATCGCGATGGTCACCACCTGGACGACGCCACACCAGGCGAGGACTTCGAGCGTCTGGCCGACGGTCCCCTCGGTTCCGATCCCGCCGATCAGCAGGTGTATCGCCACGCCGCCGATCAGCCAGAGCAACAGCATGCCGACGAACAGCGTGGGCAATACCCCGGTCGCTTCCTGCCAGACCACGGTCCCGATCTCGACTGTCTCCTGTTTCGGTTCGGTACACCCTGCCGGCGTGCCATCCGTCTCCCCGATGTCGGTCCCGGAGAACGGGCTGTCCCCTCCGTCGTCACACATCCACTCCGGCGGTCGGTCCGGGTTGTCCCGAGTGATCGTGCCGGTCATCCGCTCGGAGACCAGCCACAGGAACCCACCGGCCTGGAGCGTGACGATCATAGCGACGAGGAAGGCGATGACGAGCGCGCGAGCGCCGTGGAGGTCGCTCGTGCGGCGTCGGAACCACGACTCCGGGCGGAGGACGAACGCTTTCAGTTGCGGGAACACAGCCCCCGCGTTTGTCGGTGGAGACAAAATTACTTTTGATTGACGACCGGACAGCCGACGCCGTTCGAAGTGAGTAGCGATAAGAGAGTCCGCTTCGACAGTGGAGACATGAAACAGGCAATCGTCGCCCGAGCCGACCTGAACATGGGCGAGGGTAAACTCGCCGCCCAGGTCGCCCACGCCTCGCTTTCGGCCTACGAGGACGCCGACCGACGGGACCGAAGCGAGTGGAAAAGCGAGGGTCAAAAGAAGGTCGTCCTCCAGGCCGACGGCGAGTCCCAACTGTTCGAACTCGCCGACGTCGCCGAACGCGAGGGACTCGCCCACGCGATCGTCCGGGACGCCGGCCACACCCAACTCGAACCGGGCACCGTCTCGGCGCTGGCGGTCGGGCCTGGCCGCGACGAGCTGATCGACCGTGTGACCGGCGACCTCTCGCTGTACTGACCACGATCGCTCGACCGCTTTCAATCCCCCTATTTATCTCTTACTGAAGCCTTTATGTATCACGTGCCCTAACTCGCAGTGAACGCACGAGACTATGCAAGGAAACCAGCAACAACAGGCCTACGATCGCGGGATCACGATCTTCTCGCCGGACGGCCGACTGTACCAGGTAGAGTACGCACGTGAAGCCGTAAAGCGCGGCAGCGCGAGCGTCGGCGTTCGGACCGAAGAGGGCGTCGTCCTGGCGGCCGACCGGCAGGCTCGATCGCCGCTGATCGAACGTGACAGCATCGAGAAGACCCACAAGATCGACGACCACATCGCCATCGCGTCGGCCGGCCATGTGGCCGACGCACGCAAACTCATCGACTTCGCCCGCCGGCGCTCGCAGGTCAATCGCCTGCGCTATGACGAGCCGATGGGCGTCGAGTCACTGACGAAAGCAATCACAGACACGATCCAAGAGTTCACCCAGACCGGTGGCGCGCGGCCCTTTGGCGTCGCGCTGATCGTCGGCGGGATGGAAGACGGCGAGCCGCGACTCTTCGAGACCGACCCCTCGGGTACCCCCTACGAGTGGTCGGCACTTGCAGTCGGCGGCGGCCGCGAAGAGATTCAGGAATATTTCGAAGACAACTACGAGGACGGTATGACGCTCGAACAGGGCGTCGGCCTCGCCCTGGAGGGACTTGCCGAGCCCAACGACGACGGGCTCGATCCCGACGGCGTCGACCTCCAGACGGTCGACGAGGAGGGTGTCCTCGGCGTGAGCCAGGACGTGATCGAGGAGCACCTCGAAGAGCGCGACCTGCTCGGAGGTGACGACGAATGAACCCCAATCTGAACTTGAGCCCCCACGACAGCGGACGACCCGATCCCTACGCGCCCGAACTCGGCTCGATCGCGACCGACGAAGGCGACGCGGAGAACGTGACCAAGACCGGCACGACGACCGTGGGCCTCGCAACCGAGGACGGTGTCGTGATCGCGACCGACCGTCGGGCGAGTCTCGGCGGCCGGTTCGTCTCGAACAAGAACGTCGTCAAGGTCGAGCAGATCCACCCGACGGCAGCCATGACGCTGGTCGGCAGCGTCGGCGGCGCCCAGTCGTTCATCCGGACGCTGCGTTCGGAGGCCAGCCTCTATGAGACGCGTCACGGCGATCCGATGAGCATCGACGCGCTGGCGACGCTGGCGGGTAACTTCGCCCGCGGTGGGCCGTTCTTTGCGATCCACCCGATTCTGGGTGGCGTCGACGACGAGGGCAGTCAGGTCTACACGATCGACCCAGCCGGCGGCGTCATGGCGGACGATTACGCCGTCACCGGCAGCGGGATGCAACTCGCCTACGGGACCCTCGAGGGCGAGTACGATACCGAGATGTCGATCGCGGACGCACGCGATCTCGCGGCGAAAGCGGTCCAGGCCGCAAGCGAGCGCGACACTGGCTCCGGCAACGGGCTCGTGATCGCCGAGATCACCGACGAGGGCGTCGAGATCGAGGAGTTCGACGACCTCGACGACGCGATCTAAGCGGATCGAGCCGCCGTTAGATCCCCTTATCAGACCGCTGGCGGGAGACCAGCACGCTCTTTTCCGGGGACACTGTATGACGTTCGAACCCTCGACATGCGCCAGGCACACCCCATCGAACGGGCAGTCGGGATGGAGTACTACGTCAGCGATAGCGACGGCGTCGGCGGCCACCTCCGCCGCGAGCCCGCAGCCTTCGGCGTCAGGGAGCGAGAGGCCTTCGACGTCGAGCCGATCGATGCCGAACCCGGCGCGTACCCGCATGTCGTCTTCCGGACGACGCTGTCGGGCTGGGACACAAACGACTTCGCGAGTGTCCTCTCGGATCACCTGGGGATGAGCCGCGAACGCGTCTCCTGGGCCGGGACAAAGGATAAGCACGCCCGAACGACCCAGCTGTTCTCCGTCGCGAAGGTCGACCCCGCTAATCTCGAAGCAATCGACCTCTCTGATGTCGAGATCGAGATCCTCGGTCGGAGCGGCCGGCCGATCCTCTTCGGAGATCTGGCAGGGAACGAATTTGAGATCCGCATCAGCGAACCGGACGATCCGGAACAGGTCGATGCCATCCTGGACGAACTCGCTGCGTTCGGCGGCGATGGCGACGAACATAGCACCGAGGCCAACGATGGATCGATCCGGATCGGCGTTCCCAACTACTTCGGCCAGCAGCGCTTTGGCAGCGAGCGCCCGGTCACCCACGAGGTCGGCCTCGCCATCGCGCGTGGCGACTGGAAAGGCGCCGTCCTCGCCTACGTCGGCAATCCACACGAGCGCGAGCGCGAGGATACTCGTGAAGCGAGAGCGTTCGTTGCGGAAACTGAAGACTGGGCGGGCGCACTCGATCGGCTCCCGAATCGCCTTGGCTACGAGCGATCGATGTGCCATCGACTTGCCGAAAACGGCGCCGAGGAACCCGAAGACTTCCGGGCGGCACTGGAAACCGTCCCGACGAATCTGCAGCGGCTGTTCGTCAACGCCGCCCAATCCTACGCTTTCAACCGGATCCTCTCGGCACGCTTAGATCGGGAGCTGCCATTCGACGAGCCGGTTGCTGGCGACGTGGTCTGTTTCGCCGACAGCGACGCCCCCGACGGGCTTGCACTGCCGGACACCGACCGGACCCAGCGCGTGACCGCCGAGAACGTCGGGACGATCCGTCGTCACTGCGAACGCGGGCGGGCGTTCGTCACGGCACCGCTGCTCGGGACCAAAACCGAACTGGCGGATGGCGAACCGGGTGAGATCGAACGGGCAGTCTTCGACGAGTTGGGAATCAATCCTGCGGACTTCGATTTGCCGGGCGAGTTCCACTCGAAGGGGACGCGACGGGCGATCTTGCTCCGGACTGACGTCTCCGTCGAGCACGATCCACTGACACTCTCGTTTGCGCTCCCGAAAGGGTCGTACGCGACGGTCGTCCTCCGAGAGATCACGAAGGCAGATCCCGCGGACCTCTAAGAGGACTCGTTTCGCCAGGTGGATTTCCAAGTATTGAGACCGTGGTCTGTGCGTAAGGCCTGTTCCTCTATGTCTCCTCAAGACGATTCGTATTGGAGCGAAACGGTCTTAGACGAATCAGTTGAACACAAGAATATGGAAGAGCCACCCAGCGACCTCGAAACCATCCGGAGCCGGCTCAACGTACCCAGGAGACACGATTCTCGCTACTGCAGGGCATCTTGGGCCATCCTGACGGATTGCCGACGCTGAAGGAACTCGACTACGTCAACCCGAGCAAGAGTCGGACGACGATCCGCCAGCACCTCGAAGCACTCGTCGACGCCGGGATCGTCGAAGAAGTGTTCTTGGGCGAGGATCGGCGGCGCAACGACCGCCCCTACAAGTTCTACGGACTCAGCGAGGACGGTCGGGCGTTCTTAGAGGAGCACAAACTGCTTCGGGGCGAAGACACGCTGGGGGAGATCTACGATCGCGTGGAGAAGACCGACGAAATCGAACGCTACGAGGGCGCGCCGCGACCCGAACGATGACGTGAACGGCCTCGGAGGTGGTCCATGCCGTCGGGTGCACTGAGACCGGAAAGAGTGGTTCGACAAGCCGCCACCGGGGCCGTGGCTCTCCACCGTGTTCGGTCCCTGTTCAGGTCACGATCAGTTGGACAACGACACCCAGGGCGAAGATCGCCGCGCCGGCCAGCAGTGCGTACGTTTGTAGTCCGTATTCAGTGACGATCGGATTGATCTCGTAGCGAACGAGTCCATAGAGACTGCTCACCAGGAGGACGATTCCGCCGACCAGCACCATCGCGCCACCGAGAGTGGACTCACCGACGCTTACGGCACCCCACACCGCCAGGAGGACGCCGAGGCAGAGATACGCCAGCGATACTGCTCGAGACGGGTGGAGCATTCTCAAAGGATCTATCGGCAAGTTAGTGAATCCTCGGATCAGATGGACGTATCGGTTGTCGAGCAGAGAGACCGAAGACAGGTATCGCTGGACAAGAATTTAGGCGACCGGCGTCGGAAACTGACATATGCCGGACGAACAGGCCGAGACCGCAGGCCCGATTGACGCCTTCCGATCGTTTTTCGCGCTCCGACGGGACGTCCTCGTGCTCTCGCTTGCGATGTTCGCGTTCAGCCTGGGCTTTCAGATGACCAGCCGCTACCTCCCCGAGTACATGACTGCACTGGGCGCTTCGGGGTTCGTCGTCGGCCTCTATGGTACGTTCGGGAATATCATCTCGGCGGTGTTCCCGTATCCCGGTGGCGCTATCTCCGATCGGATCGGATCGCGGTACGCACTGACGCTGTTTGGCTTTCTCTCGACGCTTGGCTTTGCCATCTGGCTGGTCGCCGGGCAGTTCGATGCGTTCACCATCGCCGGCGTCACGATCGAACCCTGGGTGTGGATCTTCGTCGGTCTGCTGCTGGCCCAGGCCTGGAAGTCCTTCGGCCTGGGGGCGACGTTTGCGGTCGTCAAGCAAGCGACCGAGCCCTCACGACTGGCGGCCGGGTTCGCAAGCACGGAGACCTTCCGCCGGGTGGCCTTTCTCGTCGGGCCGGTGCTCGCGGCCGTTCTGATCGGACTCCACCCCGAGTTCACGGTGAGTTTCCAGTACGTCCTCGCGGTGGCGGTCGTCTTCGGCGCGGTCGGAACACTCGTCCAGCACGTCCTTTACGACGCGAGCGAGGACACGGTCGGCGATTCTTTCGCCGGGATCGAACAGATCCGGGCGGACTTACGAGAGATGCCGGCGGCACTCCGGCCGCTGTTGGTCGGCGACACGCTGGTCCGCTTTGCCAACGGCATGGTCTATGTCTTCTTCGTGCTCGTGGTCACACGTTTGTCCGAAGTGGGTCTAGAGACGACGCTATCTGTGGGCGGATTCTCCTATGCGGTCGATCTCTCTCCAGCGGCCTTTTTCGGCATCCTGCTGGGCGTCGAGATGCTGGTCGCGCTGCTCGTGATGGCCCCGGCAGCGAAGGCTGCCGAGTACGTCGGCCTCAAGCCCGTCGTCGCGCTCGGTTTTGCGGTGTATGCGATCTTTCCGGTCGTCCTCATCAACGCGCCGGCGACCGCGACGGCGATGGTCGCCGTCTTCGCCTTTTCGGGGCTCCGATTCGCCGGCTTGCCCTCCCACAAAGCGCTGATCGTCGGCCCGGCCGAGGCCGATGCGGGCGGTCGGGTCACCGGGACGTACTACCTCGTCCGGAACCTGGTCGTGATCCCGAGTGCCGCCATCGGCGGGTACCTCTGGGATTACGTGAGTCCGGAAATCGCCTTCACGCTCGCTGCCGTAATCGGTGTCATCGGGACCGGTTATTTCCTCGTCTTCGGCGAGGAGTTCGAGGCGTATCGATAGTCGCTCGCGGTTGAGCTACATTCGCGGATCGTCCCGCTTATTCGGCACGAGCCCCGAGAGCCGGAAGAATGCAGTGTCGGCAATGCGCCGCGGAACTCGACCGCCCGGGCGATTACTGCCTGGTATGTCACACGGCCAATGCCGACGTGGTAGTTCTGGAACTCGACCGAGAGCGCGCCCGAGTGACGACGATCGACGACGAAGAGATCCTCGGGCGACGCGTCGTCACGACGACTCCGGAGACGGGGGAGTTGAACGGCGTCGAACTACGGAACTTCGCCGGCCAGATCGTCGACGAAGTCCACCGCAAGCGCCCCGAAGAAGTGTACGTCACGGGCGATCGGACGGTCATCGATGCCGTGCGCGCGCAGTTGCATTACGAGTGTTACCGCGTCGAAGGCAATGATCCAGTCGAGCGGGTGATCGAGCGCCGCGGAGAACCCGCCCTGGAAGTCGTCGAGGCCAGCGCGGCCGAGAAGATCGGCGGCACCCACTCGACGTTGATCGGCGATCGAGACGGCAAACGAGCGATCGAGACGGTTGCCGGCCACCCCCACGTCAAGAAGATTATCCCGGGACCGATCGATGCGAGCGGGTCGAGCGCTCGTGGCGGCGTCCGTGCGAAAGCGACCCGAGCCGATCAGGGCGGCAACGTCCGACTCCTGATCCGGGACGGCTCCAGCGTCCAGGAGAACCGCGTCGTCACGACTGCAGGCGATCGAGAACTCGGCGAACACGTCCGGGCTGACCTCAACGAGGCGTTGCGGGAGGCCGACCTGGCGGAGTGATGGGTCACGAGCCGGGTTGGAATCCGGCCACGGTTCAACAGGTGGTCGGATACGGATCTGGGGCGCGATTCAACAGGTGATCGTGTACGGATTTGGGCCGAACTCAACAGGTTTATGGGCGCGCTCGCGTGATCAGATAGTACTATGGCCGAACGAGGAGAGACCGGCAGCGCCGGCCGGTTCGGCGCGCGCTACGGGCGGGTCGCCCGACGTCGCGTCGCCGAGATCGAGGAGAACATGCGCGACGAACACGAGTGTCCCGAGTGCGGCGAGGAGCGTGTCTCGCGGCAGGGAACGGGCGTCTGGGAGTGTGGCTACTGCGGCTACACGTTCACGGGCGGCGCCTACAGTCCCCAGACTCCGGGTGGCCGGACCGCCGAGCGGTCGATCCGCGCGGCACTGGCCGAGACCACAGAGGAGGAGTGACATGGCCTACAAGTGCTCGCGCTGCAAACGCGACGTCGAACTCGACGAGTACGGCGGCGTCCGCTGTCCCTATTGTGGGCACCGGGTCCTGCTGAAGGAGCGTTCCCGCGACGTCAAAGAGATCGGCGTCCAGTAAGACGGTTCCAGTCGGATGGACCACGAAGCAGTTCTCACCTTCGAGTATTCTGACCCCGACAGCGCCCGCCTCGTCGAGCGCAGTGTGGCTCGAGAAATCGGCGAGATCGGTGGCGACCGGACGCGGACGCGGATCGGCCGGGTAGACAACACGCTGACGCTGACCGTCGAGGCGGCGGACCTGATCGCACTTCGCGCCGGGCTGAACACGTGGACGGGACTCGTCGCCGTCGCCGAGGAATCTGGGGCGGTTCATCCGGCCAGTGAACAGCTCAAGGACGCCCATCCACCCGATTGAGGACGGTCCTGTGGCTATCGGACCGCTGAGAGAGGTCGTCTCTGTATCTGACAGTCGAATCTGGGTCCTCGGTCGGCAGTTTTATGCGGTGGTTCGACCTGTCCCAGCACATGACGGCGGGGTACTGGCGGCACGGGAGCCGCCCGTATCGAACGGTTGCTTCGGGGTTCGTCGGCGGGGTGGCCGCGCACCTCGTCGGGTTCGCAGTGATCTACCTGCGGACAGCCGGGTCACTGAGTGCCGACGACATCGAGACGATCGGCGGTCTCGGAGAACTGGGCATCCAGATCGATCCACCCGGAGTTTGGCAGGTCGTGGGATGGCTCTATTATGCGGCCCACAACGTCGACGTAATGCTGGAAGTGTCAGGGCTGGGACGATCGAGGACAGGAAGACTCCCGCTTACAGAGGGAATCCTCTGGGAGCGGTGGTTCGTGCTCGTGCCGATCGTGACGCTCCTGGCGGCGGGGTTCGTGCTCGCGTTCGTTGGGTCCGCTCCCGACCTTCGGGGTGCCATCCTCACAGGGAGTTCGGTCGCGGTGGGATACGCCACGCTCGCGGTGGCAGGCGTGGTCGTGACGGCGTGGGACATCACGGTCAGTTACGGCAGCCTGTCCGCGAGTGGGTCGGTCAGTCCGGATCCGCTCTGGGGGGTCCTCCTGGCGGGGATCCTGTATCCGATCCTCCTTGGCGGGCTCGGTGGCGCGGTCGCCAGGACAGTCACGCATCAGCGAAACGATCGAAACGGGCGATGAAATCATGACGTCACGGTCGCTGCCAAAGAGTGGGTTTTTCAGTACGGATCCCGACTCAAGGGATATGCAGGGAAATCTGCCACCTGAAGCACAAGAGAAACTCGAAGAGTTGCAGGACCTCCAGGAAACGGCCCAGCAGGTCGCCCAGCAGAAACAGCAGGCCGAGACCCAGCTAACTGAGGCCCAAAACGCCCTCGATACCCTCGAGGACGTCGATCCCGACACCGGGATGTACCGGGAAGTCGGCGAACTCCTCGTCGAGACCGACTACGACGAGGCCGAAGACGACCTCTCCGAGAAGGTCGACAACCTCGAGGTCCGCGTCGAGACCCTCGAGAAACAGGAGCAGCGCGTCGAAGAGCAGTTCGAGGAACTCCAGGGCGAACTCCAGGAGATGCTCGGGGGCGGCGGCGGTGCCCTCGGCGGCGGCCCCGACGTCGGTCCGGGCGCCGGCGGGGCATGACCGAAGAGGAGACCGCCGAACCCAGCGACGAGACTGTCGTCCAGACTGCCGCTGAAGCTGCCGAGGATGTCGTCTTCTCTCGGTTCGATCGCTCGACAGTCGCAGATCTGGACGTGGCGGTGACCTTCGAGAACGACACACTCGAAGTCGATATCTATCTCGACGCGCCGGAGGGGAGAGCCGACTCGGAACAGGTCGCCGACGACGCCGCGCTGGCCGCGCGTTCGGCGGTGGATGACCTTCTGTCCGGGTGAGGATCCGGCAGTCGACGATCTTTTCTCCGGATAAATCAGCGACTGTCCTCGAGTGGGGCGGCACGATCCTGGGTACGATCGCCGATGAATCCCGTTCGGAAGCCGATCCAGGCGAGGACGCTGATGAACAGGATCGGCGGGAGTATCATGAACCCCCAGAGTGGATCGAGTCCCCAGAACAGGAGCAAAAGGAGGTCCGCGAGGCCAAGCGCGAGAAACGGGAGCACCGCTTTCAGTGCCTGTCCACGGTCGTACTCGCGCTCCGGAACGAGATCGCTCATCGAGTTTCCTTGGTGGCCGGCGGACAAAAAGACGATGACAGCGGAAACGGGGGCCAGACGGGAAGCGATGAGGCAGGTATAGTTCCGCCGTCGGCGGGATCGATCCTGTCTCGGTCTCGATCGAGCGTGGGTCAGGGGAGTGCTTTTCACCTCGCACGCCCAACCTGGGGCCATGGAACACCAAGCGACGATCGAGGGGGTCGGCGTCGGCGTCGGCGATGACGGCGCGGGGGCGCCGGTGGTCCTACTGCGCGCCCGCGAGCAACTCGTCCCCATTTTCGTCAGCGGTGACCAGGCCCAGTCGATGCAACTCGCCATCGAAAGCGAGCCCTTCGAGCGGCCCCTGACGCACGATCTGCTGATCGAGATGATCTCCGAGTTCGGCGCCGCGATCGACCGGGTCCGGATCGACGACCTCTCGGATGGGACCTTCTACGCGAAGATCGATGCCGAGCAGTACGTCGACGGATCCCGAAAGAACGCGGTCTTCGACGCCCGCCCCAGCGACGGGATCGCGATCGCTCTTCGAGAGGACTGCCCGGTCGTCGTCAGCGACGAAGTGATCGACGAGGCCGGTCGTCCGCCCGAAGCGTTCGAACCGGATAACGAGCAAGACCTCGATGTCGACGATCCCGATGCACTCGATCCCTCCGATCTGCGGGCCGACGATCCCGAGGACCCCGACGAGCGCGACGAATTCGATTTCTGACGATACTCATCCGACGTTAGGGTACAGTGTATTCCCGATCGGACAGCAGCTGTTTCAATATTATTTTAAACCGAAAGTCCTATGCTCCAGGACGATTCTAACTCTATTTGAAATGGTGATTGGACAGTGACGTCGGTCGAACTCCTCGTCGAAGTACTCCGAGCAGGGATCGACGAGACCCTGTCATACTTGACGCTGCACGTAATCACGTGCCTGGTTCCGGCGTTTTTCATCGCTGGAGGAATCTCAGCAGTCCTCTCGGACCATTTCGTCAGGCAGTACCTGAGTGGGGACGCGCCAAAACTGCACGCCTACTCGATGGCGTCGGTCGCTGGCGTGGCGCTGGCGGTGTGTAGTTGCACGATCCTGCCGATGTTCGCTGGACTCTACAAGAAGGGCGCGGGGATCGGTCCTGCGACGGCCTTTCTCTTCTCGGGGCCAGCCATCAATGTACTCGCAATCGTGTTTACCGCGAGTGCACTCAGCCTTCCACTCGGTGGCGCACGAGCCGTTTTCGCGGTGACGATGGCCGGCGCAATCGGCCTGACGATGGCCTTCGTCTTCGGGAGCGAGGACGGCGAGAACGCCGAAACACAACCCGCGGTGACCGACGGCGGACACGCAACCGGCCGTCGCCCGACGTGGGTGACTACCGGCTTCTTCGGCAGTCAGGTTGCGATCCTGCTGATCGCCGCGACCGGCCTGCTGACCTGGGAAATCAAGGGACCGCTGCTCGCGCCGCTGTTTGCTGTACTCGGGTACCTGCTGTGGGCCAAATTCGATCACGAAGAGATCGAGGAGTGGTTCCAGGAGACATGGTTCTTCACGCGGACGATATTCCCGCTGTTGATCGCTGGGACGTTCGTCATCGGACTCATCGGTGCGATCGCGGCCATCGCCCAGGGAATGAGTCCCCTAGAGACGATCACGAGCGGGGGCGAAACCTTCGTCGCCCACCAGGTCGCGCCCGGACTGCTGACCAGGGAGATTTTCGGCCAGACGACCGTGCTGTCGGCCGGACTCGGATCGGCCATCGGCGCGATTCTGTACATGCCGACGCTGTTGGAAGTGCCGATCGTCGGCTCGTTGTTCGGGTACACTAACGGCCTGATGGCCGACGGCCCTGCCCTGGCGTTGCTGCTGGCCGGGCCGTCGCTGTCGCTGCCGAACATGCTGGTAATATGGAAGACCATCGGCACCAGGCGGACGGCCCTGTACGTCAGCCTCGTGGCGGTCGCGGCCACCATGGCGGGCCTGCTCTGGGGCCTGGTGCTCGTCTGAGGTATCGATACCAAACCAATTCGAACCAATGCACACTCCAATCCATGCAAATCGAAGTCATCGGCCCTGGCTGCCCCAGGTGCCAGAAGACCGCACAGAACGTTGAAATAGCCCTCGACGAACTCGACGGGGTCGACGCGACCGTCGAGAAGGTCGAAGCGCAGATGGAGATTATCGATCGCGGTGTGATGCACACGCCCGCGGTCGCCGTCGACGGCGAGATCGAGATTGAAGGCGACATCCCAGACATCGACCGGCTCGTCGACATCTTCGAGTCAGCCTGACGGAACTGGCCGGGGGCGCTCGGCCACTGCGCAGACACTGATTTGTGTCTGGATCTCCTGGACACCGACACGCGAATGTCCTCTCAGTCGAACGACTATCGGGTCGATCCCGAGACGATGACCGAGCTCCAAGCGCTCGTCGCTGGGAGCGATCTCGACGCCGCGATGAACATTTTCGAGGCACTCTCCGACGAACGCCGAGTCCTCGTCATGCGGTTGCTCGGAGAATCGGAACTGTGTGTCTGTGATCTCGTCGCGATCTTCGACATCGAATACTCGAAACTCTCCTACCATCTCAAAGTCCTGAAGGAGGCGGACCTCGTCACCGCGGATCGCGACGGCAACTACGTGACCTACCGACCGACGGCGTGTGGCGAAGACGTCATCGACGTGATCCGGGAATTCGAGTGACGCCGTCGGGGACGATCACTCGATCGAGCCGAACAGATCCGCAAACAGTTCCCGGACGTTGGCCTCGACCTGCTCGCGGATCTCACGGACGCGCTCGGGGTCTTCCCCGTCAGGATCGGGGAGTGCCCAGTCGCGAACCGCGACGTCGGCGTCGAGTTCCAGCGTCGAACAGCCCATCGTCACCACGACGTCACACTCGTTGAGTTCCGCCGTCGATATCGCCTGGGGCACCCGATCGGCGAGGTCGATACCGACCTCGGCCATCGTCTCGACCACGCCGTCGTGGACTGCCTCGGCCGGATCAGTCCCACCGGTGACGATCTCGACTTCGTCTTCGAGGCCGCGGCGCGCCCGCTCCCGCTCGACAAAAGCCGTCGACATCTGGCTTCGGCCCGCGTTCTGCACGCAGACGAACCCCAGTCTCGTGACAGTGTCCTTCATCTATCCCGATTCGAACCTCGTCGGTGGAGTAGATTACTATATCCAAGATGTCGAACTCCGTAGCGTCACCCCAACGCAGCCACGCTCACTCGTACGTGACATCCGGTGTCTCGACTGACTCTCCGAGTACCGACGTAAGCACGTCTGCCGCACCGACGAGCGGGGACTCCGCTGGCGCCGAGAGCGGATCGTCGCGACTCCAGGCGTACCGAACAGTCCAGTCGGGATCGACGACGAACACCGCCCGCTTGGGAACACCAGCGTGACCGCGAAACTCCTCGTGGACGACATCGTATGCGTCGGCGATCGTAGCGTGGGAGTCGGCAAGAAGCGGGATTTCGATGCCTCGCGTGTCGGCGTACTCCTCGTGAGCGAACAGACTGTCCGAGGAGATTCCCCAGACGACCAGATCGTCGCGGTCGAGCCACTCGCTGGCGGCGAGAAGATCCGGCGTGATCGTCGGCACGAAATCAACCGGATACCACAGTAAAAGCGCCGCCCGCCCCTCCCGGAGTGGATCCATCAGATTGTAGTACGCCGGTTGGCCGTCGACGATCCCCGGCAGCGAGAAGTCAGGGGCCGTCGCACTCTCCTCGATCATACCATCCACTCAGGGGTGTGCTCATAAGAGAATACTGTCCGGACAGACCGTCGTCGGCCGACTACGATGGGACCCGCCGCGACCGGAACGCTCTCGACGGCGGAGCCACTACGTTCGCGTATGTACGAGGCCGTCGTCTTCGACAACGACGGCGTGCTGATGGAGCTAACGGAGATGGACCTCCATCGACGCGCCGCCCGCGAGGCCTTCGAGCGGGTCGGTATCCACGATCCCGCCGCTGAGCACGTCGAAGCGATGAGCATCGGGGTCACAGTGCCGAAACTGCAGTCCGTCTGTGATCACTACGGCCTCGATCCCCGTCGCTTCTGGCACGAGCGCGATAGCCTGATGGCCAGACGCCAGCAGGCCGCCATCCGCCGGGGGGAGAAAGGCCTCTACGAGGACATCGGGACGCTTGCTGAGCTGGAGCGTCCGATGGGAGTCGTGAGTTCCAACCAGCAGGCGACCGTCGAGTTCGGCTTGCGGACCTTCGACCTCGCGGGGCACTTCGAGACGATCCATGGCCGAGGACCAGCGGTCGAGAGCCTCCGGCGGAAGAAACCCGCACCCTACTATCTGGAGCGGGCTATCGACGACCTCGGAATCACGGACGTGCTGTACGTGGGTGACAGCGAAACCGACGTCCAGGCGGCTCACGCGGCCGGCATCGACGCGGCGTTCGTCCGCCGACCCCATCGCAAGAGCGCGGAACTTTCGGTCACACCCGAATACGAGATCGACGGCCTCGCGGAGCTACCAGCTATTCTCGACGGCAAGCGGCCGGCGAGTGACTGAGAACGGGATAGATCGAACAGTCCGTCTCATACTGGTGGCTATAACATTTCGAAATGATCCGGTACGACGGTGTGCCGGATATCTTTACGAACGTATAGCCACCAGTATCAGGAGCCACCGGAGACGAGGTGCAGGCCGACAATCCCGACGACGATCGTTCCGATGAAGAAGATCCGTGCGAGCGTGGCCGGTTCGTCGAAGAGGACGATTCCCAGAGAAGCCGTCCCGACGGCCCCGATCCCGGTCCAGACTGCGTAGGCAGTCCCCACGGGGAGTTCTTTGACAGCCTGGGCTAGCAAGACCATGCTGATCACGAGCGCGAAGGCCGTTCCGAGTGTCGGCAGTGGTTTCGAGAGTCCGTCGGAGTATTCGAGGCCGATCGCCCAGGTAATTTCGAACAGGCCTGCCACGAACAGGATCCACCAAGACATTACCGCTCGGCTAGGCCGGCCCAGTATGTGAACGCAGTGATCTATGCCGAAACTCCCCACGCAAACGCCCGTTCAGAAGACAAACGCTAAGGACTGCCCCACCAATGAGCCAGGGTGCAACGATAGCGGAAGCGAAATAGCGACAGGGAAAGTAGCCTTCAGGTCTGCTGTCGTGATCAGTCGGCCTGGATCTTGCTGAGGCACGAGCGATCGCGTCACAGAGGAAATCGAATGCAAGAACTCCGCGTCATAGTTGCGTTTGCCGCCGCGAGCGTCTCGCTTCTGCTGGCGATCTACGCGTTTGTGGTACGGTGGCACCGGGGGCCGAATAAGACGCTCACAGCGTTCGGCGTCCTGATGATGGGGACAATGGGGTGGACACTTACTACGGGAGTTGGTGATATCGCATCGACTGCCGGCAGGATGGAGTTGTGGCTACACGTCGAGCAGATCTCTATCGTTCTCGTCCCGGGCGCGTGGTTTGCCCTCGCGGTAGCCTATACGGGCCGCGAGCAGTGGCTCACCCGCGAGACAGTGTCGCTACTCGCCGTCGAACCAATCGTGACGCTGTTGGTAACTGCGACTGATCAGTGGCACGACCTCATGTGGACCAAGATAGTCAGGGCGACGACCAGCGACGGGGTGGCCTACCTCGAATACACCTTCGGCGCGTACCACTACGTCCATCTGTTGTACTCCTATACGCTGGTTCTGGCCAGCGCTGGCCTGTTCCTGTGGATGATACTGACGTCGGACCGACTCTATCGCCGCCAGTCGGTCGCGCTGACGGTCGGCGTACTCGCCCCGCTGGCGACAAACGTTGTGAACGGCAGCGGTCAGCCCTGGGACGTGTTGTTCACGATGCCGACAGGGTTCACCGTTACGGGAGTGGCAGTTGGCTACGCTATCTTTCGCTTTCAGCTGCTTGATGTCGTTCCGATCGGCCGTTCGACCGTCATCGAGAACATGCGAGATGGGTTCGTTGTCCTCGACGAGGACGACCGAATCGTCGATCTGAACCCGGCGGCACACGTACTGGCCGACGAAGAAGCGATCGGGATGCAGGCGACGACGGCACTACCGGAGGTCGCACACCTGTTTGCCCGCACCGACCCCGAGAGCCAAACCCACGACGATATCGTCATCGAGACCGACGACGGACAGCGGTTCTACACCGTGCGTCTCGCACCGCTCCGGGACGACGACCGACTCGGTCGATTACTGACAATCCGTGACGTGACGGACAGTCGACGTATCGAGAACCGGTATCAGGCACTCATCGAGAACGCATCGGACGTTATCACAGTTCTCGATACCGACGGAACGGTCCAATACGTCAGTCCGTCGGTCGACCAGGTACTGGGCTACGACGCCGGGGCGCTACTCGGAACGTCGATTCTCATGTACGTCCATCCCGACGACCGCGACCGGGTGCAAACGGCACTCGACACTGTCGAAACTGAGACCGACATCGTCCGTTTCGAGTACCGGATCGAAGACGTGGACGGCTCCGTCCGGGTCGTCGAATCGATCGGCCGAGACCTCACCGGCAACCCCTTCGTTGAGGGCCTCGTGGTTCACACTCGTGACGTGACCGAGCGACATCAACGAGAACAGGAACTAGAGCGGACCAACGACCACCTCGAAGCGTTCGCGAATGCGGTCAGTCACGACCTCCGGAACCCACTCAACGTTGCGTCGGGGAATCTCGAACTCGCGCGGGTACACGGGGACGAGAAATATCTCGACCGGATCGAGACCGCCCACGAGCGGATAGAAAACCTCATTGGAGACTTGCTCACGCTCGCAAAACAGGGCCAGACTGTCGACGAAACGGTCACTGTAGATCTTGCGACGGTCGCAGCCGACGCCTGGGAGACCGTCGAGACGAAACGATCGACGCTCGAAGTGAGAGAAACAGGGGTGATCGACGCCGATCGAAGCCGACTCACGCAGTTGTTCGAGAATCTCTACCGGAATGCGATCGATCACGCCGGAGCGGACGTCGCGATTTGGGTCGGGACGGTCGAAGATGGCTTCTATGTCGCTGACGATGGCCCTGGGATTCCCGAGGAGGAGCGCAACGAGGTGTTTCAAAGCGGCTATACGACCAGTGACAACGGAACGGGATTCGGCCTCGCGATCGTCCAAAACATCGTCGACGCTCACGGCTGGTCGATCCGAGCCGTCGAAAGCGAATCCGGCGGCGCCCGATTCGAAGTCCAGAGCGTCGAACCCGAAATCGAGACCAGTACAGCGCCGAAGCCAAAACACGAAGACTGATCGTCCACGTCCCTGAGGCGAGCGGATGGGAAATACGTTGACTCCGGACATCCAGGCTTTCCACTCACGCTCAGGTCCGTTAGCGAATATACCTTCCAGGGCAAGATAGTCTAGTCGTCAGCGACCAGCGGTTCGGACTCCGTCTCGACCAGTCGGTCGATGGCTTCGACCATGGCCTCGACGGAGGCCCTGGTGATGTCGGCGTCACTGCGAGCGACAGTCACGGAGCGATCGCCTTTCGACATCTCGACTTCGACGGTGACGACAGCATCAGTTTGGCCGGTGATGGCATCGACGTGGTAGGAATCGAGACTCCAGTCGACGTGGTGACCGAGTGCGGCCTCGACAGCGTTCATCGCAGCGTCGACGGGGCCGTCGCCGACCGAGGCCTCTTTGCGTTCGACGCCATCGATCAACAGGCGGATGCTCGCGGTCGGGGTGCCGCTCCCGGCGACCGTGTTGAGGTCGACGAGTTCGATCCGGCGCTCGCGATCGCGATCCTGGACATCTTCGGCGATCGCGAGTAGATCGGCGTCAGTGACACGCTTGTCCCGTTCCCCGAGTTCCTTCACACGCTCGAAGACGGCGTCGAGCTCCGCGTCGGTAACGTCGACGTCGTGCTCGTCGAGTGCCGCGGCCACGCCAGCCCGGCCGGCATGTTTGCCCAGCGCGAGGCGGCGTTCCCGACCCACCTTCTCGGGTGGGTAAGGCTCGTACATCGACTCGTCCTTGAGCGTGCCGTCGGTGTGGATGCCGCTCTCGTGGGTGAAGGCGTTCTCGCCGACGACGGCCTTGTTGGGAGCCAGCGGGATGCCCGTCTTGTTGGCGATGAGCTGGGCGAGATCGTGGACCTGCGTGAGATCCATCGTCTCGACGCCATAGCCGTGATCTAAGGCGATGGCGACCTCCTCTAAAGCGACGTTACCGGCCCGCTCGCCGATGCCGTTGATCGTCCCGTGGACGAGATCGGCACCCGCAGCGAGCGAGACCAGGGTGTTGGTGACCGCCAGCCCGAGGTCGTCGTGGGTGTGAGTGCTCGTCGGCCCCAGTTGGGCGAGTCGGGAGACGACATCCAGCGTCCGGTCGGGCGTGGCATGCCCAACGGTGTCGGCATAGCAGACCCGATCGGCGCCGGCGTCGAGAGCCTCACGCATGAGCTCCTCGAGGAAGTCCAGATCGGCGCGGGAGCCGTCCTCGCCGATCACCTCGACCCAGAGGTCGTGATCGACGGCGTACTCGACCAGCTCGGCGGTGTCGGCGATCACGTCTTCGCGGGTCGTCCCGATTTTATCCTCGATGTGGCGGTCGCTGGCCGGGACGACCAGGTGGATGCCGTCGACGCCGGTGTCCAAGGCGAGGTCGACGTCGCTCTCGACGTTCCGGGCGAAACTGGTGACCGTCGCGTCCAGGTCGAGGTCCGCCACGCGGCGGATCGTCTCGCGCTCGCCCGGCCCGGTGACGGCACTACCGGCCTCGATCACGTCGATGCCGGCGGCGTCGAGTCGGCGGGCAATGTGTGCTTTCTCCGCGGGCGAGAGCGATACCCCGGGTGCCTGTTCACCGTCTCGAAGCGTCGTATCGAGCAGGCCGACGTTCGTCAGCGATTCGAGTGGCTGGGTCGCCGGGTGCTCGCCGAACAGTCCTGACAAAATTCGGTCCTCGCTACGCTGGGAGAATTTCGCGCCCAGCCGCCTTGCGGCGACTTCCTCTATCCTCGCTCGTCGGGTGTTCCGACATTGTACTCACGGAAATGTGCTCGACATTGATGAAGATATTGGTCCCGGCGGAACACAACGGCGTCCGCGGGCCGGTCGACAGTCACTCACCGTCATCCTCTAGAAAGACGCGATCGCCAGTCGAGACATCGGCGGCGACGCCGGGGGGTAACTCGATCACGCAGTCCGCTTTTGCCAGCCCGAAGCCGAGCCACGGCCGAAGCCGATCGACGCGCTCGACACGTTCCTCGACCAACCACAGCACGTCGATCGGCGTCCGGACGAACAGCATGTCGATGTCCCGGCGGCCGACCCCCTCGAAGGGAAACACGAGTGCGAACCCGTCCGGGAGCGACGATCGAAACCGGAGTCCACGGAGCTTCGCCAGAGCGTCGTCCGCGACGGCGACGTCGGTCGCCAGGACAGTTCGCCCGCCTTCGTCGTCGCCGTCCCCCGCCGGATCGTGAACGACACGCATGTCGGACCCTACAGTGGGTGCGGACTAACGCCTTTGGGACGCCGATGGGCTTTTGAAGGGCTTTGTCTTAGCCGGAGTGCCATGGAGAAGACGGACGCGGGGACGACCGTCGGCGTCGACGATCCCTATGCGTACGTCGACCGATGTGACTACTGCACCGACGAGGGCCGCTGTCGGTTCGCGGTCGAACACGGCGATCGCGATCGGGACTTTGCGGAGGTATTGAGCGAGAGGGAGTTCCAGTGTCCGGTCGTCGGCGACCCGGACGAGACGGGGTTGTCGGGGCCGTGGGACTGGAAGGACTGCCCGCACATGCGGGCGCGCAACCGCGAGCGGGAGTGCGTCCGGTGTGGACTCGAAGAACGACGGTCAGCCCACACCGACGACCGACCGCTGCTCGAAGAGCACCACCTCTCCTATGCCGACGGCAGACCCGATCAGGCCGACGGTCCGACCCCGACTGCGGGTGACGAGACGGACGCCCAGGTGAGCCACGAGATCACGGTCTACCTCTGTCGATGGTGTCACGCAAAGGTTCACGACTCCTGGGCGAATCTGGATGATCCCGCCTCCCCTGCTCTCGCGGCACTGGCTGCCCGGGAAGAACGCCGAAGCCAGGAACGCGCGGAGCTGGCCTTCGAGTCGGCGGCCGAACGGCGCAAGGACGGGTGAACGACGGGGTCGGAATGTCTGAGGATTGGAAAGTGTCGGGCGTATCGAGCGACGCAGTTTTCACATGTGATAATTTCAGACGTATGCCTAAGTGACACGTCGGAGACGCTACCTAGGTGGAGAGGATGACAGCGACAAAGCGAGCACTCGGGATCAACTACGTAACGGGGACGGGTGTCGTCCTTGGCATACTTTTCGTCCCGGCCCTGACCCATCGTGGGACACCCACCACGGAGACAACGGTTGCAGTGCTCGGGTTGCTCGCTGCGGTCGGTTTGACTGCCACCGGCGTCTGGCTCCGGTCGTGTCGACTGCGGGGCGAACAAGTCTGGCGGGTCGCGACACACGTGGGACTCGGCATCGGCGTGGTAACGGTGACGGACCTCCTGGTCGGATTGAGAGCTGTCACAGACCTCGGGTCGACAGGGTCGGCGCTGCTCGCCAGTTCGATCGTCATCGGTGGTACCGGTGGGGGCGTCGTCGGGATCGTCCGGGAATTCGAGCGATCGACGCGGACGCTTACCCAGAGTACGGAGGTTCTCTCTCGGGCACTCAGGCACAACCTTCGCAACGACCTGACCGTAATCCTCGGCCAACTCGACGAACTCGAATCGGAGGTTTCGGGACCAGCACGCGTACACGTCAGATCGATCCGCGGGAAGGTAGACGAGATGGTGGAACTGTCCGAACAGGCCCAACAGATCGAGGTCGCCGTCACCGGCGAAGGGCGTCGCCGTCATCCGATCGACGCCGTCGAGATCGTCGACCGCCGCGTGCGGGCCACCAGGGCAGCCCATCCCGGAGTGCGTTTCGAAACCGACTTCCCGGAGACGGCGTGGGTCAGCGCCGACTGGATGCTCGAAACCGCGATCGAGAACGTATTCGAGACGGCCATCGCCAACGGCGGGAGCGAAACGGTTCTGCGGATCGAGGTCGAACACCCCGGTCCCAGGTCGACAGTCGTCCGGATCGTCGACGTCAACGGCCATCTCCCCGCCGCCGAAGTCGAACCCCTCAACTCGGGGACCGAAACGCCACTCCAGCACAGCGAAGGACTCGGTCTGTGGCTCGTCAACTGGATCGTCGAGGGATTCGGCGGCACACTGGAACTCGAGCAGTCCGAGGACACCTGCGTCGTGACCTTGCGATTGCGTCGAGCCATGCCGACCAGTCACGAACGGTTCTAGAGCCATAGCGGCGTACGCTCGGGACGCCCGGTGTTTCCGGGGATATTTATCCGGTAGGACGCTATCGGCGTCCATGACCCGGATCGACGTGATCGACAATCACGGCCAGTTCACGCACCTCGAACAGCGGGCGTTACGCGACATCGGCGTCGACGTCGACCTCATCGAGAACACGACACCCCCCGAAGAGATCGACGCTGACGGACTCGTGCTCTCGGGAGGACCATCGATGGATCGGATCGGCAATTCCCCCACGTATCTCGATCTGGACGTACCGATCCTCGGAATCTGTCTCGGGATGCAACTCATGGCCACGGAACTCGGTGGCACGGTGGGTGCCGGGGAGTACGGTGGCTACGCCGACGTGACCGTCGAGATCCTCGAAGAGGACGATCCCCTCGTTGGCTCGCTGGCGCCCGAAACCCGCGTGTGGGCGAGTCACGCAGACGAAGTCAAAGAGGTGCCGACGGGCTTTCAGCGAACGGCGACCTCCGACGTCTGTGCGGTCGAGGCGATGAGTGACACCGACCGAGATCTCTACGGCGTCCAGTGGCATCCCGAAGTGGCCCACACCGAGGAGGGCCAAGCCGTCTTCGAGAACTTTCGCACAGTCTGTGAGTGAGCAGCGGTGAGACAGGTTTAACCCCATCGGGGGATCCAGTCGTAGCAATGACGGCCACGCAGGGAGATCTTGCTGGACTCTCGCGGTATATCTTCCGCGCGCCACGATGGTACTCCTCGATCACCTTCGCACTGCTGATCGCCGCACTCACCGGCCTGGCAGCGTTCGACTCACGGTACATCCTTGAGGACGCCTGGCAGGGGATTTTTTACATCGGTTTTCCGACACTCGTCGCCAGTGTCCTCACGCCTCCGATCGACCGAATGCTCGGCGGTCAACTGACGCCCAATCGAGCATCGCTGCTCGCGCTCGGCTGTGAACTACTCGTCATCGGTGTGCTGATGGGAGCGAGCGTGATCTCGGTCTTCACGCCGCTCGGTCAGATATTCGTCTTCAACGCCTTGTTGTTCGCGCTGGCGGCGATCTTCGCCTTCCGGCTGTTGATCGTCATGGCGATCTCGCGTCACCGCCTCCCCGTCGCAGCGATCCCCGCGAGCGTCCAGACCGGCGTCGCCGCCGTCCTCCTGTTCGTCTACAGCGGAACGATGCGCTACCTCGAGATCGGCGGCCCACTGACGCGTTCGTATCTCTCGCGCCCGGACGCGGCCCCGCCGGAGTTGCTCGTCGTTCTCCCCGGGGACTTCGCCTTGCTCGTCGTCCTCTGTGTCCTCTATGCCGGTGCAGTCTGGCTGTTCCTGGTCGTGATCGACCGGCCGTGGCGACGGAGCCTCGGCGTGAGCGCCCTGGACTTCCTCCGGGGATTCATCGGCCACATCGCCGAAGGCTCGCGCGAACTCGAAGGCTTCTTCGAGGAAATCGGCGAGGAGGCGCTGGTCCCGGTGACGGTGCTTTCGTTCCGCCACCCTGACGGTCCCGAGAAGGCCCGCTTCGTGCTGCCGATGATCCATCCAGGGCCGATGGGCGAGATCGGCGGCGGAAACCTGCCGCTGCGCGTCGCCGAGGAGGCCGATGGACTCGGTTTTCCACCCCACGCCACCGCCGGCCACGACTTCAACCTCGTCACCGAACGTGAGGTCCAAACCATCCTCGACGCGGTCGAACGCGCTCAGGACAAAATCGAGTACGGGGAGAAAGCAACCCCCGGCGACCGACTCGAGGAGGGCGAGGCAACGCTGACCGGACAGGCCTTCGGCGACGACGCTCTGGTGACGACCACCTTCTCGCCCGGGTTCGCTGACGATATCGAGTACGCCGTCGGGCTCTCGGCGCGCGCGGAGGCGCGCGCTGGACACCTGGATGATATCCTGCTGATCGACGCCCACAACTGTAACAACGGTCTCGACGGACCAAATCTGGGCCACGTCGTCCCGGGTGGCGAGCGCTCTTTCGACCTGATCCACGGCGCCGAACGCCTCGGCAAACGCCTCGCAGACGCCGAGCAAGCGCCGGTTCGGCTCGGTATCGCAGCCGACGAAACACCCTGGGACCCCCAGGAAGGGATCGGCCCGCTCGGCATTCGGGTCGCCGTCGTCGAGGTCGGCGGTCACTCGACGGGCTACGTCCTCGTTGACGGCAACAACATGGAACCGGGGCTACGCGAGCGCATTACCGACACCGTCGACGACGTCGACCTGCTTGAAGTGATGACCTCGGATACTCACATCGTCAACACCGTCGAGGCCGAGAACCAGGTCGGGGACGCCATCCCCGAGGATGAGTTGGTCACGCTGATCGACAAATTGGTCGGAGACGCACTCGAAGATCTGGAACCGGTCGAGGCCGGGATGGCCAGCGAGCAGTCCGAGGTGACGGTCTTCGGCAACGACCGCACCGAGACGCTCGCGAGTACGGCCAACGCCGTCGTCTCGATGGGCGCGGCCATGGCGGGGCTGTTCGTCGTCGTCGTCGTCACGATCAGCCTCCTGGTGTTCCTCCTGACGTGAGCGGCTAGATCGACTCGTCACAGTGCACTGTCTGCACTGTCAGGAACGATAGAGGACACTCGCCGGTACTGGATTGAAAACGCCGAGGGAGCGATTTGAACAACGCGGTCACGGTCCTGCTCACTTCGTTGCGCGGGCTGCGTGCCCTCTCGTTCAAATCTCCATGTGCCGTTTTCGCGACCGAGTGCTCGCGACACGCAATGCGGTCGCTCACGGATTGAAATCGCGAAAAACGCCGAGGGGGAGATTTGAACTCCACTCACTCCCGTTCGCTCCCGGTGGTCGCTCACCTCCCGCTCGAACGTTCAAACTCCCGCGTTGGACAACTTCCTCACGTCTGTTCGGAAGGAGAAGCGCCGAGGGGGAGATTTGAACTACGCGAATCTCGCTTTGCTCGATTCTCTCATCCAAATCTCCCGTGACGACGATACGCTGTCACGGACGCGAGAGCGATAAAACGCTCTCGCGAGGTTGTGACGTGAGAAGCGCCGAGGGGGAGATTTGAACTCCCGAGTCCGTGAGGACACCTGCTCTCGAGGCAGGCGCCTTGGCCAGGCTAGGCTACCTCGGCTCACTCGGTCATACTCCAGTGCCGTGTTTATCCGTTTCGATCTCTCGAAGCTACAAAGGACGGGCAGCGACCCCACACCCCATGGATAACAGCGAGGCGAGCGAGACCTGCGATCGCCACCTCGCGGAACTCGAGTCGGCGATTATCACCGATCGGGAGTTCCTCGAAACCGTCCTGCTGGGCGTACTCGGTCGCGGAACGTCCCGCTGGAAGACGTCCCCGGGACCGGCAAGACCCTCACTGCCCGGAGTCCAGCGGCGACGTTTGACCGCTCCTTTTCGCGAATACAGTTCACCCCGGACCTGCTTCCCGCCGACGTAAGCGCGAGGACAGCGAGTACCCCAATCATCAGAATTCCGGCCGTCCGACGATCGGTTATACGGGTCGTGACTTGGCTGGCGCCGACTTTGTGTGTTATCCCTGTCCGTACCCGCCGCCACCCGGCGTCAAGATGGTGATGACGGTCTCCGCCGGGAGTTCGCGGGTCGTCTTCGCGGGGACTGGTTCACCGTCGATCAGGTTCCGGCCCGCTGCCCCGCTCGCGCCACCCGCCCGGCCGTCCGGGGCGTGTCGGCGACGTTCGGTCAGCAGCGAGACGGTCGCCGCGCTCTCCAGGCGGATCGACCGTCGTAGCCCGTCCCCACCCTCGTGGGCACCGTCGCCCCCGCTCTCGCGCCGGATCGAATACGCCTCGACCCGGAGCGGATAGGCCGTTTCGAGGGCTTCGACGGGCGTGTTCTCGGTATTGGTCATACCGACCTGGACGCCGTCCATGCCGTCTGTGTCGGCCGTCGCGCCCCCGCCACCGCCGATCGTCTCGTAATAGGTGAACGTCGGCGAGCCGATCACGAGGTTGTTCATCGTCCCCTGGCCGGCCGCCGGGACGCGTTCGGGCGCGGCCTCGCCGATCGCCGCAAAGACCACGTCCGCGACGCGCTGGCTGGTCTCGACGTTGCCGCCAACGACGGCCGCCGGCAGCTCGGGGTTCAACAGCGATCCGACAGGGGGCGCTGACCGATACCGGGTCATAACAACCCTGGTTCGGCGGCACGTCCGGGTCTGTCACGCACCGAACGACGAAGTAAACCGCACTCTTTGCGACCGACAGCGGCGCGTTGACGTTGCCAGAAACCTGCTCGGCCGTCTCCGAAAAGTCCACGTCCAGACGATCGCCGTCGATCGTCACGGTCACCGCGATCGGGACGTCCGCGTCGGTGATTCCGTCACCCTCGAGTACGTCTCTTGCCTCGTAGCGGCCATCCGGCAGGGCAGTGATCTCGCTCTCGACTCGCTCGCGGGAGTACTCGATCACCGCGTCGAACGCCGTCAGGAGTCTCTCTCCGTGTTCGGCGAGCAACTCGCCGATCCGTTCGGCGCCACGTTCGTTGGCCGCCCGCTGGGCGCGCAGATCCGCACGGCGCTCGGCGGGATTGCGGACGTTCGCCAGCAGCAGGTCCTCGACCTCGTTGCGCACCTCGCCGCCCGTTACGAGTCGCGTCGGCGGGATCCGCAACCCCTCCTGATAGACGTCCCGCGCACCGGCGGGCATGCTGCCGGGCGCCATCCCACCGACATCGGCGTGGTGAGCCCGCGACGCGGCGTAGGCGACGAGTTCATCGCCTCCGTCGGGTGGACGCCGCCCGCTCGACGACTCCGCGGTGTCGGACACCTCGGCCACGATCGGCGAGACCATCGTCACGTCCGGAAGGTGGGTCCCGCCGGTGAAGGGATCGTTCAGGACGAACACGTCGCCGGGGTCAGGATCACGGCCACGCACCGCGGCGACGGCGTCGGGCATCGCGCCGAGATGGACCGGGATGTGTTCGGCCTGGGCAACGAGTCGGCCGTCGGCGTCGAAGATCGCCGTCGAGCAGTCCCGGCGCTCGGCGATGTTCGGCGAATACGCCCCGCGGATCAACACGTCGCCCATCTCCTCGGCGACGCCCTCTAGCTGGTTGCGCACGATCTCCAGTTCGATCGCATCGAAAGCGTCGCTCATCGGCCGACACCACCGTCCAGGACGAGCGTTCCGCGCTCGTCGACCGATGCCGTCCATCCCGGCGGCAAGACGACCGTACTCTCCCCGCCCGCGACGATGGCCGGCCCATCCACGACGCCCCCTGCGGAAAGGCCCTCGCGAGCCAGCACCGGCGTCTCTCGATACCGTCCCTCGAAGGAAACGTCTCTGACCGTCCGGCGTGTGTCGCCACTCTCCCGCCCCGACAGCGGCGGGTCCTCGCCGTCGATCCGCGCGGTCGTCCGGAGCGTGAGGAGTTCGACCGCCTCATCGTCGAGGCGATAGCCGCGGACCCGCTCGTGAGCGGCGTGAAAGCGCTCTCCCATCGCCGCCGGGTCGAAGGGATCGGTCGCGGGAACAGTCACCTCGTGGCTCTGGCCCGCATACCGGAGGTCAGCCTCCCGTTCGATTGTCGCACGGTCGGGGTCGCTCGCGTCCGAACGGACGGCTGCGTCCAGTTCCTCGTAGCACGCTTCGATCGTCGCCACGTCGGCCGCCGAGAGGCGTCTCCGGTGGGTGCGGGCAGCGTCGTGCGTCTCGTCGGCGGCGAGCAGGCCCAACGCCGAGAGGACGCCGCTGGCCGCTGGGACGAGAACGCGCTCGATCCCGAGCCGGTCGGCCAGCGCAGCGGCGTGCATCGGGCCCGCACCGCCGAAGGCGACGAGTGTGAACACCCGCGGATCGTGACCGCGCTCGACGGTCACCGACCGGATCGTCCGCGTCATCGTCGCATTGGCGACGCGATAGACCCCCCGGGCCGCCTCCACCGGCCCCGCAAGGTCGGCCGCTGCGGCGAGGTCGGTGAGGACGGCCTCGGCGGCGTCGGCGTCGAGTTCGAGATCGCCCAGCGATCCGCCGCCGAGATACCCCAGCTGGAGCGCAGCGTCCGTGACTGTCGGCGCAGTGCCACCGCGGCCGTAGCAGGCCGGGCCGGGGTCGGCACCCGCGGATCGTGGACCGACCCGGAGCGCCCCGCCCGCGTCCACCCAGCCGATACTGCCGCCGCCCGCCCCAACCGTCTCGACGTCGACCATTGGCACGCCGACCGGGCGCTCGGCGACCGTCGCGTCGGTGGTTCTGGCCGCCGTACCGTCGGTGACCAGGCCCACGTCCGCCGAGGTCCCGCCCATGTCGAAGGTGACCAGCCGATCGGCATTCGCGACAGTCGACGCACCGACGACCCCTGCCGCCGGACCCGACAACAGCGTCGTCACGGCGTGCTCACGGACAGTCGCCGCGTCGGCGATCCCCCCGTTCGATTGCATGACACGCGGAGCGGGCAGTTCACGCTCGCGTGCCTGATCGGCCAACCGGCCCAGATACTCGTCGATGACTGGCGTCACGGAGGCGTCCGCGACGGTAGTGGCTGTCCGCTCGTACTCCCGGAAGGTAGAGAGCACCTCGTGGCTCGTCGAGATCGACCAGTCGCCGTGCTGGTCCAACGCGGCGGCGACTCGCCGCTCGTTGTCGGGGTGGGCGTAGGCGTGCAGCAGGCACACGGCGACGCTTTCGACCTCTTCGGGAATCGAATCGGCGAGTTCTCGTGGCGCGTCTGGATCGACGGCACGCTCGATACCGTTCGGCGTCGCACGCTCCTCGATCTCGAAGCGTCGGTCGGACGGGACGAGCGGGTCCGGCTTGCCCACATCGAGGTCGTACAGCGACGGGCGATCCTGGCGGCCGATCTCGAGGACATCCGCAAACCCTTCGGTCGTGACCAGCGCCGTCTTCGCCCCCTCCCCTTCGAGCATCGCGTTGACGGCCGCCGTCGTCGCGTGTCGGAGCCGATCGACGGCCGCCAACTCGATCCCGGCTGCCGCACACGCCGTCTCGATCCCGTCGATGACGCCCTCGCTTTGCTCGTCCGTCGTCGGGACCTTGGCTGTCGTGAGCGTGCCGTCGACGATCAGTACCACGTCAGTGAACGTGCCGCCGACATCGACGCCGAGCCAGGTCCGCCCGCCCGCGTTCATGGCCCCGGATCAGAGGAGCGGGCGGTTAAACGCTTGGGCAGACGGCTGTGTGACACGAGAGACACCCGAAGGAGATCAACGGACCCCGACAATCAGATTCCTACGTGAGAAATAAATAGCAGGCCCACGTATCGAGGCCCATGAGCGGACCAGGCCGCGACACGGAGTACACCGTCGAGGACGTCACGACGATCTTCCAGGACCGTGAGGATTACGCCGAGCCGCTGACAGCGAGTGAGGTGGCCGAGGCGCTCGGTTGTTCCCGGCGGACCGCACTCAACAAGCTCCACGATCTCGAGGATTCGACGGACATCACCAGCAAGAAGGTCGGCGGGCGCTCTCGGGTATGGTGGATCCCGGTGCACGTCGATCAGTGAGCGAAGAGACAGCGTGGTGCGGACTTACGTAGAGGCGTCCCGAGCCAGTTCGATCGCCAGCCGCGTCGCGTCGACGGCGTCGCTCCCGAAGACGTAGGTGATCGGCTCGATCCCGAACGCCCCTTCGTGATAGATGACCTTCGGTACCTCGCCGCGCTCGCGGAACACGGTCACGAGGCGCTCTCGACGGTCGTCGTAGCCCGCGTCGAATTCGATCGGATCGATCCCGCGATCGCGGGCGGCCGCCAGCACTGCCTCCTCGGTCGCGAGGTTCAGCGCGGCCCGAACCGAGGGATCGACGCTCCTGGCCGCCAGGATGGTCCGGGCGACGTGTTCCGAACCACCGAACTCTGGGTTTGCGGGGACGTCGATCCGCCCGCGCATCGCGTGTATTCGGCCCGGGACGGCCGCCACGTCGAGTTCGTCCTCGGCGTCGGGTAACGCCATACCGACGTTCGTCCCGACGTTGGGGACGAGTGCGACCATTGCCGTCTCGTCTTCCAGCAGCCGGGTTGCCTTCCGGACGGCCGAGAGTACCGCGCGTTCGGTGCCGACCGACTCGTCGTAGCCACGCACACAGAGGTCACAGCCCAATCCCTCGAGGGAAGGGACCTGTTCCTCGTGAATCGCACAGATCGGCCCCCGATCCTCGAAGGCGCGGACGACCTCGAGGAACTCCCCCAGGGCCTCGTAGGCGTCCATCGAGCCGTCGGCAAAGCCCGCCGCGACGCGATCGACGGCCCGCTGGAGTCGCGGATCCTCGCTGAAACGCTCCTCGACCGCGACGTCGCCACTGACGTACTTGCTCACCGCGGCCTGGGTGACCCCGAGATGGTCAGCGATCTCCTGCTGTGTCAGCCCCCGGTCGGCGAGCGCTCTGGCGAGCATCGCCCGCGCCGTCGGCAGAAATCTGTCGACGACGATCTCGCTCGGGAATCGCATGCCAGGCGTTTCGACGCCGCGGCCTATAAGCACCCACTTCGCCACTCGGGAACCCGGACACGATGGGCGAAAGTGTTTCCCGTCACTCACGGGGCAATTCGGTCAGCGAGAGAGAGAGAGAGAACGAAGGGATCGGAAAGGGAAACGGGGGCGACCGAACTCACCAGCGGTGATGGACGTCCTCGTAGACGAACTCCTCGTAGATGTCCCGGACTGCGCCGTAAGTCTCGTGACTGAGGGAGTCCATCCCGGCGGCGTCAACGTTGTCCCGGATATGCTCGGGCGAGGTCGAACCCGGGATGACCGTCGAGACGGCATCGTGATCGAGAATCCATCGCAGCGCCATCTGGGCCATCGTCATGCCCTCGGGAACGTGGGTTTCCAGTGCGTCGACGGCGTCCAGTCCCTGCTCGAAGGGCAGGCCGGCGAACGTCTCCCCACGGTCGAAAGCCTCGCCCTCGCGGTTGAAGTTCCGGTGGTCGTTTTCCGGGAACTCCGTGTCTCGATCGATCGCGCCCGTCAACAGCCCCGAGGCCAGCGGTACCCGGACGATCACGCCGACGTTCCGTCGCTTGGCCTCCTCGAAGAACAGTTCCGCCGGACGCTGGCGGAACATGTTGAAGATGATCTGGACAGTCTCGATGCCGGGGTACTCGATGGCCTTCAGTGCCTGCTCGACCTTCTCGACGCTGACGCCGTAGTGGGCGATCTTCCCACGGACTTTCAGATCGTCGAGCGCATCGAAAACCTCGGGCTGGTAGTAGACATCGTTGGGCGGGCAGTGCAACTGCAAGAGATCCAGCGTCTCGGTTCCGAGGTTCTCGCGGCTGCGATCGACGAACGATTCGAGGTTCTCGGCGTTGTAGCCCTCGGCCGTGTGGGGATCGAGTCGCCGCCCCGCCTTCGTCGCGACGACGATGTCCTCGCGGTCGTAGTCGTCCTCCTCGAGGACGGTCCCGATATGGCGCTCGCTGGTACCGTCGCCGTAGACGTCCGCAGTATCGACGAAGTCGATCCCCGCGTCCAGCGCAGTGCGGACGACCGCGCGGCCGTCCTCGTCTGAAACGTCACCCCAGGCTGCGCCGCCGATATTCCAGGTCCCGAGACCGATCTCCGTCACGTCCCATCCCGTCGTCCCGAGTAGTCTCCGCTGCATGTTCAACCACTATATTAGCCCTCCACACACTTGTAGCGCCCGCTCCTGGCCCGAAGGGCTAATCCCGGGTTCGACCACGGTACGGTGGGTCGTCGCCTTGACCACCAACGTCGGAGGCGACGTCAGTGATCGCCGACCCACTTCGCGCGGCGCACGTCGTAGCTCCCACACTCCGGACAAGTGTGATACTGGACCGGGTGTGGCGTCTCACAGGACAGGCAGAGATATGGGAGCGCCTCAGCCTCGTCGGCACCCGAGAGGAACGTGTCACGATCGAAGACACCCATCGTTACCACAACTGTATCGTGCACACCGAAGGTCAAAAAGGCAGTCGATAGTTTACGCCTTCGACCCCGCTTTCGTCTGTCGGTTTGGATTCATTTATAACGGAACCAGATATATGATCAGTAGAAGGACATATACTATGTATTTTATTTATTTTCAAATAATACACGCATCTCTCGTGGCCGTGCGTCGAGTATGGTGGCCCCCATCACGACACTGGGCGAGCGCTCGCGAACAGATCTCGGGTAGGGCGCTACCACACGAGCACGTCTTCGTGGACCTATGGCTGACAGCGGAGCGCAACCCGACCGACACCGATTGGGATGCTGTCGTGGATGCCTGACCGGATTCTTGACGATACGCTCGAAGACGACGAATAAACAGGCGATTATCTGTCTGTCGTACTTCGGCAGGAAACCAAGTCCGCCCTCCCCGTACTGAGGTATCTTCCGCGCGGTACTCCTCTCCGTCTGGCTTGAAATTACGTGAATTCATAGCTCGAAGAACCTCCGTCGCTGTTCCGCCTTCTGACGCTTGCTCCGCCGGTCGTAGTGCTTATCCAGAATGTCCTCACTCGCGTCCATCCGATCCGACACGAGAGAACGATCCTCGTCAGCGAGCCGGTGCGCCGTTACCCGTCCACTCCGAACGTCGTGGGGAGATCGCGCCGACGGGCACGTACTCATCTGCGAGTAGTGGGCGGCCTCGCACTCCTCCGGGTCACGGTCATGGGGACAGCCCTCGCCACGCCAGCACGGGCGCGTGACGCGGTACAAGGTGTCTCGACAAGCAGACACCGACACCCGGCCGTTCCGGGTCGTCACGAGCGGGGCACGCCCATACTCGTCAGTCACGCCCTCTCGCGGACCGTGGATGTAATCGTCAAGAACCTGGGCGACGTGACCGCTGATCGCATTCCATCGCTCACTCTTCTCCCCGTTCTTGAGCGGGGTGCCTTTCTCCGGGCGGTGAACGAAATGAACCGCCGGTCCGTCGGCACGAGGGCGTTCACCCTCTAAGTCCACGTCGCCAAGGTCGAGCGATCGGAGCGCCCCGACTCGGCACCCAGTGTGCCACAGTAACAGAACGATCACGTGGCGACGACTCGCGTACTCATATCGCTCCAGGTAATCGACGATCTCGACAGCACGGTCCGGGTCGAGCGTACTATCGCTCACGTCCTGGGACCCGTCCATCCGGGGAAGTGGAACCTGATCAAACAACTCCTCGCGAACGGCGTCCACCTCGCCACAGAACCGAAGGAACGCCCGGAGCGTCGCCACACGCGATAGGCGTACAGGTCCCGGCCGGACAGCTCGTTCAGGTTCGCGATCCCCTCCTCGTCACACCACGCGACGAACGCACGCAGGCGGTACTTCTGACCGTCGAGCGTTTGATCCGCCGCGTCGTCGCGGGACTCTAGATACAGGTCGAGCGCCTTGGAAGGGGACAGTGGCTCCAAAGCGGCGCTCACGCTCGACACCCTCCGCTCTTGGACCAACCGGATTCAGGCCCGAACGAACTCCCACTGAAGGAGTGGATTCGATCGCTCTCACACTCGCGGGCGATCGGTGCGCACGGATGCGCGAATCGCCAGCGTCCGGTTTGTTTGTCGCTGCGAACCGTCGGCACGGCCTCGTCTTCGTACATAGGCAGCAGGAAGTGAAACCACCCGTGGGAAAAGGGGCAGTCCACACGCGAGGTGAAAGTGAAATTGGTCGGCGTAGCGATACCGCCCGGTGGTACTGTCGGGGTGGCTTTTCGTCGTGGGCTTGGTGATCTCATACCGGGTCGCTCCCAAGAGCGACACCCCTGCCGACTGGGACACCGGCGGGCAACTTCCTCTCGTGAGCCTGCTGACGCAGGTTCGGGTGTGTCACTCTCAATTCATCGGTGATGTAACCCTCTTACTTAAATCCTAACGTACGTTATTCTATAGAGTAACGAATGTTTTGTAGCCGACAATCATCCGGTGGAAATATGGAATCGTCTTCCAAGTGCAGGATATGCGCAGACCGAGGGTTTCGTGGATGACTCAGGCAGATGATCGTCTACTTGAAACCCTCGATGATTCCGGTTTGATACTTTCTCCTCGGGTTCTGGCTATCAACACCGACTATTCACGTCACTACGTGAGTGAACGGCTCGCGGTTCTCGTAGAGGGTGGTCTTGTCGCAAAAGAGATGGAAGGAATCTATCGGATCACAGAGAAGGGAAAACAGTACCTCACGGGCGATCTCGATGCTGACGATCTGCAACTCGAAGGAGAGTGAACAGCTGTGTCAGACTACGAAGTCACCCCGCCGCCGGATCGTATCGCGGAGAAGGTACAAATCCGGACTGCGTTCACGACCGAACAGGGCGAAGTCGTTCGGTTCATGGTGCAACTCGAATACTGGCACCGTGGCGACTGGAAGCCCGTCGTCCGGTATGACCATGACCGAGGCGCGAAAGGCGGCCACGATATCGCCGAGAAAGGGCTTCACATGGACATCTATCGAGACGGTGAGAAAGTCGATGTGAAAGACGTCAGCGGTCCGATCCCGCCCGCCAAAGGGCTCGATTACGCCGAAGACGACTTACGTGAGAACGTCCAACGATATATCAAGAGGTTCGAGCAATGGCACGACATCAAAAACGAGAGCAACCTGTGAGCGACGACGAGCTTGAGGAGATGCCCGACCGCATCAGCGAGCACTTCGAGAAGGTTCGGGATGCTCTCGACGACGCGCTCGAAGACGACGAATAGGCTACTCGTCCATCTCTTCACGTTGATGGTTCTCTCAAAGTACGACCGATTGCTGTTTGATCAGACCCGAGGGTCGCACTCGTACACACGACGGCGTAGATCAGAGAATCTACGGTAACAGAATGGAGTTTCGTTTTATACCCCTCCGGAATGACGGCTCGATCACGCCGGAGACCTACCCTGACGTCATCGGCACCCGCGAAATATGCACACGCTCGCGAGCGTCTCGTGTGCATATCGAGAGAAGCGGAATTCTCTCCGTGTGAACCCCAGGGTCTTTCCGACTCGACCTTCCCATCTGCACCCGAACATTGTTTTCCACTCCGCCATTACTGAAGTGGAGTGTAATTCTGTGCGTGGTGACGACCTCTTCGAACGGTCAGAACGCCCTGAGGACACGTACGAGCTAAGCGCACTGAAATTCCGAGACCAAGAAGTTGACCTCACGCATACGGCCGCTAACCAAGAGCTTCCTTCAAACCGAGGTTGGCGATACAGGCAACCTATATTGAACAGCACTTCCTAGGTTGACATACAATCTCTTCGATGTATTCAACTTTTACATTAACGCACTTGCGTACGTCGTCTGTCCGGATCTTTTAGTTCAGGTATTTCCTCCAACATCTCTTCAGCGAGTGTGAAGTCATCTTCAGCGGAGAATAGTTGACGATTTGATTGACTAACTTGTAGTGAGTTAAAATTATCTACAATGCCTCCATCGATAACAGGCATTTTTGCATAAATATCCTCGAAATCCTCTGGGTCTAGAATACCCAGCATGTATTTTGGAGAGAGGGGAAAATATATCTCTATACCCTGATTTTCGATACCAAGATCCCCTCGAAACGGGCCGAAGTCTCGTTGATTGTGCAGACAAAGCGGATGATCCGATGTCCAGAACGGCGTTCCTGTTTTGTTCTCAAGTAACGTCCAATTCTTGTTTAAAAATATTTCAGCGGTTTCTATACTGTTTTCTCTGAGTGTTTCATTTTGGATAGCTCGTGCGAACTCCTCAGTACCTAACTGCTCAAATTCCTCATCAGGTATGAATTCAGCTATTCCCTTTTCTTTCAGTGCCTCTTTTGTCTGCTCGCCCGAATCAATAAGTGCATTCCGCCTCTCACGAGTGCGATTAAATTGTACTGATAAAAACAGCCCCATCCGCATCCTTTCTTTTTTTTGTGAGTGTTGACAAGCTACCTTCGCTCAATAGCTTCTTATATGGGTCACCCGCTTTCCCCTCAATTTTTGTTAGAAGGGATTCAATCTCTGGATCCTCAAACTCAGCTGGGTCGTAGAAAAAATTCTCCCCTCCAATATTATCAAGTGTTGATTGAAATTTCCGCTCATTTGGTTTGTCAAATACCCACACTTGAGAGTTGGAATTGCTGACGAAGAATTTCTTGAGGTGCATTCGGGGGACATAATGTTGGAATTTATATTCATCCCGCATACAAGGATATCTCTCTTATTATCAAATAACATTTCCGCAAAGTATAATCCAATATTTTAATCTGGAACCTGTGTTCGTAACTAACTCGCTCAGTGAACAATACGCGCTGTGTATCTTGCAGGAGAGTCCTGACAAAACTTGGATAGACAGAGCGGTGTTTTCTGTGGTACACTATCTCAAGAACCAATAGTGAGACCGATTGAACAACCGGATCGTCAAAACCACCATACAACACGCGTATCGTCTCATGTTCATCATCACAAGGCGAGCATATTATATAATACGCCCGCAGGCGCGAAATTCTGAATATCGGGGATCCGGTTCAGTGGGCGGGTCCACTGGGTGACACTCACCAGTCCGTCTGAAGGCGTGGACAAGGCGCTTGAACAAATCGAGTGACGCCGCTGGAATCACAATCCCGCCACCACCACACGCCCCCGGGGACGACGTATATATCTATATAATATGGGCGGCTGAGAAAGCTGATTCTGTTGAGCCACTGGTTCCGGGGGTGGGCCTCCGGCGTCATCCCCAAAATTTTCGCGCGACCCGCAAGGGGGTCTGTTTCGGCTCGACCGCCGTAGCTGCCAGCGGTGTGTTTTGATGACGTGGCCTTAGCCACACCCCTAAGAGAGAACCCAGCCCCTGGGGTGGTGTTCTCTCGCGGCGATCGCCCCGATCTCCCGGCCGGCGCACTCGAGGAAGTCAACTCAGGTTTCACTATACAGCTGATAGACTACAACCAGATTTGCATAACTGCCCGAAAAGAGGGTCGATAGCGAGCGTTGCCACTACCCGCGAACCGGGACGCTCCCGGCTCGCGAGCGGCTACCTGCTACCCTGGAGTGAGCCACCGCCAGGCATCGCCGACGCTCCCGTCCTGGAAGCGAACCCGCGCTTGTCGGTAGCGCTCCTCGGGAAGCCCGGCATTCTTCCAGAGACGGAAGCCTTCACGGATCGCTTTCCCCGCGTCGGTGTGATCGTCAAAGCGGAGCTTCAGCCGCGCCTCACGCGCGTCTTGGAAGTCGATACCGTGGCGATGAGCCCACGCGATGAACGCGCTCATTGTCTCGTCCATCCCGCGCTCGGCGGCTTCGATAGCCTTCGCCGTCGTCTCTGCCGCCCGCTTGACAGACTCCCGAGCTTCGGCTACGGCGTCGTGAACCAACTCCGCGATGTACTCCGAACGGAGAGACACCTTGGCGTACTCCCGATGCACAAGGTCCTCCATGTCGCGCAACGCGTCGCGCACGCTTTCGACGTGGCGGCCGTGGGCGTCCGCGATCTCCGCGGGCGCGATCTCCCCGCCGTCGGTAACCAGCGTCTCCCACTGGGTCGGCCGGAGCCCGTCGGCGAGGTATCGCACGACGACGCTTTCCTGACTCTGGCGGACGCGGGTCATGTCGAGCCCGATCGGGTCCGGCCCGCTCTCGTCCACCTTGGGCGTGAAATATGCGTCCTCGACAAACGGCCCGCTCCCTCCGCCACTGGGTGCAACGTCGATTCCGGCGTCAGCAAGCACCGACAGGACGGTTTGATCTAACTCTCTCCGTAGGCGGTCAAGGTCACACCAGCGAACCGTTTCGTCGTCATCGAGCAGGGACACCTGTAGCGACGCGCCGACCTTCGGATGGGCCAGTGGGTTGTCCTCGTCGAGCCCTTCTGCTTCGCGAGCGTAGTAGTGCTTCACCTCTTTCGGCAGCCGGTGATCCGGGAAGGCTTCGCGAACGCGGCGCTCGTCAAGCGTCACCGTGTGGTAGTAGCCCGGCAGGTTCCGCCCGTGCTCGTCGTCATCGTTTTGGACGACCTTCCGATACCCCGAGCGGTCGTCTTCGAGAAGGTGGCCCATCGAGGCGATCGGCCCGTCCCGCGCGTGGATGGGTCCGCTCGCGTCCCGGTGTACCCGGCCGTAGCGCTCGGCGTCCTGGATGTTCGTCATCGGGTGTGGATCACGGAAGTACCGGCCAGCGATCCCCAGAGCAGCACCCGCACGGGCCACCAAATCAGGATAGCGCTCGAAGGCAATATTCGAACCCTGGACACGAACGTTCACGCCCTCACCGAACCCGTCGGGGACGGGGATCTCGACCCGCGAGCCGTCCGAACGCTCGCCTTCCATCCCGGGCCACCGTGGCGCGATGTGAGCAACGAACTCTTGCTGCCCGATCGGGTCCTCTGCCGGGTCCCGATACACTTTGATCCGGTACTCCCGCATCGTCTCAAGACGCCACTCAGTGCCGTGTGGCGTCATATTTCCGGGATGGACGATGTTGCTTTCTTGGTAGGAGAGACGCGCCCGCCACTGTTCGCCCTCGGCAGAGAATGATGCACTCTTCGACCCACCAGCGTTCTTCACCGCGGAGTCAGCCGCGAAGAACGGAGCCAGTCCGTCGTCAGAATAAAGAAGATTCGCGTCGAACTCGTGACACGCGAGCGTGACCGTCTTCACGACGGCTCACCCCCTTCGCCTTTAGGCCAGGTTTGAGGGATCCGCTCGCCCCGCTGGACATCGTACAGGTCGGAGGCGGGGATGAACTCAGGCACCTGCACGTTCCCCACCTCCGATTTTTCGACGCGCTCGACTCAGGAGGTTCCCGACCGTCCCGGGTTTCCGGCCGGTCTTCCGTGCGTACTCACGAACGCCGTAGCCCTCGATCTCGACGGCCTCGTAGGCGTCTTGCTCGGCCGACGTGAGGGCGGACAGGTCTTCCTCGTAGTGGGACAGCGTCGTCTGCGCGCCCGTCAATGTTCCTCACCCCCGAAGCACTGCGGATACCCGCACAGGTCGTAATGCGGTCGGTAGGCATCGACAGGAACCAGCGTATAGTCTGCTCTGTCGTCGTAGCAGACTGGACACGCCGGTTCAGGTTCATCAGAGTCCGGGTCCGGCCGATGCAACGTGTCCGCGTACTGAGAGCGGTTCCGGACCGCCATCTCAGTCTCGGCGTCGGTGTCGGCCGACCCCGACCCGGATCGGCTCACGTCCACCACCCCCGGGTTTCAGCTACGAAATTCGGGAGACGGCGCGGACCCGCAACTTGAAACCCGTTCAACTCACCAAATCGGGCCGATTTCCCGAAACTCGAAAGTGGCGCGTTAGTGCCTGAAACCCGAGTAAACAGGCGATTAGCTGTCTGTCGTACTTCGGCAGGAAACCAAGTCCGCCCTCCCCGATTTGAACGGGGGGCAAGTCGATCTACAGTCGACTGCTCTACCAGTCTGAGCTAAGGGCGGACGCATTTTCACGTAGGTCCGGTCTCGGACTTAACGGTTATCATTCACGGCGAGATCCCGACGCCGCCAGCCGTTCGTTTCTGATGCGACAGACACACGTCAGACATTCACGAAGATTGAAGTAGGACGCCAGTCAACCCGTATGACAGGCCGTATGAGCAAAATCACGTTCCGCGCCGACGACGACCTCGTTGCCCAACTCGAGGCCTTCGACGCCTCGAAGAGCGAGGTCATGCGCGAGGCGTTGCGGGCCTTCCTCAAGGAGCCGAGTGGACCGTCTCCCACGGAGGGAGAGTCTGCCTCGGTGTCCGCGCCTGGGCCTACCTCGGCCGAGGAAAGTCTCGACGACCTCATCGAGGAGCGTGTCGACGCCGTCCTCGCAGACCGGCTCGGAACTGTCGGACGGTCCGGGACACAAGACGTCAACATCACGCTCTCGCTCGCAGACGCAGTTGTGACGCCGGAGCAGCGGACCGAGACCGGAGCCGAGGAACGAACCGCCACCCCCGAGAAAGGGGACGTCAGCGAGGATCGGACCTGCGCGAAGTGTGGCGAGACTGTCTCCGCGGAGCACGTCTACTGCCCCAACTGCGGGGAGAAAGCCTCCCACCGAGTCTTCTGTGAGTGTGGCGACGAGCTCCGCTCGGACTGGGCGTTCTGCCCGAGCTGTGGCCGTCGGACGGCAGCCGCCGACGTACTCGATCAGTAATCATCGCGTAAACGCACCTCTACGTGGCATTTACGCTATTCCTCGGGGGTGTGTCTTACACTAGGGGAAACCTTTATAACCCCTCACTCTGTGGTACGGTAATGCGTAAGACGGGATCGTCTTACACCGTGGCGCACCGGGTGCAACCGTCCGCAGTCTGGCGGTTATGTGGTGTAAGACGAGCGGGCGACCCGCCGCGTCCGTCTTACCCAAAGGGGAACGACAAAACATGGAGCGTGTGACACTACGGATTCCGAAGCAGCAGATCGAGGAGGTCGAACAGATGGTCGAAACGGGGGAATACCCTAACCGGAGCGAGGCGATCCGGTCGGCCGTCCGGGAAATGCTCGCCGAGCAGGACACGGGCAAGGAGCGCCCCTCGGAGAAACACAAGCGGCGAACCTGGGCGAAGGTGTAGACCATGCAGGACATAGTCAACTCGGCCCTCGAACACGAGGAACAGGAGAGTCGGGATGTCGACGCGGACGGCGAGGATTTCGGCGACCCGCGTATCGTGATCGTCGGCTGTGGCGGTGCCGGTAACAACACCGTCAATCGGCTGTACAACATCGGCGTCGAGGGTGCCGATACGATCGCGCTGAACACAGACAAACAACACCTCAAGATGATCGAGGCCGACACCAAGATCCTCGTCGGCAAGTCTCTCACCAACGGGCTCGGCGCGGGCGGCGACCCCTCGATGGGCGAGCGCGCAACCGAGATGGCTCAGGGGACGATCAAAGAGGTACTCGGCGACGCCGACCTCGTGTTCGTCACGGCCGGCATGGGTGGCGGGACTGGTACTGGCGCGGCGCCCGTCGTCTCGAAGATCGCCAAAGAGCAGGGTGCGATCGTCGTCGGCATGGTCTCGACACCGTTCAACGTCGAGCGTGCGCGAACAGTCAAGGCCGAGGAAGGGCTGGAAAATCTGCGCAACGAGGCCGACTCGATCATCGTCCTGGACAACAACCGCCTGCTGGATTACGTCCCCAACCTGCCGATCGGCAAGGCTTTCTCGGTGATGGACCAGATCATCGCCGAGACGGTCAAGGGGATCTCCGAGACAATCACTCAACCGTCGCTTATCAACCTGGACTACGCGGACATGTCCGCGATCATGAACCAGGGCGGCGTTGCAGTGATGCTCGTCGGCGAAACTCAAGACAAGAACAAGACCCAAGAGGTCGTCAGCGACGCGATGAACCACCCACTGCTGGACGTCGACTACCGCGGCGCCAGCGGTGGACTGGTCCACATCACCGGCGGCCCCGACCTGACGTTGGACGAGGCCGAGGGCATCGCGAGCAACATCACCGACCGCCTGGAGGCTAATGCCAACGTCATCTGGGGTGCCCGCATCGAGGAAGAGTACAAGGGGAAGGTTCGCGTGATGGCGATTATGACTGGCGTCCAGTCGGCCCAGGTTCTGGGTCCGACGACCCAGAAACAGGCCAACAAGTCCCGACAGGCCATCGAGGACGTGGACGTCGACGACGGAGCGTTCGATGCTGCAAGTAACGTGGACGCCGACTTCGACGGCAATTCGAGTTCCGGCGGGCGGAGCTTCGGCGAAACCGACGGCGGTCGAAACGCCGTCGAGAAAAACAACGGACTCGACGTCGTGCGGACAAACTGAACGGCGTTCCGTTTTTTCGTCGTCAAGCCTCCAGCACGTCTAGTAACTGGCACTTTCGACAGTGGCCGCCAGTCGTTGGCGCGCCACAAGTATCACAGGACGTATACGATCGGTCGCGGTCGACACTCCGAGACGCCTGGCGGGCCAGTTGCTCGTAGCCGGCCATGATCGAATGACGCGTCCCCGGATGGGCGTCCTCCAGTTCGTACAGCAGCGACTGGATCTTCCCCCGGAAGGACTCCGACGCGTGGGGGCACTCGGTGATGTGGGCCGGCAGATCACGTAACCGGGCGTACAGCGCCACCTCTTTCTCAGGAACGTCCCGAAGCGGCTTGGCGCGCGGGACGTGACGATCGGTCAGCGTCCGCTCGTCGAGTGGACCGAGGCTGGCGTCGAAGTGTTTGGCCATCTGGTCGACATCTCCTTCCAGAAAGTTCATCATCGCGGTCTCGGCCTCGTCGTCGAGGTTGTGGCCCGTCAGCAACAGGTCGGCGTCGTATTCCGCGGCGTAATCCGAGAGCAGATCACGGCGGAACACGCCACAGTAGGCACACGCAGCCATGCTCTCAGGATCGTCTTCGACGACCTCGTCCATCCGGACACCGAACTCCTCGGCGTAGCTGACCGTCTCGTGACGAATGTCGAGATCGTCGGTCAGTTCCTCGGCCGCTACCAGGCTTTCGTCACGGTAGCCCTCGATCCCCTCGTGAATCGAGAGCGCGAGCAGTTCGATCCGGGGATCCTCGGCGAAGGTCTCCGCGAGGATCTGTGCGAGGACGACGCTGTCTTTCCCACCGGAAAGACCGATCAACCAGGTCACCGGCTCCTCGGGCGTGGCGTCGTCGGGGACGAGACCGTCCTCCCGGATGCGCCGCCGGACGCGTTTCTCGACGGACCGTCGAAAGTGCGTCCCACAGAGATGTGCCCCGGAGTAGGCCGCGTGCATCACCGCCGGCTCACCGCACCGGTCACAATCCATCGACGTTCGGTAGCCGACTGAAACGGGTAGGGATTTCGCTCCCGACATGGCCGTTGGCCCCAATCCTGCCGGACAGACAACCGTTTTGCCCGTCGGCCGTCAATCGACGGCGATGAGCGAACTCGATCGCGAGGCGGCAGTCGATCGACTCGAGGCTCTCGTCGAAGCCGTCGATCGCGAGACGATGCCGGTACCCGTCCGGGAGATATGGGTCTATGGCGACCTCGCCCTCGGACTGGACCCTGTCGAGCGTCTGGACGTCTACCTCACGAAGGAGCTCCTGTTCGGCCAGGCGGACGAAGAGGCGACGTCACTGAACGAGGATCTGGGCGTCGAGGGGATCGGCGAGACGGTCCGAACTGAGTGGGTCCGCGAACGCCCCGAATCCGTCGCGGCGAATCCCAGTGGGCACGTCGCACCCGAGAAGTGTCTCGCCGAACATCTCCTCGAGGAGGGAGAGCCCATCCACCTCGAGGTCTGTAACGCCTCCTTCGAGGATAACGTCACGCGCCGCCTGGAGGGGGCGCTCGCGCGGGAGACCTACGAACACGTCCTCGATCCCCGCGGCGTCTGCCTGTGGCTCGATGGCCGCCGCTCGCCGGAAGCCTTCGAGAAACTCCGGGCAGGTGAGTACGTCTTCCCGACGCTCGCGGGTGCACTGGAACAACTTGGTGCCGGCGAGACCGAAGCCAGCGCGGCAGCCGAGACCCTGAAAGCACGCCGCGACCGCCAGGAAGGGACCACCGTCCGGGGCGACGTGCTCTGATAGATCACGTCCGTCCGATCGCGACGTAGAACGGGACCGTCTCGGTGCGTTCGTAGGTGCCATTTTGCATCTGCTCGACGACCGTCCGTCCCATCTCACGCCAGTCGGTCCGGAGTTTGTCGTAGTCCGCCGCCGAGAGCCCGCCAGCGAGCATCGTCACGCGATCGGACGCCAGCCCTCGGCCACTGGCTTTCCGACGCGCCGCCTCCAGATCCGCCGACGAGTACGGCTGAGTGACCGTCCGCTTGTGATCGTACCGGGAGACGTCGACCGACGTCAGACCCACTGCCTCCAGTAGCGGTCGGAGTGATGACCCGAGAGTGGCGTCCGTCTCGACGCCGTCGAGGTAATGACGGCGTGCCTTCCGGGCCAGCGCCGACTCCGCGTCGACCGTCGACTGTACCGTGACGCTACCGTTGTCCGGTTCGATCACTGCTACGGCGTCGCTGGCGACGCGGGCGAACTCCTCGATGACCGTATCCGGCTCGGAGAGGTTGATCAACAGCGCCTGACAGACCGCCAGCTCGAAGGTATCGTCGTCGAACGGGAGTCGGTAGGCGTCGCCCGCCACAACCGGCGGATCGGCGTGTTCGAGGAGTGTGGGATCGGCGTCACAGCCCACAACGTCCCCGTGGGTCTCCTCACGGAGCACGCGGGTGAGTTCGCCAGTGCCAGAACCGACGTCCAGTACCCGATCACGTCCCGACAGTTCGAGAGCCGACAGCGCCTGACGGGACTCATCCCACATACCGCGGCGCGTGTGCGTGAGATACTCGGCGTCGAACCGACGCATACGCATAGGGAGGGAGGTTCCAGGGAAAAGCAGGTCGATCCGACAGCCGGACAGATCGCCGATCACGTCAGGCCGAACGCAGTTCCCGAGCCCGCTCGACGTTCCAGGCGAACCCGCGACCGTCTTCGGTGGGCGTCTCGAGGACGAACGGCAGGTCACGGAGGCCGGGATGATTCAACAGGGCGGCGATGCCATCCTCCCCGATCTTGCCCTCGCCGAGGTGTGCGTGCTCGTCCTTGTTCGTCCCGCACGCGTGTTTCGAGTCGTTGAGGTGCAGACACTCCAAAACGTCCAGTCCGACCTGCGCTGCAAATTCGTCGACGGTTTCCTCGACAGCGTCCGGCGTCGAGAGATCGTAGCCAGCAGCGAAGAGATGGGCCGTGTCCAGACAGATCCCGATATCCTGTTCGCTGCGAGCCAGGACACCGGCCAGATGATCGAACTCGCCGCCGAGTTTCGTCCCGCTTCCGGCATCCGATTCGACGAGGACAGTCACCCCCTCGGGCACGTCGAGTTCGTCCAGCGCGCTCGCGGCGTTGTCCAGCCCCTGTTCGACGCCTGCACCCGTATGCGCGCCGAGGTGGACGTTCACGTACTCGACACCGAGACGGTCGGCCGCCTCGACCTCCCGTTGCATGGAGTCGATCGACTTCTCCCGGAGATCGTCTTTGGGTGTACAGAGGTTCACCAGATACGATGAATGGATCACCCACGGCCCGACGCCAGCATCGGTTGATCGCTCGCGGAACGCCTCGACCTCCCTGTCCTCAAAGGATGGATCTTGCCAGACCTGCGGCGAATGGGAAAAGATCTGTCCGCAGTTGCCGTCGTATTCGAGCTGTTCGTCGACTGCGTTGGAGACGCCGCCCGCGATCGACGTGTGCGCACCGATTTTCATACCCACACCTCGGCCGGCGACGGCAAAGTCGCTTCGACAGCGACAACCCGGATGCGAATGGACAAGTTCTATATATCGACATACGATTTAATTGCGCGATCGCATCCCGACGCGCCGGGCTTTTGACCGCAAGCCCCCAACTTGGTCACGATGGTTTCGAACGTCGCGCCGGTGCTCGCCGAGTTGGAGGCCGAAGACTTCCACCTCTTATCGGGGATCGAACAGGGAATGCGCTTCTCGGAGTGGGTCGACCGGGAAGAACTCCCGGAATACTCCCGACTGACAGCTGAAGACGTCGATTATCGGCTAGACCGCTGCGAGGATCGGGAACTCATCGAGCGCAAGACGATCCAGTACGAGGGCTTTCGGCTGACCTTCGAGGGATACGACGCGCTTGCCTTGCACACCTTCGCCGAACGTGACACCATCGAGGAAGTCGGATCGAGTCTGGGAGTTGGGAAAGAAAGCGACGTCTACGAAGTCCGTTCGTACAAACCACTTGCACTGAAATATCACCGAGAGGGCTATACAAATTTCCGAGAAGTGATGCGCGAACGCGAGTACACAGCCGACCGCGATCACGTCTCCTGGCTGTATACGGCCCGAAAGGCAGCCGAACGCGAGTACGCCGTCCTCGAAGCACTATACCCCGGAGTTCGTGTCCCGAGGCCAGTCGATCACAACCGTCACGCGATCGTCATGGAACGCATGGACGGCGTCGAACTCTCCCAGACGAAACTCGAATCCCAGCAGGTGCGGCCTGTCCTCGATCTGATCCTTCAGGAAGTACAGAACGCCTACGAGGCGGGATACGTCCACGCGGACATGAGTGAGTACAATGTCTTTGTCGCCGAAGACGGCGTGACAGTCTTCGACTGGCCCCAGGCGGTCGAAACCGAACACGAGAACGCGCGGGAACTGCTCGGGCGCGACGTCGAAAACGTCCTCGGGTACTTCCAGCGGAAGTACCCAAACGCTGTCGAAGACGTAGACAAAACAGCTGTCGCCACAGCCATCGCGGACGGCCACTTCGAATCGATCGACGCGATCTGAAAGTTGAATCCCTCGGTTTTGGCTCTGGAGCATATTTCGACGAAGAGAACCCGCCACGTGCCGAGCCAATAAACCATAGAATGCTATAGAGAATTGAAAGGGCGACGTGACACCATCGTGAGCCGGCCACGCTCGTCGGTCAGAAATTAGACGACGGTCGAAACCAGCAACCGAACCGCGTCGACTTCGCATGTACCACTTTATCTCCGTCGACGTCGGTAGCATCACGACCACCGCCGTACTGAGCGGCTACGTGGTCTCTCCCGGAGCCGTCCGTCGTATTCTGCCTGCCCACGTTCATCGAAATAGACCGTGTGCATCTACAGCAGAATACACCGTCGCACCGATCGAGATCCTCGACGGCGTATCTCGATGATGGCATTCTGAGGATGCCCGAAGGGTTTCAGTCAACCACCCACAGACGAGAACACCGAGACACGAACGACCGCGCCATCGCACGCGCCGCATAGGGAGTATCGCTGACGCCAGTGGCTGAACGTCCGTGTGCCCGTCGAGGAGCAACGCTTGTCCATCGGCTCGTTGTGGTATCGTTGTCGGAGAGACGTTGGGTGACCGAGAACGGCTGTCCGCCACGAGTTCGAATTCCTTAAGAGGACGAACGGAATAGATCCACTAACTCGCTGGTCGGCGGGCAACCAGCGGGCACCTGCATACGCAGGTCGGAATGTGGCCGCTCGGCGGCTGAACCACTCAACGCCCGCGGTGAAACCATGGCACGAAGCTTCTACTCACACATTCGAGACGCTTGGAAGGACCCGGACGACGGCAAACTCGCCGAACTCCAGTGGCAGCGCATGCAGGAGTGGCGCGAACAGGGCGCAATCGAGCGCATTGAGCGACCGACCCGCCTCGACCGCGCCCGGTCACTGGGCTATAAAGCCAAACAAGGAATCGTCGTTGCACGCGCAAGCGTCCGCAAGGGCAGCGCACGCAAACAGCGACACAAGGCTGGACGCCGCTCGAAGCGACAGGGCGTGACCCGGATCACCCGCCGGAAGAACCTCCAACGGGTGGCCGAGGAACGCGTCACCAAGAAGTACACCAACCTGCGCGTCCTCAACTCCTACTGGGTCGGCGAAGACGGCAGCCAGAAGTGGTTCGAAGTGATCCTTGTGGATCCGAACCACCCCGCGATTGAGAACGACGACGACCTCAACTGGATCTGTGACGACGCCCACGCCGAACGGGCGCTTCGCGGTCTGACGAGCGCGGGCAAGCGCAACCGCGGCCTCAACGTCCGCGGAAAGGGTGCCGAACACACTCGTCCGAGCAACAGAAGCGATCGCAACCGCGCGAAGTAAGCCCTCAACGTTTTTCGCGGATCGGTATCGAACTCCATAGCGGCGGGTGTGCGCCAGGCTCTAACTGATAGGGCTGCCTGAATGGAAAGGGAAACGAGACAACGAAAAAACAGCGAGACAGACGTTACCGGGCGGCGGCCGCGACGCGTTCTTTCTCTTCTTTCTGGTTGACGGCGTAGGTAGAGACGTCGTTGTTGGCGGCGCCGATCAGTTGCCCAGCGAGGGCCTCCTCGGCGTCGGTCGGCGTCTTGAAGGAGTCGTTGTAGACGCCTTCCGCGAGGAACTTCAGCGCCTGATCGACGCGGCGCTGCGGGGAAATGTCGACGGCCTTGGGGACGGAGATCCCGCCGTACTTGAGCCGGACGGTCTCCTCACGAGGGGCACTGTTCTCGATTGCACGGACGAGGATCTGGATCGGGTTCTCGTCGGTGCGCTTGTGGACGATCTCGAAGGCCTCCCGGACCATCCGGGTGGTCTGTTGTTTCTTGCCCGTGTTCTCGTCGGTCTGCATGAGGCGGTTGATCAACCGTTCGACGATGGAGATTTCGGACTTCTGGAACTGCTTTCGGGCGTGGCGACCCATCGTGTGGGCGATGGGCGTGATCGTCACGTACCGTTCGGTCGAGGGGTCCCGGAACTCGATGTCGTCGGTCGACCAGCGACCGAAGAGTTTCGCGCCCGTCGTCTCCTCGGCGTCACCGTCGGCCTCGGATTCAGTCTCGGCACTCATGGTTATCGCACCGGTTTCTCGGCGTTGCCGCGGACGAGTTCGATCATCGAGACGCCGTTTACCTTCTCGACTTTATAGTTGACCCCGGAGAGGTCGCCCATCGCGCGACCCTTCGCGCCACCGATGCCCGCGATGGTCACTTCGTCGTGCTCGTCGATGAACGAGATGGCGCCGTCGCCGGGACAGAACGCCGTGACCTGTTTGCCGTTCTTGATCAGCTGAACCCGGACACACTTTCGGATCGCCGAGTTTGGCTGTTTGGCCTCGATGCCGACCTTCTCTAAGACGATGCCCCGACCCTGAGGAGCGCCCTCGAGGGGATCGGACTTGGCCCCGAGCCCGCGCTCCCGTCGGGCGTACTTCGAGTCGGACCACCGGTGTTGCTGGCGGTCCTTCTTGAGTTTACGAGCGGCGTACTTGCCGTTTGCCATAGTGACCGGGAATACCCCGTGAAGGTACTTAAGCATCTTCTTTTCGACCCCAGTGATCCATCGGGGGTACGCTGTCCGCCCGGACCGTCAGTATGCTACCGGTGCAAAATCTGCCTGCACGAGGCCACATTATCTCATTTGATACTAACAGAGCAACGCTTACACAAAGACTCGGCAATATTGCGGTAATGAGTAAGTTAGATGAGTGGCTTCCGGACCGGAACGGCAAAGAGTCTGTGTCGGAGAAGAAAACTATAGAACAGTGGTTACCGGACGGGATCAGGAAACAGTACATCCGGAAATTTCTCGCGGTCGTCGTCGTATTTAGCGCTATCGTGTTACTGCTGGGTATCTACACCCAGATGACCGTCGCGACGGAGTTGACGGAGAATCGCAACGAGCAACTGGCTGCTTCGGCGGATCTAACGGCAGAAAACATCAATAAGTGGATGAGCGGGAAAGAGAGCCAGGCACTAGCCCTCTCAAATGACCCAGCGATCGCGGCAAGCGACCCAAATTTGCAGAAGGTCAAAAACGCAATAGAGATCGAGGTGATGCTTCGGGACGATCTGGTTGCCATTCATTTCATCGATACACAAGACGGCACGATCCTCGAAAGTACTGAAAACGAATTGAAAAACACAACGCTGGAATCACGAAACATCACCTGGAAATCGGGTATTCAAGGGGCGGGGCTGGAAGGGCTAACCCGGGATACCGCCGGGCGTCACGAGATTTATACCGTTGGGAACAGGTCACTCATCGGGTTTACGAGTGCGACCTCATCGTACGGACACGCGATTATCATGGAGTACGATATAGATGAGAGAAGTGATGGGTTTCGAAACACTATCGACGGAGAAACGACACAGATCGTCTCAGCGTCCGGGACCGTACTGTTTCCGTCGAACGAGAGCAAAGCGCTGGAGCCATATTCCGACGGAGATACAAATATAACGGAGATACATCAGGACCTCAACGGAACGAACGGCGTCTTCCAGCACGGAGAAAACGTTGTCGCGTACGCCCCGGTCGCAGGCATGGACTGGGTTGTCGTAAAGCAGGTGCCAAAAGAGAACGCCTACGCACTCAAACAGACGGTCCAGACCGATCTGATCGTCCTGATTCTGGCGGCAGTGACGGGACTTGGGGGACTTGCATTGTTCGTCAGCCGGGATATCATTCCACGCATTACTGCGGTCAGCGACGCGGCCTCGGAGATCGCAAATGGTAACCTGAACGTCGCAATCGAAGACGAAGGCCGGATCGACGAAATAGGGCAGGTTCGTGACTCATTCAGGGAGATCAACGAGTACCTCGGTACCGTTGCGTCCCAGGCGGACGCGCTTGCTCGACAGGATTTCGACGATACATCTCTCGAATCCGATGTGCCAGGCGAACTCGGGGAGTCCCTGAAAACGATGCGAACGGATCTCCAGGAGTCGATCGAGGAAATCGAGGCCGCCCGTGAACAGGCCCAGGCCTCCAAACAAGAGGCCCAAGCCTTGTCCGATTCGCTCCAGCAGCAAGCCAACGAATTCTCGACCGTGATGGCTGAGGCAGCCGATGGGGATCTAACCCAACGCCTTGACGAAGACGCCGACGACGAGGCGATGAGGGCGATCGCAGCGGCGGCAAACGAGATGCTCGAAGAGCTACAGGCAACCCTCCAGGAAGTTCGGTCCTTCGCCGAGGATGTGGATACGTCCGCTCGTGAGGTCGCCACCAGTGCCCAGGAAGTCCGCCGCGTCAGCGAGGATGTGAGCGGGTCCGTCCAGGAGATCGCGGACGGTTCCGATCGGCAAGATCAGACGATCCAACAGGCGTCCGAGGAGCTAACGAACCTCTCGGCGACGATCGAGGAGGTCGCTTCGTCGGCCGAGGAAGTCGCCACCCAGTCCCAGCAAGCCGCCGAACTGGGCGAGACGGGACGGGAATATGGCTCGGATGCCCTCGAAGAGATGGACGCAGTCGAAACCAAGGCAGACGCCACGATCGACGAGGTCGAAGAACTCGAAGCCGCCATGACCGAGATCGGCGAGATCGTCGAGTTGATCGACGAGATTGCCGAGCAGACGAACATGCTCGCGCTGAATGCCTCGATCGAGGCCGCCCGTGCGGGCGAGGCAGGTGAAGGGTTCGCCGTCGTTGCCGACGAGATCAAGAGTCTCGCTGCCGAAACCGGCGAGGCGACCCAGGACATCGACCGTCGCATCCAGGAGATCCAGACGACAACTGAAGACGCCGTCTCGGATATGCGTGAAGTCGGCGACAGTGTCACGGATGGAATAGAAGCGGTCGAGGATACGGTCCAACTGCTCGATCAACTCGTCGAACAGGTCGAGGAGGCAAACACCGGCATCCAGTCGATCAACGACGCGACTGACGACCAGGCCAACTCCACCGAACAGGTCGTCGCGATGATGGACGAGGTCGGATCGATCAGCGAGGAGACTGCCAGGGAAGCCGAATCGGTCTCGGCGGCAGCCGAGGAACAGACGGCCTCGATCACGGAAGTGGCCGAACTGATCCAGGGACTGTCAGATCGTTCGACCGGATTACGCGACGCCGTCGAGCAGTTCCAGCTCGACGCAGCGGAATCACACTCAGACTCCAGAACGCCAGGTGACACGGCCGCGGCCGACGGCGGCAGCCCGGACTGATCATCTGAGCACACCGTCTTCGGGGGGCCCATGGCTGGCGCGCCGTTAGTTCACAACCCCAGACCGGTGCTGTATTCCAGGGTTCCGAATCCGGGACCCAACGACGCTTCGTCGAGATGTGTCCCGTCGACGCGGCCGGAGAGACCGGACAGACGGAACATGAATTCGTTGTAGCTCCAGTGAGACGTAACCCGACCACCGAGTCGGTCGCGCTCGAGCCAGTTGCGCGCGTGGCCGTAGGTTCTGGCCACGAAACGCACGTAATCGCCGTCGTCGTTCTCGACGCGAACGTCGAAGTCCGGGTGCTCGCCTCCGTGGAGCAGTGGTTCGACAGTGACTCGATCGAATTCGACGTGACCGCTGCCGTCTCCCCAGTGCCAGAATCCGGACTGTCTGAGCGGGATCGTCAACCGTTCGAGCCGGTTCGAGGAGAAGAACTTGTAGCCCCGCCGGAGCAGTTGTGGGCCGACGAATGGAACCATCACCGAAAACGACGTCCCGTCCGGAAAGATCGCCCAGATCCACTTCCAGGGGAACAGCGGCATGTCGAAACACACGCGCTGAAAGTAACACGACCCGGAGAGGGTCTCTTCGCCGTCGGGGAGGTCGAATCGCCCCTCGAAATCCATCTGACGCATGGCGACGACCTCGACGCCACCCAACGGTGTATCGATATTCAGTGAGTGATGCGGGGCAGTCATCTTCGAATCGAGTTCGCCCCACGCCTCGAAGGTCGCTTCGACGTCCTGGCCGACGACTTGCGCTTCTAGCCCGACGGGACGATCCGAAAGGGCAGCGATCTCGCTGCCGCGCCGGGTCCCCTCTTCGTCGTCTACCCAGGCTTCGAGTCGCTGGTCCTCCTGAGAGAGAACGGCCTCGGCTGGTTGCTTGACGAGATGATCGTGAACCTGGTCGTCGTCGCCGGCCCACCCGACCGTCGTGGCATTGAACCGGTCGATACCCCCGCCAATGGGTCGGTCCAGATCCATTCCCTGTGCCGGAAGACCGTTGACGCGACACTGATCGCCCACGCCGGCAGCGATCGAGAACATGAGCTGTCGTGGCCCGTACCCCGCCTCACCCTCGGGGAACAACAGGAAAAACCACCACGAGGAGGAACTCCAGTTCTGGCGATCCGGGTTTTGAGACCAGATCTTCTCGAAGACGCGCTGGTGCTCGGACAGGGGCCGGTCTGCAAACTCATCAGTCATCGATCGTACCTGTCGATGGGGTCGCCCAACAAAGCGTGCATCGGTTTCGAACGATCGACTGGGCGGTAAGCGCCGTCATCACGGAGAGATGGCAACCAACCTGTTTGTGCTGTCAGAAGTGTATCGTCGAGCCGATAGACGGCCCGAGTCGGTGAGCGGCCCGGTTACGCCTCGACGACTTCGACGTCCGCAAGCTCGAAGTGCCGGGCGGCGAGTTCGCGTGCGAGTTCGATGCGTCGCCCGTCAGTACCGATCGCAGCCCCAATATCACGCTCGTCGACGTCCGCGACGGCGATCAGTCCGTCCTCGCGGTCTTCGATCGTGACCTCGTGGACCGCCGCGGGGGCCAGAGCGTTAGCGACGAACCCCTCTGGCGTCGGCGCGTCCTCGACGAGCGTGACGTCACGACCGAACCGGTCCTCGATCCGTTCGACCGTCTGTCCGTCCGTTCCGATCGCTTTCCCGATATCGCCAGCTGCGACGACGAAGGCGACGCGGTCGTGCTCGTCGTCGAGGACGCAGTCCGTGACAGTGACGTCGGCGACGTCCTCGGCGAGTGCGATCGCCCGGCGTGCCTCGTCCGACAGCGAGATCGTCATGCGTCAGTCGGCCGTACCGCCGGTGTTGGATCCCATCCGGAGATCGACGTCGCCGGTGCCCAGTTTGATCGGCTTGCCGACGATGACGTTCTCGGTGACGCCGTTGAGGTCGTCGATCTCACCGTGGATCGCGGCGTCGAGCAGGTGGGAAACGGTGACCTCGAAGGCCGCCCGCGCCAGCACGGAGTCCTTGCTGCCGGAGATGCCGTGCCGGCCGATGGATTCGATGACTCCGCGGTTGGTCATGATGTCCGCGACGAGCATCAGGTGGCGGATGTTCACGTCGTCCAGGCCCTGCTCTTCGAGGGTATTCATCGTCTCGTCGATGATGGCCTCGCGGGCGGCTTCGACGCCGAGGTTGCTGTAGATCTCGTGAATGTTGTTACAGGTCGTCCGAGAGGCGTCGACGCCCTCGATGCCGAGCACGTCGCCGAAGGCCGACCCCTCCGTGTAGAGGACAAATTCCTCGCCCTCTTCGAGTTCCTCCTTGCGGATGACGACCCGCGAGATGTCCTCGATACCCTTGAAGACGATCTCTCGAAGCTCCTCGACCAGCTGGAGAAGGTCCCGGTAGGACGGCTCCTCGGGACCGAACTGGATGACCGTTTCCTTGCGCTGGGTCTCGACGCCCAGCTGGGTTTCGATGATCCCCGCAATCTCCTCGGCGACGCTCTCGACGCTGTCTGCGGTCGGCCAGCGCTCTCGCAGCGTCTCGGGATTGAGATCGACCTGGACGAGCATGTCCGCGACATTCGTCGAGACGTCACCCAGCGCGAGGATCCGCGTCGCCTCGATCTTCCAGACGACCTCGTGGGCGCGCTCGCGCTCGGTAGCATACTCGTCCTCCAGGTGGACGGTCATCATCGGCGTGTCGGGCTCCTTGCGGGCGTCGACCAGTTCGATGAGCCGCGGCAGCCCCTGTGTCACGTCGATCTCGGCGACACCCGCGTAGTGGAACGTGTTCATCGTCATCTGCGTTCCGGGTTCCCCGATCGACTGCGCCGAAACCGTCCCGACCGGATCGAGGGGATCGACGCGTGTGTCGAGATAGCGCGATTCGACCGCAGTGGCGATCTCGTCGGCCTGCTCGACGGTGACGCCGTCGCGATCCTCGATCGTCTCGTAGACGCGAGTCTTCAGCCGCCGGGGGAGGTCGGTATCTTCGACGACAGCAGCGACGTCTGTGTCGACGGTCTCGTAGCGGTTCGTCGGATCGTATACAACGGATTCGGACATCAGTCGTCACCCTCCGCGAGCCAGCGCTCGTCGGCGTGTTCGGAGATGTTCGTCGGCCGGGCCTCCCGACCGAGGAACTCGGCTTTCTCCTCGTCGTCGTCAAATTCGGCGTCGACGATGCGGTCGGCGATCGCCTCGACGTCGATGTCGTGATCGTTGCTCGAAGAGACATCTACCGGCGAGGTACCGTCTTCGCCGAACTCGAACTGGACGATGTCGTCGCCCGTGTCCCGGACAGTCCCGTCGTACTGAGTTTCCAGTTCCGAGAGGGCGTTGATCAGCCGCCGCTGGAGATAGCCGGACTTTGAGGTCCGGACGGCCGTGTCGACCAGGCCCTCGCGGCCACCCATCGCGTGGAAGAAGAACTCCTTTGGATCCAGTCCCTCGCGATAGGAGTGCTCGACGAACCCGTGGGCCTCCGCCGAGAGGTCGTCGGGCTGGAAGTGACTGAGGGTCCGGTCCTCGTAGCCGCGGTTGATCCGCTCGCCCCGGACAGCCTGCTGACCGACACAGCCGGCCATCTGGGTCAGGTTGAGCATCGACCCCCGCGCGCCGGAGTCAGCCATCACGACTGCTGGGTTGTCCTCAGCGAAGTGGTCCTCGGCGATGTCACCCGCACTGTCACGGGCCTGGCCGAGGGTCTGCATGATCTTCATCTCTAAGGTCTCATCAACCGTCCGGCCCGGCAGACTCTCCAGGTCGCCGCGCTCGTAGGTGTCGATGAGTTCCTCGACGCGCTCGTAGGCGTTGTCGATGGCCTCCTCGACCTGCTCGACGGCGGCCGGTGGAATCGACTCGTCGTCGATGCCGATCGAGAACCCGAAGTGCATGATCGTCCGGACTGCGAGCGTCGAAACTTCGTTGATGAAGATCCGTGCCCGAGTCTTATCGTATACCTTCGCGATCGTATCGACGATATCCCCACCGAAGGCGCCGACCGCGCTGTCGTCGATCGTCCCCTCGACGAGCTGGCCGTCCTCGATGACGACATCGTCACCGGCCTCGCTGGTGAACTCGAGGTCCATATCGTCCGGCAGCAGTTCCGAGAAGATACTCCGGCCCGTCCAGTAGTCTTGTCCGTCCTCCGTTCCGTCGGGCTCGGGCAGCGTATCGACACTGGTCGCCCGCAACAGGTCAAGCGCCTGCGTTTCGTTGAACGTCGGGTTCTGGTGGGTCAGAAGGTACATCGCGGTGACGTGGTCCTGGATCGCACCGACGATGTTCTCGCCGAACCGTGGGCTGAGCATCTGCTCTTGGACGCGCATCAGTACGCGAGCTTCGGCACGGGCCTCCTCGTTCTGGAGGGCGTGCATGTTCATCTCGTCGCCGTCGAAGTCCGCGTTGTAGGGCGGACAGACGACGGTGTTCAGCCGGAAGGTCTTGTAGGGCATCACCACGACCTCGTGGGCCATGATGGACATCCGGTGGAGACTCGGCTGGCGGTTGAAGATGATGATGTCGCCGTCGACGAGGTGACGGGCGACCTCCCAGCCGGGTTCGACCTTCTCGGCGAGTTCCTCGCAGTTCTTCTCGGTGACCTTCAGCCGGCGGCCGTCCGGTCGGCGGACGTAGTTGGCGCCCGGGTGGTCCTCCGGCCCGTTGGCGACGTACTGGCGGGCCTCCGCGAGGTTGCGCTCGTTGACGTTCATCGTCTGGGTCATCTCACTGGCGACCCGGTCGGGAACCCCGACCTCGTTGAGCGAAAGGGTCGGGTCCGGCGAGATGACTGTCCGTGCCGAGAAGTTCACACGTTTCCCGGACAGCGAGCCACGGAAGCGCCCTTCTTTGCCCTTCAGGCGTTGGGAGAGGGTCTTCAGCGGTCGCCCCGAACGATGGCGTGCCGGCGGCGTTCCGCTGATCTCGTTGTCCATGAACGTCGTAACGTGGTACTGCAGCAGCTCCCAGAGGTCTTCGATGATTAGCTGGGGCGCGCCGGCCTCGCGGTTCTCCATGAACCGCTGGTTGATCCGGATGATATCGACCAGTTTGTGGGTGAGGTCGTCCTCTGAGCGCTGGCCGTTATCCAGCGTGATCGAGGGACGGGCCGTCACCGGCGGCACCGGCAGCACGGTGAGGATCATCCACTCCGGCCGGGAGCGCTCGGGGTTGATCCCGATAGATTCGATGTCCTCGTCCGGGATCTCCTCGAACCAGTCCCGGATATCGCTCGGCATCAGCTTGTCCATGTCCTCGTCGAGCAGGTACGAGCTGGAACTCTCGATGTCCAGTTGCTCGCCGAGATGTTCCTCTAAGTCGTTGAACCGGTTGAGGGCCTTGCCGATCTTCTGGAGCGCCGAAATGTCGTTTCGGTCAGGGCGATACGTCCCCGAAAGCAACTCGCGAATGCGGGCGGCGTCGAAGGCACCGTCGATGGCCTCCTCGAGTTCGTCCGGCGTGACGGGTGCCCCCTCCGGCGGGTCCATCGCCATGCTGAGGCGCTCTTCGATCTCGGGGTGGGGAACCTCGATGATCTCGTAGTAGGTCGTCGGCTTCTCGTGTTTGATGTCGAACTGCTTGGCCCCACAGTAAGGGCATCGACTCGCCGAACGAGCCTGGCGAATGGCCGACTTCAACACGTCGTCTAAGTCGTCGCCGAGTTCACGCGTGCGCCGGAGTTGCTGGCTGAACTCGCGTTTCTTCTCCTCGGCAGCGGCCTCGGCGGCATCCAGGTCGACGTTCCCCTCGCCGTCGGTGAACTTCGAGGCGTCGACGGCCGTCAGCCGCGAACACTCCCGACAGGTCCCCCGTAGTAGCCGCCGGATGAGCTTCGAGAATCCGACGTGGATCACGGGCGCGGCGAGTTCGATGTGGCCGAAGTGGCCGTTACAGGCCCCGGAGTGTTTCCCACACGTCTTGCACTCCAGGCCCGGATCGATGACGCCCAGACGAGGGTCCATCAGCCCCATGTCGATGGGGAAGCCGTCGTCGTCGTAGGTGTCGGCTGTGATGACCTTCGTCGCGCTCATCTCCCGGTACTCCTCGGGGTCCATCAGTCCGAAGCTGATCTTCCCGATCGCCTTGGGTGATTGTCCTGTGCTCATGTCAGACTGCGTCCTCCAGTTCGATCCGGGGCGCGATGCCCAGGGCCTTCATCTCGTCTAAGAGGAGTTTGAACGCGTAGCTCATCTCGACTTCGTGAACGTCGGTCTCCTCCTCGCAGTTCGGACAGTAGACGCGGCGTTGATCGACGTTCTCGACGGCGGTCATGCCACACTGCCCGCAAACGTTGATCCACTCCTGGTCGGACTCATCGAGCAGGCGCTCTTTGAGGGTAAGTGCGGCGCCGTGGCCGATGAAGACGTCCCGTTCCATCTCGCCGATCCGGAGGCCACCCTCGCGGGCGCGCCCTTCGGTCGGCTGGCGAGTGAGCACCTGGACTGGCCCGCGCGAGCGGGCGTGGATCTTGTTCGAGACCATGTGGTAGAGCTTCTGGTAGAAGATGGTCCCGACGAAGATCTCCGCCTCGATCTTCTCGCCCGTGATCCCCGAGTACATGACCTCCTTGCCCGAGGACTTGAAGCCGTGTTCCTCCAAGGAGTCCCGGAGTTCCTCCTCGTCCTCGCCGGTGAAGGCGGTCCCGTCGACGCGGCGTCCCTCCAAGGCCCCGACCTTCCCGCCGATCATCTCCAGAATGTGCCCGACTGTCATCCGCGAGGGCAGCGCGTGGGGATTGAGAATGAGGTCTGGCACGACGCCTTCCTCGGTGAAAGGCATGTCCTCCTGGGGGGCGATGTGGCCGACGACACCCTTCTGGCCGTGTCGTGAAGCGAACTTGTCCCCGAGTTCGGGGATCCGCTCGTCACGGACTTTGACCTTCGAGAGCTTCGAACCATCCTCGCCCTCCATCAGCGTGACGGTGTCGACGACGCCGCTCTCACCCGAGCGCATCGTGACACTCGTCTCACGGCGCTTCTGGGGGCTGAGTCCGCCCATGTCGTCCGGTTCCTCGAGGAACCGCGGCGGGCTCGTCTTTCCGAGCAGGACGGCGTTCTCTCCGACCCGTGTCTCGGGGTTGACGAGGCCGTCCTCGTCGAGATGGGTGTAGGCGTCTTCGCCGCGAGCACCCCGGACCTCGTCGTCCGGGATCTCGAAGCGGTCCTCCTGACCGCCCGGATACCGGCGTTCCTCGCCCTCGTAGGTCCGGAAGAAGTGCGAACGCGCGAGGGCACGCTCGACTGACCCCTCGTTCATGACGAGAGCGTCCTCGATGTTGAACCCCTCGTAGGACATGACCGCGACCGTGAAGTTCTGTGCCGCCGGCCGGTCGTCGTAGCCGATCTGTTCGGTGGTCTGGGTCTTGACCATCGACAGCTGCGGGTAGTGCAGTAGGTGCTGTCGCGTGTCCGGCCGCACTCGGTAGTTGGCGCTGGGCAGCCCCAGACTCTGCTTGATCATCCCCGATCCCATCGTAATGCGCGGACTGGCATTGTGCTCGGGGTAGGGGATCATCCCCGCGCCGATGCCGAAGATGAGCTGCGGGTCGACTTCGAGGTGGGTATGCTCTTCGGTGAGTTCTTCGTCGTCGACGGCGACGTAGATGTCCTCTTCCTCCTCGGCGTCGATAAACTCGACGTAGCCCCGATCGACGAGGTCCTCGAAAGCAAGCTCGCCGTCTTTGACGGCCTCGATCTCCTCGTCGGAGACGAGCGATTCACCGTCCCGAACGACCAACAGCGGGCGACGCGCCCGCCCGGCGTCGGCGTTGATTATGACCTCGTCGGTGCGGTCCTTCACCGAGACGTTGACCATCTCGCTGACCTCGCCACGACGGCGGGCCTCACGGACCTGATCGGCGAGCTGTTCCGGTTCGGGATGGGTCCCGACGAGACTTCCGTTGACGTAGACTTTGGCTTCGCGTCCCTGACTCATGTTAATCGTCCGCGGGCGTTTGTGCGCTGGTCTCGATCGCGGGGATGCCCTGTACCCCCATATCGGCGAGCGTGTGTTTCAGATCGCGTTCGTCCTCGACGTGCTGGGAGAGTTCCATCGCCTGCGCGAAGTTCTTCACCAGGCCACAGTTCGGTCCCTCCGGCGTCTCGGAGGGACAGATCCGCCCCCACTGGGTGGCGTGGAGGTCACGCGCCTCGAAGTGGGGCTGAGAACGACTGAGTGGCGACCGCAGGCGTCGCAGGTGACTCAGTACACCCATGTAGTCGGTCCGGTCGACGAGCTGTGAGACACCGGAGCGACCCCCGACCCAGTTGCCGGTCGCCAGCGGGTGTTCGAGGCGCTCGGTCAGCACGTCCGAGCGGACGACCGTCGAAACCGAGAGCTGGCGGTTGCGCATGTTGGCGCGTTCGAGTTGGTATTTGACGTCGCGTGCCAGCTTGTTCAGCGCCGTCCGGAAGAGATCTCGCATCAAGTCTCCGGAGACTTTCAAGCGCTTGTTCGCGTAGTGGTCCTTGTCGTCTGACTCCCGTCGGTCCAAGGCGAGTTCGAAACACGCCTCGGCCATCCGACAGAGATAGTAGGCCTTGTTGATCCGGACCTCCTCCTCGTCGATTCCATCCTCGTGGAGATGGGGCAGGAGGTACCGATCGATCACGTAGTTCGCACGCTTGAGCTGGTAGTTCTTGCCCTGGCCGGAGGCGACGCGCTTGCCCAGCGCCTCGATGGCCCCCTCCTGGGACTGGACCTCGGCGGCCTCTAAGTTCTCCAGCATGAACTTCACGATCTCGGGATCGTCGCTGACGCGGTGGACGATCTCCTCGTCGCTCTCCAAGCCGAGCGCGCGCACGAGCGTGACGAAGTTGACCGATCCCGAGACGCTCGGGAACGAGACCTCGAGCAGGCCGTCGCGGGTGCGTTCGGTCAGCACCAAGGCCCGGTAGCCCCGGCGCTGGGAGAACGTCTTTGCGACCTGGATCTCGTCGCCGTACTTCGAATCGTACTCCGCGAGGATCTTGTTCGGCGCGAGGTCCTCGCTGGTCATGAGGACACGCTCGGAACCGTTGACGATGAAGTAACCACCGGGGTCGGCGGGGTCCTCACCGATGTCGATGAGTTCCTCGTCGGTGAAGCCGGCGATGTTACACTTGTTCGAGCCGACCATGATCGGCATGCGGCCGACTTTGGTCTCGGTCTGATCGACGACCCGCTCTTCTTCTTCCTCGCCGCCCTTGACGATGGCCATCTCCATGAAGACGGGCGCGGCGTAGGTGATGTTCCGGAGGCGGGCCTCCTGGGGATACAGCAGCTCCTCGCTGCCGTCGGCCTCACGGACGCGAGGCGTGACGATCCGGACGTCACCGAGTTCGACCCAGACCGGCTCTTCGCCCTCCTTGTCACCGATGTCGGTGTCGATGGTCGCCTTCTCGTCGACGACCTCCTGCATGCCCCGGTCGAGGAACGCGTTGAACGACCGGAAGTGATGTTCGGCGAGTCGATCCCTCGAGAAGTATTCGCGCGAAATCGTGCGTCGGTCTTCCGTATCCATGTTATGTGACGACGAGTCGATACACCACTGCGGTGTCGGTTGTTCGTGAATCTCGGACGATCTTGATCACATCGCCGACCTCGGCGTCGTCGGGCAACGCCGGATCGGCGCGTTTGATCTTCGGCAAGTCCGTCCGTTTGATGTCGTACTCCGCGAGCACGTCCTCGAGTTCGGCTTCGTCGAGGACGGTGTGTTCCGGAACGAATTCGTGTTGACTTACGTCTACCATGTGTGTTTGCGTGGGTTTGCCGGGCTGGAGAAGGTGGCTATCACGATATACTACAGATGACTATCAGAGGGACGCATTTAACGCTTATCAAAACCGCCGGCAATGGCTATCGACGTACGGGCGAACAGTATCACGGTGTAGACAGACCAAAGATAAAGGTGTTCTGGTCAGGGTGCTTGCATATCGGTCGGCGACTGACAGGGCCGGACTGGAGACGCGTCATAACGGACAAACGAAATCGGTCGGCGCCGGTGCGGACAGGGAACCAAGCACGACAGACCTAACCACGGGAGAGGCCGACATCCCGGATCCGTTTGGAAAGTCTTAATACTTCGACCGGGGTACGAATGAGTGCGTCGAGCCCGGATGGTGTAGTGGCCCATCATACGACCCTGTCACGGTCGTGACGCGGGTTCAAATCCCGCTCCGGGCGCTTCTCCGATCTCAATCCACGAGTGGCGCGTTTCATCATGCCGCGTTCCGTGTTCGGTGTGCGTGCCTGCAAGGGGTTTCGGTAAGGCCGCGCTCACCTCCATCCCGAGATGCAAGGCGGTCGTCGTGGAAAACGACCACCTCGAAGTCATCACCTTCGTACGGTCGACCACCACAAGGGATCACGTCGATCTCGATCATGTCGGCACCGCGTTTGGCCGCGTTGTTGCTCCTACCCCCTCTAGCAGCCTTTGCTACCGCGCAGACAGTGTTTTCGGGATGGACGCCTGCGAATCCTCGATGAGCGATGAGATCAGTCGTCGAATCATCTCCCCAGGCGCCACCTTTCGCCGTCGCGAGCGATCCGAGCACCGCACCTGTCGTCCCCTTGAGGAGAGTCCGACGGTCGATAGTGGGAATCCAAGACATTGTTACGTATCACACATACCTATCAAGCATTCAGGGCTAATTCCCGAGCTCTATTTGGATACTCTCGATCGGTCGAGTCAGCCAACTCTGTCCGGATTCGTCGAGCAGTTCGAAAAAGTCCTCGTGAAGAGTGCCATTTGTGGCGATGACACTGCCCTCTAAGAGGCTATCGAGATCTTCGTTCCCCTCGAAGTCAGTCACCTTGCCGCCCGCCTCGCGGACGATGAGTACCTCGGGAGCGACATCCACGGGTTTGAGATCCTTCACCGAGACCGTATCGAACACGCCCTCCCCGACGAACGCGAGATCGGGAGCGGCAGCACCGAGTAAGCGGGTCCCCTGCGTATTTGCGAACAGGTACCGCCAGACACCCATGTAGTCAAAGTCGTTGGCAGTCTCTTTGAGATAGAACCCGACACCGTTGAACGACTCCTCGAACGTATCGGTATCGGTGACCGATAGCTCGGTCGGCTCGGAATCCTCGGCAACGAGGTCGTAACCATCGCTCCTGAACTTGTAGGCACCTTCACCTTTGACGGCCACGTACACTTCGTCGCGGAGCGAGTAATACATCACTCCAGCATGCAATTCGCCGTTTTTCGTTAATGCAATATTTACGCCAAAGTGAGGAATCCCTTTGGCGAAGTTCGTCGTGCCATCGAGCGGATCGATGATCCAGACGAAATCGCCTTCGAGGGTCCCACCCTGTTCTTCGCCGTAGAAGACGTGTCCAAAATCTTTGAAGTTATCGCCGAGTTCTTCTTTGATCGTCTTACGGATGAGTGTCTCCGCTTTTGTATCGACCGTCGTGAGGAGGTTCTGGGAATCTTTCTCTTTGGCTTCACCGATCTCTCCAAAGTAATTCTGTTGAAGTTGTGCTGCTTTCGCTGTTGCAAGGACGGCGATCCGGAGATACTGATCCTCTATCGGTAATTGGCCTTCAAGATCTTCTACTTCGAGTTGCATGACACTCTCCCCATTGTTTGTGAGTGCACCCAAGACGTCGATGTTGGTAACAGCCCCAGCAGTTCCGAGGGCTGCTCCCCCGCCAGCCATCTTGAGGAACCGACGTCGTGCTTCGTTCACAATGCCACTGTCAGTTGTGTCGGTATTGTCGTGCCGAGACATTGCAGTAAGAAGTGTCACTCCACTACACTAAAACATACCGATTATTAATTATAGAATACCGTATGGAAAATGTTATTGGAAACTTACTATATAATATCCAATAGAGATAATTAATCGCCATTGGGAACACATACTGGTATTGTCGTGGACTCCATCTACGCTCTGGGCTCGTCTACGAATGCGTAGGACAGATTCCAAAGAGTGGCAGTAACTGTTTCCACCATTCCTCGATCGAGTTTAGATGGTAACGAGACACTGGAAGTCGAGCGAACTTGATGTCAGCACGACCCGCATGTTACATGACTAATGTGGCACGAAAATCGGAAGCACCGTCGAAAATGACGAACAGATTCAGTCCAAACCGACACGCGGGCCAGTCTACATGCCAGGGTGCAAAATTTCCGATTGCGTCCCAACCTATGCTCAAATGTCCGTATACCGCGTCTGTCCATATTTGAGATGGGCTGGAACAACCAGCAGAAGATCACCGAACTGAGACAGATTGCCATCGTGGCGATCTAGGTCACAAAGGGGTCGGGCAGTAGATCGGATCCGATTTACGTGCGGAGTCAAGTTCGATCCCGCACGGAACGGGCCCGAAATCGCCCGATTGGGAAGGATTTGAAGCGACCACTATCGACGATAGTGGCGTACCAGGGTCGGCTTCGCCGACCCAGAAATACCCACCACCCCTGGGTATGAAATAGTGAGGTACTTTTTTAGAATAGCCAAATCTGCAGCATCATTGTGCGTATTCTATGACTGCGTCAATCGTTGATCTTGTTGCACATTTGGCCGGGATCGAGACCCTGCACGCTGATGATCCCTCTGGACAGATCAAACGACTGCCATTGGCGGCACGCATCGAAAGCGTTCGAAATGCCGACCCTTTGAGGAGTGCTTGGACAACGAGTAGATAGTACTCGCACATCATATCGGCCCAGCCCACAGGAATTAGGTGCCAAACCGACGCGGTATCGGTAGTGCAATCAGTCACCCGGTAACAGACACCCAGAGAACCGCGAATTGGCCTCAGGAAACAGATGTACGGGTAGTCGTCCGAGACCGGTCGAGCGGTTATTGTGAGACGTTTGCGTGTCGATCGAAGCGTCGTCCGCGACATCGGCGGCGCGTGCTTGCGTGAGATCGACGCCGAGATCGCAAGCAGCCTTGTACGGGCAGGCGCCGGCAACACCACTTGGTTTCTTGCCGCTAATCGTTCCCGACTCGGCGAGTTACGTCGCGTACTTGCGGGCGAGTCGTTCGACCCAACTGCCGAAATCGAGTTTCGTAGTGAACCACGGGATGTACTCCGCGGGATTGATCGGTCCGACCGGCAGCCCCAGCGTTCTATTGAGCGCGTCGTACGCACACTGCAACACGCTGCGGTCACAACACCGGGTTGGGTCAACGAGTTTCCCCCCAACACTCCAGCCACGATCAGTATTCCCCGACCGTCATTTTTGACGACGATCCTGTAGTATGTTATACTTCTATAATGAATTCCATATCCGGATGGCATCCGGAGGACAAACGACCGACGGCGACGGGACAAGCTCAAGTGGAGGAACGTACCCGAGAATCGCTGTCTGTTCGCTCGGTTCTTGTGGCGTACGCGGGGTTCAACAGCTGTCCTCGGAGTCGGTTTCACCGCCCGTCGGGTCGTACCCGGGGCCGACGTAATCCCACTCCGCCGTTGGTTCGTCGACGTTGACCGCTTCGAAAACAGCCGGATCGCCAGTCCCGGCTTTCCCGGACGGGACGATCATGGGGAACTCGGCGTACGTATCGATGGTTATCGGGTCGACGGAACCAAGTGTGGCCGTTTCGTTGCCGAGGGTCGTCGAGACGGTCTTGTCTTCACGGACGTAGGTCAGCGACGACACACGGGCGGGGTCACTGACGTTAGCCGTCACCTCAAAGCGGGCGTACTCGCCCTTGACGTCGACGCCCCACGAACTCGTCGTGACGACCCAGCCGCTCGGCCACGGTAGGACGGGGAGCCCGAAGTACCCGATGCGATTGTTCGTACACCCGCTTGCAGCGACGTGTTCGACATCTTCAGCACCCGTTAGATTCCGCGCGACGTTACCGGCCGGTCGAACGGCAGGGACTTCGGACCGATTCACTGCGTCGAATTCCAGATACGTCGGTGAGCCTCTGACCTCGAAGCTGACCGACCCGAGGAGATCAGACGACTCCATGGACCCCGCATAGGAGGGCGGGTCGCGATTGACGGCGTCTTGTGCGAGCTCTACACCCTCGTCGAGAGCATTGTCTCCATCGATTTTGTCGGTCAAATCGCTGTGGACGTCGTCGAACTCCTCGGATGCGTCGTCGGTGTACTCGACGGCTGCCTGATGATATCGATGGCGAATCTCGGTCCGAAGGAAATTGGGCATCCCGGTGAACGGGTCGTCGTCATCGTAGACGATGTCCGCGTGTTGGGCCGCGAGATGTGCTTCCATGTCCCGGAAGGGATTCCCCGTGAGGAATTCCGACCGTTGGTACTCGCGTGGTCCTTCGTCCAAAACCCGATCCTTGACCGTTTCGAGCGCTGCTTTGGCGAAGTCCATTCGAGCCTCCGACGGTGTACTGGTCACCGAATCGGGCCCGAGAGATACCCCGTCGGCATCGCTGGGACTCCCGAGCGTTGCCCAGGTGTCGGACGTACTTCTGTGGGCGGTTCCGTCGAGTAGCGATTCCAGATCGCGTTCGGGATCGTCGCTCAATTCGGTCACGTCGAACGCCTCGACGAGCGCGCTCTCGGGAGCCAGATCGAAGTTCCTCGGTGCGTCCCCATCGACGCCGTTGTCGCCAACAAAGAGGTTCTCGACGTCCCCCGAATGCGCAGTGAAGTCGGAATCTCCGCCAATAGTAACGGTCGCATCGGGATCGAACTCACCCCGGATCGAGACGTCGAGTTCGTGCGTGGCAGTGTCGGAACTCGTCCTGGTGTCGGAGATTGGTGGACCTCTGGGAACGCTTTTCAGACACGTATAAGTATCCTTTTTGCTGACGGTATCTTCGAGGTGGATCTCGAACAGGTCCGGATCGGTATCCGAGGGGTCGTCCCGATCCCGCCACTGTTCGGTGACGGCCGCGTCTTCCCCTCGATCAGTGTATTCCGTCGACACGACGCCGCCGAAACTCCAGTCGCCGCCACACCTGTGATCGACGTCGAACGGCGCATCAGTCCCACTCGTCTCGACGTCCACTCCCATGCGGTAGATGGCGTCGATCACGTCGTCGAGCGTTCCGTTCGTCCGGCCATCCGCCGCTGGATCGTTCGTTACTCTCTCGATTTCGTCGCGGTCGTCCTCACTGACGTCAGTCACGTCCACGTCCACATTGTCGACCACGGGGTGGAGATCGACGTACGCCTGTTCGGCGAACAGCGCGTAACTGGCGTTCTCCGTCTCTCGCATCACGTCTTGCTCGCCGAGTTCCCCCGAGATGATGTCCCACAGCGAGGGGACCTCCCCGGGCGTCCCGGTGGCGTCGCCGAAGAGAAATTCCGACCTCCGACAGAAGTATTCGTAATCTTCGGGGTTTCCATTCCCGGACTCCGGGAGCGAAGCGTTCTCAGGCGTCGGGAGGACGGAGAAGTTGTCGGCGCTGCCGTCGTAATTTTGGTCGGCCTCCCAGGCGAGCCAGCACAGCGTGTTGCTCTTGGTCGGGCGATCCCAGCGGGGGTCCCGAGTTTTGAACGTCTTCGACTGGACTGCGTAGTTGGCGTGATTGAACAACAGTTCGGTCTGTTTCTCGGGAACGATTTGCTGTATCGGCGCATTCTTCGGATTGCCCTGTGCGTAATTGAACATCGCCTTCGCGATGACGACCGGGTAGGTCCGGGCGGCGAACTCACGCCCGATGCCTTCGAATCCGGAACCATCGGTCATATCCATCTCCAGGCGATCCTGATAGGTCTGGACGCGCTCGTGTATCTGGAAAATCGGCGTGGCAACGACCACGGAGACGTCCGTCGATCGTGTCGCCACGTGATCCCCGTCCTCCCGAATGGTGTATGTCACGTCCGAAATTGTCAGACGGACCGTGCCACGTTCGCGATCGCTCGTTTCGTATCCTGCCTCGAAGGTGACGCGGTCCATCGCATCGGCGGCATCAGCCCTGTCGTCGATCAACGGCAGCGAAACCGTCGCAGTCGTGTCGTTTCGTATCGCGTGTGTCGTTCCGTTGATTCGTGAATGGATGGATTTGTAGACCATCAGCGCCGCGTAATTCCGAAACAACGCATCGCTACTGGTGTCCGCATCGCCCAGTAATTCTGCGAAGTCGCCCTCAGTTGCAGGCTCCGTAACCGGAGAGGCGGCGACCCGATCGGTCGCATCGAGGGCGGCGGCTTTGATCGCTGATTGTGTCACCGCCTCGCTTCGATCCAGTGCCACGGACGGATCGATATCGCGCTGGGGGTCCGCCCGGCTCTGTAAGACGGTCACGACCGCAACGCTCGAAAGTAACAGGAGTACGCCGACCACGGCAAAGGGGATCCGCGCACGGTTGTCCGATGCGATCGACACACTCGATCTATTCCGTTTCATGCATGCCAGGTCCTGACGACGATTTCGACGTCCTCGATCGTGAGCCACCCCGCGAAGCGCTCGTCGGTCGCGAAGTTGCGCTGTTCGTCGGCCATCTGATCGGCCAGTGAATCGCTGGCGTCGATGGCGATCTTTTCGTTCAGTTCAGCCGGATCTGCGGCGTATCGTGAAAGGGAATCACGATCGTCCGTGTGATCGTGGTCGGCCGCAGTACCGACCGCGTCCAAAAACCCATAGTAGCGATAGACCGCTATATCGCGGGCCATTCCCTGACTCTCCAGGCTGTGTACCATCTCCTCCCGTGGAAACTGGGAGGCAACGATCCGGCGGGCGAGTTGCTCGGCCCTGTCTTCGCCCCGACTGTGCAGCGTCGAAACGTCGTTTTGCAACGTGATGCCGCTTGGAACCGTCATCGTGACGCTACTGATGTCCGCATCGACCGGTGGGCTCGGCCCAGCAGTGGCGATGCCCTCGATAGACGATCCGCGGTACGGCCGCCAGATAGCCGTCACGTGGACGTTTGTGTCCGCGCCACCGATTCGGGTCCTGAATCGGCCGTCGATGGCCTCTTCGAAGGGGCCATCAGTGACAGTCGGCTGCTTCCCACCGTACGTGGCGTTTGCGATGGCAGCTTCCGCGAGTAAATCCGCCATCGTGTCGTGGCGACTCCGAGCGAACGCAGTGGAATCGGTTGGCCACTCGATTTCAGTATCGGCTGGCGTAATCGTGGTGCTGTGTTCCGTGACCCCACTGACGTTGTAGCGCGCCGTCACCGTCATCCCGGCGACTGTTTCCGCGGAGCGATCGGCCGTCATCGGCTCGTGAGTCCCGGGATCAGCCTGCAGGAAAACCCCCATCATCACAACGGCAGCACTGATAATAACGAGCGCGAGGGAAACGTCAGCGACCGTACTGACTGCTCGGAACCGGTTGCTCACCATACGACCACCCGGAGCGTTCCCGCCCTGACGTCGCCCGGCTTGACCTCGACCGGCACTGGTCGCGTGATCGCACGGCCATGCTGGGGTGGCTCGTCCGGTCCCGGTGACAACTGCGTTGCGCTCTCGTCGTAGACTGTCTCGGCCAGTGTCACGTCACGACCGGAGTCATCGGCAGTGCTGACCGCGATGTACACCGTCGTTCCTCTCGGGAGCGCCTCCGCATCGAGACCGCCCAGCGGACTGGCAACCGTATCGTAGCGGTCGTCCCCGCCGACGTCGTTCCACGGATTGTCCGTCGATGGATACACACCGTCCTCGGCGATCTCCGACCAGACGCGTTGGATCGTCGGTTCCTCGACGGCGTCCTCGCTCGTTCCCGGAAGGACGTCGGCGACGTATGCCCCGTAGATGCTGATGCCAATAGCAATGGCAGCGACCGCTACCAGTGCTGCAAGCGGTTCGGTCTGGGCGCGGCAGTTGGTGTCAGGCATCGACGAGAATCGCTCGTTCAGTTTGACTGACAGACAGATCGGGATGTTCGTAGACGATCGTCCGAACGCGTAGCGTCCCGTCGGTAGGTCGCCACACTGGACTCTCGGCCAGCGTCTGAGCCTCCTGAACGTCCTCGTGAAACGCACGCCAGGATTCGCTGGCGTTGCCGGTGTAGTGGTCGGTCGGATGGACGCCGTACAGTACCTCTTCGAGATCCGAATCGTTGTAGACGGGTGCGATCCGTCCGAACGAAATCGAGGCGTGTTGCGTGCCCCCGTCGTTGCGCATCGAAACGCCCTGTGGATCGATACGAACCATCTCCGCGTCGTGGTCGTACGCCGCCGTCCCCCCGAGTTCGGTCCCGGCCACGCTGTCGATGGTGTTCGCCACCTGCTGGGCGTCCGGCGGTGGCTGTGTCGGCATCGAGAGGGCAACGCCGGCCAGCGCGACCGTCATGATCGACGCGCCGGCCCAGACGTACCACGCATCCGCTGGCGCCTCTAGATCCATGTCCCCCATTGGTCTCGGCATCGTACTTAAATCAAGACACGCTAACAGGTAGCCGACGATCGAAGGGACGGCATTCTTCCTCAACGGCTCATCAGTACCTCACAAAGCCGGTTAGTTAGAACGTCTGCTTGCTGAGGATGGACACTCCAACTGGCGACGCCCCGCCGAGGCGGGCGTCGCCTCTGGTGGTGGCCGTACAAGGAGTTCGTACATATGGTTCGACGGGCCGCGTGGACGGCCCTCGCGGTGCGTCGGGCCGTCCCCGCGAACCGGCCACTTGACGATCGGTTTACCCGGTAACTCCTGTCCGAGTTGGTTTGCAGTGTGAGTGGCGACGCTGTCGGCGTCAGCGGCAGCCGCCGCCGCCGACAGCGACAGCCCTCTGACGATTCGTGCAAGATTCTCTCGTCGAGACCGGCAGTGCAACCGCTCCGCCACAGAAATCAGGCTTCAGAAACAACTGGCCGAGGACGCTTTATGAGGTATTGATCATCGAGACGAGGACAATCGTAATCACGTACAGTGGGATCGCCGAAAGCAGGGACCGGCCGACGCGATACCCGAGCAACGCTCGATCAAGCCCGTGCCGAAGCATGACCGACAGTGGCACGAGAATGAAACAGAGCGTGATAACGAACACGCCGACGACGATACCGAGTTGATCGCTCGGTAACGTCGACGCAGCGGCCTGGGTTTCGGATAGATCGACATCCTGACTGACGATGATGTCGGCCAGGCCGACAGTGGCCCCGGCGACCAGTGGGCCGAAATACGAAGCCGTGTGATCGAGCGTCCCGGTGACGTTCGCGAGTTGCCGTTTGGCCTCGTCGTCGACGTCCTGCAGTTCTTCGAGGTGATCAGCCATGGACACGATGGCCCGACCGGCCGGCTTCCCCTCGCGGGACGCGATCGCGAGCAAGCCAGCGGTACTGTGGGCCCGCGGGCTCGGGATATCGCGTAAGGCACCGTACTCGCCCATGAACGCCTCTTCGACGCCGACGTGGAGTCGGCGCTGTAAGCCGGCTGCGCTCTCGAAAACCGCACCGGTCTCCTCGGGAACTCGATCACCTGCCTGCTGGATCACGGACTCGACGGCTTCGCCTTCCGATACTTGCCGTCCAACGAGGTACAGCGCGTCGACGAGGTGTTCCTCGACGGCACGGACGTGGTTTCGAACGAGGATGATCGGCCGAAACAGCGCGATCAATACCCCACCCAGACCGAATCCAACGCCAGCGAGTACAGCGAGATGAGACGGCCCCCACAGAAGCGTGAGGACGAACGCCGGTGCCCCGACGATCGGCGCCCAGAAGAGACGGATCCAGAGGCGGTCCGGCACGTCCGGGTGTTCGCGCGTCACTTTCGGTGGCGGAAAGGCGACGGGGCGACGGACGAGTAGCCAAAGACTTGCGGCGATCAACACGATCGGCAACACCACGTTGTACGTGACGATGAAAAATAAGATCGGGACCGGATAGCCCACGAGCGTCGCGGCGGGGACGAGTGCGACCAGCGCCAACGGGATCATGACCCCGAACGCGTAGAGTGCCGTCGTCGGGCCGCGTATGCTTGCGGTGAAGTCAGCCATCTGGTTTCGCGTTCCATCGAGGATGGACATCAGCGTCCGGTCGAGCGTCCGGCGGCGCTCGGCTTCCGGGGCATCCTGTGCCATCACGAGCAAATGCGCCGAGCGACGGACGGCCGGGAACCACTCCGCCCACTCCTCGGCAAACGAGATGATGCCGGTCCGTGGCGTCCCCATCGACCGATCGATGTGTGCCGAGAGGTTCTCCGATAAGGGACCATAGCCGGTCTCCGCAGCGAACCGAACTGCACTCTCGGTCGCCGGCTGGATCTGCATGCGAAGCACCGCCCGGCCGATCAGGTTCGGCACCGATCCGAGGGCCTCGGTCCGTCGGAACGCAGCCAGCAGGTTCGGAACGCTGTGTATCGAGTGGATGAGAAGGACCGCGATCGCGACAGTGAGAAACAGCGCCACCGGGAATCCGAGTCCAGTAGCGAGCAACGGCACAACGAACAGCAAGCTCAAGAGGCCCGCGCCGTATCCGCCGCGAACGACGGTCTCCGGGGCGAGTTCGGTATCGAGAAAGGAGAGTGACTCCTGCAGTTGCTGACCGACCTCGACCTCGTCGGGATACAATCGCGCAATCGTCCGGAGTGAGCCGACCAGAACCATCAGTACTCAACTCCGCTGACGGGCGTACGCCGTCGCGACCTCGCGAGGATTCGTCCGGCCATCCCCAGCCAGCGATTCGAGTTGGTCCGCCCGCTCGGAGATCGCCTGCCTGATATCCGCGTACTCTTCGCCCGGCCCCGTAATATCGTCGACAAATCGACTCTCCCCGCGGTCGATACGCCCTGACGGTCGGGCTTTGTCCTCGTCGATCTCGAAGAGTGGGGCGAACCACACGTCCTCGCCGTCGTTCATAACTTCCTCGATGCGTGAAACGCGCCGCTTGCGGCCTTCGGGCGTGTCGTAGGCCTGGACCGTGACAACGAGATCCGTAACGGCAAACGACGATGGTTCGACGCCCAGATCGGAGACGACCCGTTCGTAGATGTCTTCGGCACCGTCTCCGTGGATCGTCCCGAGGACGGCGTTGGCGTTCGCCCCCACGCGCATCGCCTCGTAGAGGACGCGCGCCTCCTCGCCGCGGATCTCTCCGACGACGAGCGCACCATCACCGAGTCGAAGAGCAGTCCGCAACGCTTCCGCAGCGGTGATCTCCGGGCCCTCTCCGCTGCCGGTCCTGAGTGCCTGGACATCTCGCCCGACGCTCTGGAGGGGATCGAGAGGCAATTCCGGCGTGTCCTCGATGGCGACCGTTCGCGTTGCCGGCGCGAGTTCGTAAAGCAAGGTGCCGAGCAAGGTCGTCTTTCCCGCGCCACGCGTGCCGGCGATCAGCGTCGCGCCGTTGCGTTCGATCGCAATCGAGAGGAAGCCGGCGACAGTGGCCGTCATCGTGCCGTTCGCGACGAGCGCGGGGAGCGTGAACCGGTCGTCGGCCCGCTCGCGGAACGCGAACGCGACGCCAGCGGACACCGGGTCGGTCACGCCGGCGATCCGGATCCCGGTCCCGTTCTGCAGATCGGCAGTCGCGTCCACGGTCGGGTTCGCCCGCGAGAATGCCCGTCCGCTCGTCCGACGGACGCGCGAGGCGAGCGCACGCGCCCCCTCGGCCGAGAGATGAATGTTCGTCTCCATGGTCTCGCCGTCGACGACGACCCGGAGCGGGTTCGACGAGACCGGCGCAGTGACGTAGACGTCGCTGACGCGCGGATCCGAGAAGAAATCCTCGAGGACGCCGTAGCCGTGCGTGTGTTTCCGGAGGATGCCAGACAGTCGCGGGTCGACAGCTTCGTCTGAAACATGTTCGATAGCACGCGACGCTGCACGCTCACCTTCGACGACCCCCTCGGCGATCGCTTCGTAGGCATCGAGGAGAATCTCCCGTTCCTGGCGAGACAACGAAACGTCGATCGAACCGAGGAGGTACAGCGGAATGCCGGTCTCGCGCTCGTAGATCCGCACGTCGCTTCCGGTCTCCAGCGTTCGAACGTCCGTGAGATGAGGACCGCCACCGACAGACTGATCGAGGAAATAATACGAGATCGTCATCCCAACCGAGGGAAGCAGACACTCCTCGTAGGATTCGAGGTCCTCGGCGGCCGTCAGTAGGCCGGACTCGACAGCTACGTCTACAACAGGGCCGACCCGCTCACTGAGATCGTCCACTGCAGCGAGAGGATCCGTCGCTGCCGTCTCGGCCAGTCGCTCGTGACGATCACCCAGCAGTTCGAGAAAGCGGCCAGCCGCCGACAAGAGGGACACCCCCGCGTCGCTGTACCGGTACGCGAGACCGTGCGACCGGACGCGAATGTTCGTTGCATCTCTATCCTCTAGCTCGGCGATGACCGTCCGTCGACACTCGGGTTCCGTCCTGAGGTCTCCGTCACAGCCGTCCGCGTCGACCCTGAGTGTCGTCTCGTCGAACGACGTCTCACAACGACAGCCCCCGCCCTCGTTTCGCGACGGGAGTCGGTCCAGGACGGACTGGGGAGTCAGTGAGAGTACCGCATCCGAGAGTGACGTATCCGTCGCCTCCTTCGACATGCCCCATCTGGTCCCGGTATGGTAGATAAACGGACGCCCTCACGGAGCATCGATCTCGTCGAAGCGAACCACCGTAACGACGGGGCGTCGCCGGGCATCTCTGGTAAGCGTCAGCCGGAGGCGTCGATCCGCTGTACCCGAGAGTTCGACCAGATCGCCGCCGGTCGCGTTCCGTATCGGCACGTCGATCGTCTCGGTATGCATCGGGCCACCCTCGATCCGAAAGGCCACGACCGAAAGCCGCTCGCCCGTCACTCGGCGCAACTCGAAATGGCTGATCGGCTTCGTCGTGAGTGAGTCCGCTGGCATCTCGACAGTGACCAGCCGTTGTGCACCTGGATGGCCTTCGGGTGGCAGTTCGTCGTTGCTGATCAAAGAGACTGCGGCGTCCTCCAAGTCTGTGATGCTTGCCCACACTTCCCGTTCGCTGGCGGCTGTACTGGCGGTTTCCAGCCCCGCAAAGCTCACTCCCAGAATGGCGACCGTCAGAACGATCGCCACGACGTACCGGATCACGGGACGTGCTGGCGAAGACGCTCCAGTACGCCCTCACCTTCATGGTTTTCATCGCTGTCGCCGGATTCCGTGCTGGCCAGTATTTCGTCGACCCGCTGTTGGGAGGGCGTCCGATCCGACGAAGTCGTGTCTGTCCCGTCCCCAGTCCCGTCCGGAGCGTCGTCGCCATCGCTTCCCCCCGCGGCCTCGCTGGAACGGTCGTCAGAGCTGTGGGAAGCCGATCGAAACTGGCCGGGAAAGGACTCACTGTTCCCCGTTGTGGCCGCGTTCGTCCCATTGTCGTCGTGTCCCGTTCCCGTAGCGTCCGTTCCATTCCCGTTTTTCGCGGGAACTTCGCCCTCGTCAGTGGCGTCGGCGGCAGCGACGGACTGCTCGACAGCCCGCTGTATCCGTTCAGTAGCCGGGTCGAGATCGCTGACTGACCCCTCCAAGTCAGCAACGCGATCCTCAAGTCGATCGACGGCCGCGACCGCGGACAGCGCGTGTCGTTCGACCTCCTCGTTGACCGACTCGACTTCCGAATAGTATCCCCCGATGGACTGGACATCGGCTTCGATCGTCGCGATCCGCTTTTCGAGCGCTTCGAGACGGTCCTCGATGTCCTCGACGTCCCCGGATAGCGCCAGGACCGCCTGCAGTCGCTCGGCGTCGATGTCGATCTCACCCGTTACCGTCCGCTCGACTGCCGATAGTCGTTGTTCGATCCGTTCGATATCGGTCACGCCGTATTTCGCCCCGTTCCCCTATTTAAACTCACCCGTCATTCCCGGAACCCATCTCACTGGCTCGGGGAGAGTCCCCGCCATGTGGGGTGTCACGCTGCCGTATCTGTGCGGCGTGGACAGTCTCGGTGGCGTCATCAATGACGACGACTTCGCCGGTTTCGGTCGGCAGTTGCTCTTCGAGAGACTCCTGCATGTAGGTCGGCTGGGCGGCCTCCAGTGCTTGGAGGTCCTGTTCGGAAGTGAGTCGGTGGGTGATCAAGATATCCGACTGGGAGACTGCCACCTCTGGGACGATCGCAGGGCGCTGGGTGGCAAGGACGACGACTAATCCCGGGTGCGCGCCCGCGCGTAAGAAGCCGTTCTACTGCTGGCCGGGCGACCCCGTCGAAGAACGCGTGGGCCTCGTCGATCAGCAGCCAGGGGAGTCGTTCGACCGTGCGATCGATCCGCGCACGATAGAGCGCCTCGCCGACGCCACGCACGACCGCGTTCATCGGCGCCGTATCCATCCCCGAGACGTCGACGACGGTGATCTCCGGGCTGGCGAGTGCCGCCGAATCGAGGCCGTCGGGGTCGAAGACATCCCAGGATTCGGCCAGATTGAGGTGGTTGCTCGCGGCGCGCTTGTCAGTCTGTGGGGCGTCGGTGCCGGCCACGTGCTCACGCATGCCGTCGAGCGTATCGGTCTCGCTGGCGGCCTGCCAAACGAGCCCGCCGGCACCGCTCTCGGGCGACAGCGACAAGAGTTCACACCACGATCGCGGGTCTAGCGACGTCGCGACCACGCATGGCTGATCGAACACCGTCGTCGGGACGGGATCGTCGTTGCTGCCATCGCCGATAGTGTCGAAGACGCCCATCGGGTCGACGATCACGGGCGCGACGGCGTTCGCGCGGGCGAGGTCCTCGGCGAGGACGCCCAGAGTGTAGGACTTGCCGTACCCGCGCTTGCCGACGATCAGGACGGCATGGGGACCGTCCAGATCGAGATATAGTTTCGCGCCTCTGCTGCCGTCGAGTGCCCGATAAGACCCGAGCGTCGCGGTCGGTCCCCTCTCCACTGCCTCACCGCGTCCGATGACGAACGTCACGCCGAAACAGACAGTCTGAAAGATACATTTCGTTTGGGATTCGATCCGACGAGTCAACGGTCCAACGTTTAAGTGGGATAACGCAACCAAAGGGGGTATGCGCGGTCCACCAATCCCGAACGGGTCGGATCGATCGTTCAAAGAAGACGAACGTGCCATCGAGGGCCTACCGATACGGCTCGTCATCGCACTGGTCGTCGGCGTCGCCGCACTCGGCATTATGATGCAAGTGCTGGGGACGTTCGACTTCGGGGCGGATAAAGAAGTGACTGTAGAATATGAGAATCCTGTAGTGAGTGAAAATGGTGATGATTTAATCATTAGTGTTGTAGACAGCAAAGGGGAAGCAGTGAAAAATTCCTACGTAGTGGTGAAAGGAGACACGTTGAGCACAGAAGGCGTAGTGAGCGCCCATACTGGAGAAAACGATCACACGGTTCAGATTGCAATTGGCGGTGGAGATGATGAGATCACACCCCAATGGCGTTCGAACCAGGATTCAGGTGAGCTCACCGTGACGGTAAAACCACCACAAGATGGAAACTATGTTGATGATCGAGGAAATCCAGATCCAACAATCATAAGACAAAATTGAAAATGGAATACAACCATCGATAGAATGGTTGATATTGATTACTAATACAATTTGGTATAATATCATCTAAATATGTATATAAATACAGACAACCACAATAAGATAGAAGTAGCACCCTTTTTTGAAAGGTCCACAAAAATATTTATATTCATATCATTATCCTTAGTGTGTGTATCAACTTTTGTTGTATCACCAGTAGTTGCAGGGTCAGATAATCTACAAAATATGAATGGTACCGGAACCGCCGAAGATCCCTACGTCATCACGAATGCGGAAGAGTTGCAAGCGATAAGTGAAGATATAAACGCCTATTATGCCCTCGGAAACGACATCGACGCGACAGAGACATCAAATTGGAACGCGGGTGCTGGATTCGAACCGATTGGTCTCAGTCATGGATCAATTGAGAGAGGTCCTGCCTTCAAAGGCGTCTTTAACGGACGTGGCTACACCATAGAGGGGCTGACCATTCGTAGACCAAAATGGAGTGGGATGGCCATGTTTGCAGAATCAGAAGGATTAGTAAAGAATGTCCATATATCTAGGGCGAAAATTGAGGGTCATGATCCAGCTGTCCTTGTAAGCCAAAATAGCGAAAAAGGAGTGATAGAATCGGCCTCAGCAACAGGAAGTGTGACCACTGATGACTCTCTAGCTGGGGGGCTCGTTGGGATTAACGGAGGTAAAATCAATGAATCGTGGGCAGATGTTGATGTATCCGGTGCAGAATATTATACTGGTGGATTGGTTGGTCGTAGCTGGTATAATGGACAAATAAGTAACTCGTATGCAATCGGAGATGTTGTAGGTGAGAATCGTGCTGGGGGAATAATAGGAGGGAATGCAAACTCGATGCAGCGCGTGTATGCAACTGGAAGAGTGGACGGAAGCACTACAGGAGGACTTGCTGAAAAGAACAATGGTCTTATCGTCGACTCGTACTGGAATATCGAAGCTACGGGACAACGAAACGGCGTTGGTGAGGGTGGCGAAGCCGGAACCGGCCTATCGACGGAGGAGATGACTGGGACGGACGTGTACTCCTCGATGGACGCACTTGTCTCCGATGAGGCCTGGACGGCAACGGACGGTTATCCAATTCTCCAGCGAGAAGTTGAGGGAGTTTCTCTTTCTACCGATAATGAGATCGTAATCGCCGGAAATGAGACAGACGCAAATGTCTCACTTAGTCTGATCGGCGATCGTACCGAAACCGCAACTACTGTCGCCGAATACGCGAGCAATAACCCCGAAATCGCGACGATCAGCAATGGTGTCGTGACTGGTCACCAACCAGGTGAAGTCGAACTATCTTCTACGCTCGCCGGCAATACCGGAATGACCGACGTGACTGTCATTGCTAACGAGGGCATCTCCGCCATTGATGCCGAAGTCGACGCAACCGATGTGACAGCCGGCGACACCGTCACGATCACAGCAACGTTCCGCAACGTCGACGAGAACGCGACTTACCTCCATTCCGACCTACTCGTCAACGGCGAAGCAGTGGTCACAGAGAATGTCACGGTAGTCGGCAACGCCGATAGCAAGCACACCTTCGAATGGACGGCCGAGAGTGCAGGCACATACGACCTTGCGATTGACGGAATCGATGCTGGCTCGGTCGACGTTTCACCGAAGTCAACCACTGAACAACCAGCAGACGACAATACTGGAGAGAATGCTGACGGATCGGGTGATGGTGAAGCAGGCGACAACGCACCGTCAGGACAATCCAGTTCGAATGGCGATGACTCCGGTGGACTACCAGTAGTCCCACTGGCTCTCGGCGGTGTCGCTGTGGCTGCTGGCGGCGGTATCGTTCTCGGACGACGCCTGTAAGAGAGAATTTCGCGAACGGATTCATTTTTGCAGTGTGTCCCTGAGTAAGAGGGGCGGCAGTCAACCTTTAAATCAGAGAACGAGGCCAATGGGAGTATGCTCACGAGAGAATCCCGAACGGGTCGGATCGATCGTTCAAAGAAGACGAACGTGCCATCGAAGGGCTACCCATACGGCTGGTCATCGCACTGGTCGTCGGCGTCGCGGCCTTGGGGATCATGATGCAGATCCTGGGGACGTTCGATTTTGGGGCGGATCAGGAGGTGGACATCGAGTTCAACAACGCAGTCGTCCAGGACGACGGCTCAAGCAAGACGATCACCGTGGTCGACGACAAGACCGGCGACCCAATCCCCGAAGCCGACGTGATCGTCCGCGGTGACACGCTTAGTATCGCGGAACCGTACACCGCCACCACGAATAGCGACGGGAAGATATCATTCACCGTCGGTGACGGCAGTGGCGACGTCGCCGCGGGGTGGCGCACGACCCAGGAGACCGGCAAGATTCGCTTCGAAGTCGTTCCGCCAGCGGACTCGCCGTACACGGACGACCAGGCGAACGACAAGATGACCGTCATCCGGTCGGGCAGCCCCTGACGCTTCTCCTCCGGGACCGGCTAGGAGCGTCCAACTACCCCCTCTACGCAAAACAATGAAAATCAATCAGGACCGAGCTTCGAAGCTGGTCGTGCTCGCAGTGTGCGTCGCCGCACTCGGCCTAGTCGCGCTCGGCGGCGCTGCCGGCAGCGCAGGTGCAGCCGGTGGGCCGCCAGCCCAGCTCGACGGCACCGGCACCGCGGCCGATCCGTACGTAATCACGAACGTCTCGGGCCTCCAAGGGATCGACGACGACCTGGACTCCCACTACATACTCGGGGCCGACATCGACGCGAGCGACGCCACCAGAGCCGAGGCCATCGGGGAGTTCGAACCAATCGGCGGACCCGAAGACCCCTTCCAGGGGAGCTTCGACGGCCAGGGACATGTAGTCACCGGGCTGAGTATCACGCGATCCAATTCGGACGGTATAGGCGTCTTCAGCCGGTTGAAGGGGACGATCCGGAACGTCCACTTTGCGGACGTGTCCGTCCACGCCCAGGGCCAATCCGGCACCGTCGTCGGGACGAACGACGGCACGGTTCGCCGCGTGTCGGCGACCGGGGAGATGCAAATCGAGACGCGCGGGAACGTCGGCGGAAGCGCTTCGACGGTCGGCGGCCTCGTAGGTCGCCAGACCGCCGACGGGGAACTCCTTGAGTCGTGGGCCGACGTCGACATCCAGTCGCCCGGGCAGTTGATCGGCGGCGTCGCCGGCCGGAACGACGGCCTAGTCGCCAACAGCTACGCGCTCGGGTCCATCGAGAGCGCCACCGCCGGCGGACTTGTCGGGTACAACACCGGGACGACACGTGCAGGCTACGCTGCCGGGGCCATCACCACCGTGGAAAACGACGGGGTGCGGTACGCCGGCGGACTCGCGGCCAGGAACACCGCCACTTTGACCGGCGTCTACTGGGACCAGGCGGCCACCGGACAACCCGCCGGCGTCGGCGACGGGCCGGCGGCCGGGACGGCCTTGCGGACGGCCGACATGACGGGTGCTCAGGCAGCGACGGAAATGCCAGAGCTGGACCTCGAGGAGACGTGGGTGCTGACGGACGACTACCCGATCCTTCAGTGGGAGGTCCAAGCCGTGCACGTCGACATAAGCCGACAGATAATCTCGGCGGGCAACAATACAACAGCCACGATCAGTGCCTCACGAGTAAGCCCAGATATGGTCGGATTGACCAGCACTGTTACCGCCCAAAGCGAGAATCCAGACATCGCGACCGTCACGGGCGACAATACAATCGTCGCCGAGAGTCCCGGACAGGCAACCATCTCCGCCAGCGCAGCCGGCGAAACCGGTTCGACAGATATCATCGTCATCGCTGCTGAAGGAATCTCCGCTATCGACGCGCATACTAACTCACCTGACGTGATGGCCGGCGAGACCGTCACCGTCACGGGGACGTTCCGCAACGTCGACAAGAACACAACGTATCACCACGCCGACTTGCTCGTCGACGGCGAAGCAGTGGCTACCGAGAACGTGACCGTCGATGGCGATTCGAACGAAACCCACACCTTCGAGTGGACACCAGAGAGTGCAGGCACGTACGCCCTCTCGATCGACGGCATCGACACCGGTTCGGTCGAGGTTTCGCCACAGCCGAGCACCGAGTCAATAGCTGACGACAGCGGTAAGCGGAACGGAGATGGTGACTCGAATCAGGCCGGTGATGGCGACCAGACCGACAACAGCGGCCCGGCTACACGCGACGACAGCGGGTTGGGAGGACTGCCGGTCCCGCTGGTCGGCGGTGTCATAGTCGTGGCTATCGGGGGTGGCGTGCTGCTCGGACGACGACTGTGACCCCGATGCACGAATACAGTCGGCCGACAGGTCACTCGGACTTTAAGTAGGATGACGGGACGAACGTCGGTGTGTCGCGGAAAACACTCGAACGGATCACGTCGTCCGGGACCGACGACCGGGGGCTGTGGACGCCGTCGCTCCCACAGGCGATCACGCTAGTACTACTCGTGACGATGGGATGGACCGCAGTATACGTCTCGCTGGCAACGACGAATCCTCTCGGCGTGAACGAAGAGGTAACGACCGAGTTCGACGACTCGGTCCTCGACGACGATGGGACAGTAGTCGTCACCGTCGTCAGCGAACAGAACGGCGACCCTGTCGAAGGGGCGACGGTGGTTCCAACGAGCGAATCGGTCCGACTCGATTCGACGCCGGAGCGAACGGCCGACGAGGAGGGGAAGGTCCGCTTCGAGTTCGGCAATACAGGAGACGACATCGGGATCGATTGGTCGGTTGGCGAACAGATAGCAACAGTCACCTTCGAGATCGATCACCCGGACGAAGGATACGTCGATCGACAGTCGAATCCCGATTTGACTATCAGACGGTCCATGACAGGATGGAGTGGCCCAACGAGCGAAGCGAGGAAAGGGAAAGAATTCCTCGGGATGGGAGCGCGGGATCGATCCGTCTCGAAGGAGCGGATAGCGATGCACTTCCGGTTCTTGGGTGGCGATCGGACGGGATTCGGTGCGGTTTCGTTCCAGTGAGGTGCCACGTATATGGACTCAGTGTACGTCGAAGTGATTCTGGGGGTTTCCCTGGGGGGAATCGTCGGCGTCGTGCCGGCAGTGGCTGCCGGGATAGCCGGTGGGATCGTGCCGTCGCTCGCCGAGTATCGATTCATCCGTGGAACCCTCGCGGTTGCATCGCTACTGATCGCAGGAGTCGTGGCGACATCGATCGGTGGGGTCGCAGTACAACTCAAGCACGTGCCGCGGATGGTGACCGGAGGGAGCGTCGTCGTATTGCTGACGGTATTCGGCTTCGAACAGGGGAGACGCGTCGGGTCGACCCTGCGACGTGACGGATCAGAACCGATCGAACGGGGCCGCTCACTGGCCGACGTGGCCGTCGACGCCATCGACGCCTCGGGACAGGTCACGATCCGGCCGCAGGGAGCGATCCGGACCGTCCCCGGCTATCCCGAACTACCCGGTGATCTCCAGAGCGAGATCGCGGCGGAGCGATGGCGTCTACCCGCCGATCTACCGCTCTCGGAGCTGGAAAGGCGGATCGAACGACAGCTTCTCCTAAAACACGACCTGGAAGCGGCCGAGGTGACCGTGAACCCGCGGGGGACCGCGACCGTCGCCGGGGCGCCACCGGCATCTGGAATCGCACGGACAGTGCCGGCGGGGCAGCGAGCCGTGTCGGTCCAGACGACAGTCCCCGACGGGGTCGAACCGGGAGATGAGATCGTCGTCGAAACGGAGAAGGGAACGATCGACGGGTTCGTTCTCAGTACAGATCCGATCGATGTCCGGGCGAAGGCTGACGGAGATGGTCGCCGCATTTCGAGCGGCGAGACCGGAATCCCCCGGAAAGCAGGAACAGTGGCCGGTGACGGAACAGAACAAGCAGGCGGGCGTTCTCGCGTGACCGTCGCCGTTCCGACAGATGACATCGACGCCGTACTCGAAGCGGATCGGGTGACAGTAGCCGTTCGTTCCCGTGATATGCGACCGGATTTCCGGGCAATTTCGCTGTTCGATCGGGCGGGGAAAGCGGTTCGTGTGACGTCCCTCGACGACGATGTCATAGACAGAATCGAGAACGCACAGACGAGAGTCGATATCTTTGCCGCCCGTTCGCCGTCGAAGCGATCGAGTGGAGAGTGGACGATCGACCCGTCGCCCGAGGATCTCGCCTCCGGGTGGCAGGTGGTCCTCGTCGGTGACGAGACTGGACTCACGGAGCTCGTAGATGCCACTGCGAGCGGCGGGACGGTGGTCGAGACATGACGATACCACTGCTTCAACTCGGGACCGTCGGGTTACTCAGAGATGCGTCCGTCCAGCTCGTCGGACTCGGTCTCGCGGCAGCGGTCGTCGCCACGGGGTGGACGGTCCTCTATCGTCGTCGAACCACCCGACCACTCCCGCCGGGGTCGGGCGCCTTCCTCGGTGTGTCGACAGTCGCAGCCTGGATGTTCGTCGAGATAGTGCTGCGTGGATCGTTGGTCGGATCACTACCGTACGAACACCATGGAAGCGCGATCTACGGGGTCGCCGGACTAAGTCTCGGAGGCGTCGTCGGGGCCGTTGGGAGACCGCTCGGTGACCGGATCGCGTGTGTGGTCTACGGTATCGAGCGCCTGGTGGCCGAGCGGGACGTGGCGAGACTGTTGCGATCGGCGCGAGTACTCACCGTAGTCACAGTATCGGATAGTGTTTCGGACACCGAGGGATACAGCCCCGCGAGCAACAAGACGAAACGCGCACTCGCGGGAGCACAGTTCAGACTCCCGAGTCGACTCTCCGAAGACGAACTGATCGATCGCCTCGAAACGCGAATCGTTGCGGACTACGACGTCGATCACGCGTCCGTAACGTTCGATGACGGTGCCGTCGCGTCGCTTTCCGTTGGAAGGCGCCGTTCCAGCCTGGGACCGACCCTGCCACCGGATACCGTGGCTGTCGGGATACGGGCCGATCCAGCCGGAGACGCGTCGCCGGGCGATGCAGTAGAGATCTGGGAAACAGGCCCGGACGCAACGAGACTCGTGGCCCGAGGACGTCTCCGAGCCAGTAGTGAGGAGCGAGCAACCGTCGTCGTCGACCGTGACGATGCAGCCAGATTCGACCCTACCACACGATACCGGCTGGTGACGCCGTCGGAAACCCCGTCAGATCACTACCGGCTCACCTCGTTGCTCCGTGATGTCGAGGAGACCACGATCGCCGTTTCGGTGGCCGATGACGACGACCTCCTCGGGGAGTTCGTCGGCTGGCTCCCGGGGAGCGCACTCGCGATCGAACGCGACGACGAGGTTCTGGTACTGCCGGACGATCGCGTCACGCTCCAGAGCGACGACATCGTCTTCCTCGTCGGACTTCCGTCGGCCTTTGCGGAACGTCTGAACATCAGCGAGGCCAGAACTGTAGCGGTTTGAACACGAGAAAGAGGTAATCAGGATATGATCCGTCTCGATGTGGATTGGACCCGACAGAGAGGAGTGACTCGCGTCCGTGCGACCGTGACGAACGACCGGAGCACCCCCCAGCGTGTCGAAATCGGGAGTACGCTTGACGGGCCGGTCTGGGCACCTCGATCCGGACCGCTCGCCGTCACCGAGTGGTCAGGGTCGCGATGGAACGGGGTCGTTCCCACGGAGTCGACACGCGGTGTGGGCTTTGCCACACCAGCCGAACCGAGTGAAGAGCCCGTCGAGATCGTCTCGGAAGAACGGGCGGACGAATGGACGGACGAGGAGGACTCCATCCTCGAGGAGTTGGAGCGTTCATCGCCGCCCTCGGCGATCGTCGCCAGCGATCCATGATCGTCGCCGTTACTGGGGGGAAAGGCGGCGTCGGGAAGTCGACGATGGCTTGGAACTTGGGCCGGGAACTCGAGGCCGTCGTCGTCGACGCAGACCTCGCGACGGCGGACCTGCCACAGGGTCGTAATCCGGACCTCCACGACGTACTCGCCGGTCGAGCGACGGCCGTCGACGCCGTCGAGGAGGTGTCGTCGGTCGCGTTGTTGCCCTCGGGGCGGACGCTCGCCGGCGCACGAGCCAGTGATCTCTCAGATCTCTCGGCGGCGCTCGAGACGCTCAAGCGGCAGTACGGCCGCGTCGTGGTCGACTGCCCGGCCGGCCTGGCCCGGGACGTCGGCGTCGTTCTCGACGGGGCAGACGTCGCAGTGCTCGTCACGACGCCGGGCAAGTCGGCCATCCGCGACGCGATGAAGACCCGAGACCTGGCCCGCAAACTCGGAACGCCGATCGCCTGTCTGGCGATCAATCGGGCCCCGGAAGGGGACTTCTCCGGCCTCGTCACAGAGATCGAAACGGAATTCGGTGCGCCGGCGACGGTGATCCGGGCGGACCCGGCCGTCAGAACGGCACAGGCCGAGTGGCTACCCATCCGGGAGAGCGAGGCGGAGTCAGACGCTGTCGAGCGGATCGAATGGCTCGCAGCGCGACTCAAGGCCTGCGAGCGGCGGACCCGTCGAAGACGCGACGGTGCCTGAAGACAGTCCGTCACTCCGTGGGCAGTCAGTCACCCTCTTGCGTTCGGGTCGGTGAGTCGGAGGTCGGCCGTTCGATCGGGACAGCTTCGCTGAGTGAGAGGGATTCGTACCGGTCGGGACTGCGTTCGGACCGGAACTTGCGAAGTTCGAGGCCCGGATCGACGCCGTCCCGTTCAGGGCAAAACTCGACGACGACGTCCGCGAACTGTTCGGTGACACCCCGTCCGTCGGTCGCTGATGGTGTCTCGAGACAGTGCAACACGGCGAGTCCCGCCGTGTCCGCAACTCGTTCCGCAAGCACGTTGAGAAAGTCCACGTAGTCCCGACGACCGATTGTCTCCAGCGGGTCGACAGCGTCGACGACGAGGTTCGCGCCCTCGGGCAGGTTCTCGATCAGTTCCGTCGCTGTTCCCAGTGGCGCGTCGCTATCGAGTTCGCGGATCGTGGGGTTGCCGACCTCGACGGGGGACGACGCCAGAGCGTTCCGGACGGTAGCCTCGGACCGTTCGCTGGTGAGGTAGAGTGTCCCGCGCGTGGCCGTCAAGTTATAGAGGAGCAACTCGGCCTGGCTGGCCGGCGGGGCCTCCAGAGCCACGACGCCACCGCAGGGAACCCCACCACCGAGGAGTCGATCGAGACCAACGACCCCGGTCGGGAGACGGTCGGGACGCTGGGGAACACCCGTGTCTGCCGTGGCCGATCCAGTGACGCCTCTCAAGTCCTTTGCCACCTCCTGAAAGGCCTCGATCGCGTCGTCGACGAGCGGCGAGTCGCGGTCCGGAACCGCCCCCAACGTCTCGGCGTCGAGTTCGGCCGCCAGCTCGTCCGGCACCGTCTCACACCGATTGAATACGACCCCGGCGATCGAGATATCGAGTCGGTCGGCGGCGTCGATCGTCGTGCGGGCCGCCTCGAGGCTTCGTTCGGTACCGGTCGTGACGACTACCGCGTGATCGGCCGCGGCAAGCGGCTCGACGACATCTGGGCCCACACCCGACGGACAGTCGACCAGCACGTCGGCGGTCTCGTAGTCGAGCCGTTCCAGCACCGCCGCCTGATCGACCGTCTCGCCGGATCGCTGTGCGGTGATAACGCCGACGCCTGGGACGCCCGGTACGCCCTTGGCCACCGAAGCTACGTCTGTCTGCCCGTCCAGAGCGGCGATCGTCGGTTCGCGATCGACATCGGCCGTCGTGTGCAAGTCCGGGAGTTGTCTGTCTGCGTCGACCGCGATGGTCGGTCTGCCACTGTCGGCGAGGGCCTTCGCCAGGCCAAGCGTCACAGTCGTCTTCCCACACCCACCTTTCGCCCCGGCAATCGCAATCATATCGGGGTTTGTCCCGTCTTCCCTTTTGAACCCGGACCCGATCGCTCGGTCACTCGATCGCGTGAACGTCCTCGCCCCCGCAGTCGGGACAGGTTTCGTAGGCTGTGTAGAACTCGGCGTCGCAGTCGCCACAGCGATGAGTCGGCGCCGAGGCGTTCTCGGTGGCGTCCTGCTTGAAGGACTCGACCTTCCGGCCGAGGTTCTCGAACAGTCCCATAGGCCCGAAACGGTTGCGAGCGGCAAAAACGTGGCCCTCCGTGGCACAGCGGACTGACAGCGAACATCCCGAAGGTACCCGACTTCCGGTAAACTACTCCGCCTGGTCGACCCCCAGCGCACGTAGTTCGTCGAGCGTCGGTCCCTCGAAAGAGTCCTCGAGCAGGCCGACCAGGACGACGAGTCCGAGTGCGCGCTGGTCGGCCTCCGGGAGATCGGTATCTGGAGAAAGATCACGATCCAGGGCGCCGAGGTCCTCGTCGTCGAGGTCTATCAGTTCCGAGAGGTCGAGCGCCTCGATCTCGGCGAGATACGAGAGGTCGGCAACGGCGGCACCCAGGTCGGCACGGAGAGCCTCGTGGTAGGCACTCGACGGGTCGAGCGGACGCGCGCCGTGACGGACCCCCTGAAGGTACTGGACCGATGTCCGGCGGAAAAAGCCCTCCCGAGACTCGTCGTCCACCGACAGCCGCTCCCCACACCGATCACAGAAGCGTGCTCCCTCGTCCGAATCGGCCCCACAGTAGGGACACTCGATCATACGTCCGCGTTCGATCTATCCCATCAATTGCCTTTCGACGGGCCGTAACCACTAATATTCCTTATGATGAATGATTATGTATGCCCGGGCCAGAGGCTGTGTGGAAATATCTGGTCGCGAATGCGCCGGGAGAAGGCGACGACACGGTTCCCGCTGGCACCCGGTGCCGTCGCCTTCGTTCGGACCGTCGTCCGAGAGGGCACAGATCGACGTCCCGGGGCGAGGAAGACAGGGTGTAGCCGGGAAGGGTTTAGTGCCGGGGACCGAAACGAGGGACATGGACCAGCCGGATGATGCCGGGGAGTTGCCGGGGATGCTCGTCGAGGAGTACCTCGAGCGGGAGACGGGCGTGCGCGCCCTGCTGGACGATCTCGAGCGCCAGGCGCTGGAGGGAAATCACGAGGGCGTCCGTGAGCGTGTCCGGGGACTCGCCGAAGAGAACCGGAGTGTCTTCTTTACTGTCGCGTTGAGCCTGACCGGGTCGGCACAGTTCTTCGGCGACGTCGAGTCACAGCTTGACGTGACTGCCGCCGACCGGCTGCGCGACCTAGCCGACACCTATCCCGCATTGGCAGAGCCCTTCAGCGTCGTCCGCAACGAGCAGGCCCGCGACCGCCGCAATCCCGTCACCGGCCTGGAGACGACGACGAGCTACCACGCCGAGGAGGCCCTCCCACTCATCCGCTACACCGTCACCTCGGGCAACGTCGACCTCTACGAAGGATGTGAGTCACCTGAAGAAGTGCTGGGCGTCGCCACGCAGTTCGTCCGGTCGACGACCGACGCCCTGGAAGCCGCAATGGACGACGACTTCTCGGTCAACACCGAAGAGCTGAGCAACCTGATCGACCGCCGGGAAGAGCTGGAGTCAGAACTCGATCGCCTGCGAGGGCAGATCGACGAACTCCGGCGGCGACCGGTCGGCGACGAGTGAGTGACGGCGGACGTGGCCCTCACGTTTCCAATGCGTCGAGCAACCGATCGACGTCGTCCTCGGTGTTGAACACGTGGACGGACGCGCGAACGGCGTCGGGATACGGAAGCGATCGAACGACCACGCCTGCCTCCGCGAGGCGTTCGACCGTCGCCTCGGGATCGTCGGCGTCGAAGGTGACCAATCCCGACTCGTAGGCCTGCGGGCTGATGAGTCGGTCCTCCAATCCGTCTTTCAGACGGTCGGTCAACCGTTCGATCCTGCCCTGGACAGTCTCCATCCCGATCGCCTCCAACAAGTCGATCGCCGCGGCCAGGCCGACGTGGGGAGTTGGCGAGGTCGTCCCGAGTTCGAATCGCGGGGAGCCAGATTTATACTGATAGGCCGACGCTGACGGATCCTCGACGCTTCGGTAGCCGATCTGTCGCGGCGTGAGCGTGTCGATGGCGTCGGCATCGACGTAGAGAAAGCCCGCGCCCATGGGGCCAAGTAACCACTTGTGGCCCGACCCGGCGACGAAGTCCGCATCCCACGCGTCGAGGTCGACGGGGCGCTGGCCCGGGGACTGCACGGCGTCAACGAGGACCTGCGCGCCCGCGTCGTGGGCGATCTCGACCGCCTCCTCGACCGGCAGGCGGGTGCCATGACTCCAGGTGACGGAACTCATCACGAGCAGACGGGCGTCCGCAATCGCCGAGCGGAGTTCGTCGAGGTCCACTCGACCGTCGGTCGTCTCAAGCGTGCGTACCTCGACGCCGTGCAGGTCGGCCATACGCTCGAAGGGCAAGACACCTGCCGAGTGTTCGAGATCCGTCCGGACGATCACGTCCCCCGGTTCCCAATCGATCGAAGCAGCGATCAGGTTGATCCCGTCGACCGTGCTCCCCGTGAGTGCGATCGTCTCCGGCGGGACGGAGAGAAAGCCAGAGACCGTTTCGCGGACGGCTTCATAGGTGTCCCAGGAGTGGGGGTACATCCCCTCGGAAACTGGTGCTTCGAAGTTGTGATGCTCCAGCCAGTCAGTCACCGCCTCGACGACCGGCCGCGGGGCGGGACTGCTCGCGCCGGTGTTGAGATAGGCCACCTCGTCCGTGACAGGCATGGCTGCGCGGAGTTCCGTCGGGTCCATGGTCGAACGAAAGAGCGGAAGGTACGTGAACCCGGCGAAGGGGACGACACGGGGGGAGTCAGCGTCCCGTGGAGACAGGCGACCGGAGGCTGGCGACAGCCCGCAGAGTCAAGCGATCACGAAGGAAACAACCACCGTCCCGAGACCGACAGCAAGCAACGCGCCGACGAGGTGTCCCGTCGCGTTGGTGAGCGCCCGACGGCGCCGACCCGTCTCGTAGAGCCGGACAGTCTCGAAGGCGAACGTCGAGAAGGTCGTGAACGCGCCACAGAACCCGGTCCCCAGGGCCAGCGCGATCGGATCGCCGACCGGCGCGGCGACGATGGCCCCGAGAAGGAGACTCCCGAGGACGTTGACCGCGAAAGTATCGGCATGCTCGCGTTCGAGTCGCTGCCCGACCGCGTGGCGGGCCAGCGCCCCGAACGTTCCGCCGATACCAACCAGGACGGCGGGATTCACGCGATCATCCCCCTGGTGACGGCCCGTCCGGCGAGGATGCCGGCGACCCCGAGCGCGTAGTTCGCGAGGACGTTCCCGACTGCCCAGGCCGGCGAGAGCGAGGCTGTCTGGACGGCGAAGGTACTGTAGGTGGTAAACGAGGAGAGAAAGCCAGTTCCGACGATCAATCGAGTCTCCGTCGACAGCACATCGGCGAGGCGCGCCTCGTAAAGGACGATCCCGAGCGCGAAACTACCCAGAGCGTTGGCTGCCAACGTCCCGAGGACGGCGTCGGGCAATCTGGCGGCGAGCGCGTACCGCAAAATCGCGCCCGCGAACCCACCGATTGCGATGAGAATCACGGGTTCAACACGTTCGAGCGCGTGTGTCTCGCCGGTCGTCATCGAGCGTTGCTACTTGCGTCGAGTATTCGTGCGTTTCGAAGTGACCGTCTGCCCGCGTTCGCTCACGCTCGACGGCCAGCGCACTCGCTCCAGCCACAATCGGGACAGAACGGACAGCCCTCGAAGGGGTGGACGCGCTCGCTCCCGCAGTCCGGACAGGTCACGCCGATCCCTCCCCGACGGTGAGCGCGTCGTCTCGCTGCTGGCAATCAACGACGTGCAGTCGATCCCTGTTGCAGACCCGGCAGTGATGCCGGACAGGGTGGGGACCGGGCGAGGCGTCGTCGATCGTCACCGTTCGATCCGTCCGACAGACCCGACACGTGACAGACAGCGTCTGCAGTGTCACACCTCCCCCCTCCGGTCGAGATCCTTGTCGTAGGGACCGACGCGATCGTGGAGGTTCACGCGTTCGCGGGCGATCAGGCGATCGTCGCGCACGTCTCGCAACTGGTCGAACACTCCGTCGGTGCTGTCCATTCGCGCGCAGGTTCGACACCAGAAGTGGTGGTTCGTCGGCTCCCACGTCGTGTGCCCGTTCGGGCACCTGAAGCGCCACCTGTCGGTCCGATCTTCGATGTTGACGGTCGCGACGGCCTCGTCATCGGGCATATCCACCCGGGACTGACGGATGGGAGTCTAAAGGATCGAATCCTGCAGCGGAGTGAAAGTGGAACTGGTCCCGTGGAGCTTCCGCCGAGCGCAAGCGGGGACGCCTCGCGACTTCCATAGGGCGAGCGGTGCAACCGTGAGCGAGCAAGGCGGTCAATCGGAGCGATTTCGGTGATCAAAAACTGCGTCACCCCCTCCCTGATCGCACCCGTTTCGGGATGCTGGTAGCGGAGTTTGAGGTGCTTCCCGTTCGATCGACGGGATAGTAACACATCTCGATCAATACCGATGCCACTTCGTCGCCTGTGAACCGGGGCTGACTCATCCGTCGAACCAGGGAGCGTCGGGTTCACGTGGCTCGTCTGGAACCGTTTCGGGATCGATCCCCACTCATGGAGGTCTTCGTCGGTGACGGGGTCACCGATTTCGCCCTTGTGCAGGGAGACTGCCTCGTCGAGATTTGTCAGCGCAGCCTGACGCGTCACCCCACAGCTCGCGACGCCGGTCTCTTCGTCAATCGCCGACCACGCGCCGCTGTCTTCTTCGATCAGGCGGATCTCGCGACCCGTACTCATAAATGCCGCTACGTTAACGGCCCGGATATGCGTCCGAGGCTTGTAACATAACCAGATCTTTTCTGTCTGAATTATCCACAATCACTATCTCTATCAATGGAAACTAGAACACATGGGATACTCTGGAAAATTTGAGGGGTTGGTGCCGAGGGAGAAGCGAACAGTCTGGAGATATGTGGACTATTCTAAATTAATGTGGATATTAAGCCAAGGGAAGCTACATTTTCATAGGGGCGATCTCTTTGACGACCCCTTCGAAGGAACACTACCAGAGATTGTAGCTAAAGCCCGGAAACAAGCATATATAGAGGATTACGACTCTCCGGAAACGATGGAAGAGATCCATGCTGAAACAACTAAGCAGATCCGCCAAGATGTTTTCTTAAATTGCTGGCACGTTAATGGACATGAATCGGCGGGTATGTGGGAGATATACAGCAATACAGACAAGTCTATTGTGATTAAATCAACGATTGGTGATCTGATATCTGCTTTAGAACAGACTAGCAAGCGGATTTTGATGGGTGAAGTTACATATTTGGACTTCGATAGTACGGGTCGAAAACAAGAAAGAAAGCTCGAAGAATTCAGCAAGCAAATCCCGGACTCGGCATCAACTCCTGCGGAGCCATTCTTGTTAAAACGTAACAGTTTTCGCCATGAACCAGAATTTCGTCTGTTGATCATTGATCCGACTCTGTTGAGTGAACGTGAGTATGAAGATCTGAAATACAATATAGAATTAGATGGGGTCAACCGAAAAATCCCACTCATGATATCAAATGGTCACGAGGAGGGATTTTATTATGCTCTTAGAGAAAGGGATACAACAGGTTTCAATATAGATATCAATACCAGTGAGTTGATAAACGAGATACGGATCTCTCCTGACGCTCCTGCATGGTTTAAAGATGCGGTGGAGGCCACAGTAACAGCGTCGTCTGATTTAGGGAAAGAACAGGTGAATTTCTCTGAACTTCGAGGAGAGTCAATTTACTGAATGCTTGCCACTACTTCAAATATTCCCTGCGGTGTATTTTGAAGAAGTGGCCCTAGACACACTCCTAAGAGAGAACCAAACGCGAGCGTCGCCACTATCTGGGGATCGGGACGTTCCCGGCCCTCGGGCGGCTACCTGCTACGGGCGTGAGGCATTGACGCGGTTCCGGTCCTGAAAGCGAATGCTAGACGGACAATAATGGATTCAGAAATCAGTACCCGTTTCGAGCATACGCGCGAGCGAAGCGAGCGCGTTTCACTGCGAGCGGACCAACGGCCCGCGAGCAGGTGTTTTTGGTCCAGATTTTTGCAAGGAGCGGTTCGCGAGCGTAGCGAGCGAACCCTCCGCAGTAAAAAGGTGGTATAGTGGGCCAAGCCGGATTTGAACCGGCAGCCTCCCGGTTATCAGCCGAGCGCTCAACCTGATTGAGCTATTGGCCCAGGTGAGCGCATCAGGGCGTACCGGAGGGGTACCATTAAGCGTTTCTTTTCGGCGGCGACATCCGGATCCCGCATGACAGTCACGCCCGTCGATCGTCGTCCACGTCGTCGACGTCCCGCGCCTCCCCGATATCGCGGACTTCTCCCCCACTACCCGGATCTGGCCCACCGGGACCACCCGGACCGGATCCCCCGGGACCGTTCGACCCGCCAGCACCGCCGAGATTCATGTCTCCGTCCCCCGGAAAGCCGCCGATGTAGACCGAGCCAGTAGCGAAGCCGCCGGTCTTTTGCTCGATGTAGGGCGTGACGACCCACTTTTTCAGCGCGACGCGAACGGGATAGCGCGTCGGCGGCAAGACGAAGACGAAACCGATGACGTCCGTCACGATCCCAGGGGTGAGCAGGAACGCCCCGGCGACCAGCAGGAGTGCGCCGTCGAGCAGTTCGTCGGTCGGTGGCTCGCCCTGGGCAGCTTTCCGTTGGATCTTCGCCAGGGTGTGGCGCCCCTCAGCGCGGACGAGCATCATCCCAACAAGCCCGGTCAGTACGACCAGCGCGACCGTCGGAAGGATGTCGATGATGCCCGCCACTGCCACGAGCAACAGCATGTCCAGCAGCGGGATGAGGAGCAACACCGCGATGAGCCGGAGCATACCCGCCCGTACCGCCTGGGGCCCCAAACACTTTTCGAGGTGTCCCCCGTCCGGTTCGGGTGCTGTCGACCGGCTCGTCCGCCGGGCTTAGGTGGCTCGAGCCACGGACGTGACGTATGGTTCTTGACTTCGAGGTCAGGACCCAGGATGCGCTATGGGCCGAACTGAGACGGGGGCTCGACCGCGCGCTCGCGCTGAAAACGTGGATCACAGACGCCGATGACGGCGTGGTCTCGGAAGCGTTCGTTCGTCGGCACACGCGCTTCGAATCGGTGACTGCCTTTTGTGAGGCCTGCCCATGTGAATCGAATACAATCGGCGGGGTCCAGCGTCTCGCCGCCGGGGAACGCGACGCGTTCGTCGACCGGACAACCGACTTCGAGACGTGGCCGGCCATGAAAGAGAGCGCGGCAGTCGAGGACATGGTTACGCTTCACAACGTCTAATTAACCCAGACCCGGGAGCGCAGCGAGCACGCGATAGAGCGCGAAGCTGATCGCGGCCCCGCCGACCATCGAGACGATCCACGCAGCGACCGTATAACCCGTTTTCGTGGCCGAGACTCCGTCAGAACTCGAGGAGCCACCAACGAGACCGGCCCCGAGGATGCTCGATATCATCACCTTATTGAACGAAATCGGGTACCCGAGGACGATCGCGGCCTGTGCGATGAGAAAGGCGGGGACGAACGCGGCGATCGACCGCTTGGGTCCGAGAGAAGCGTACTCGCGCGCGACGGCCTGGATGAGACGGGGCGAACGGAACCAGCCACCCAGTAAAATCCCAGTTCCGCCGAGTCCGAGCAGGACGATCGACGGGAGACCGAGCGTCGACTCGAAGACTGGCTCTAAGGGGCCGGTCGCGAGTCCGACCTGCGAGCCGCCGCTGGTGAACACGACGACGAGCGCGAGGGCGATCAGCATGCGATTGATCCCGGTCGTCACGTCGGCTCGAAGCTGCCAATAGGTCGCCGCGATGGTGCCGAGGGCGAGGACGATCGCGACGATAACGACCCCGTCAACCCCGAACGCCCCCGAAGAGAGCTGCATCTGTCTGGCGATGACACCGGCGATAGACCCTTGACCGCCCTGTGGCGTCGGGAAGAAGGAAAGCCCGACGTTCGCGAGCGCGTAGCCGACGCCACCGGCTAAAAGCGGAATGCTCAGTGTATCCGCGACCCGCTCGTCGAGCAACAGCCACGCCAGGCCGTACGCGAGGACAGCTTCGACGATCGGGATCGCAAACCAGAACCCCAGAATCCGGGCGTAGGTCCCGATTGCGAACCCGCCGCCGAGCGCGACGCCGGCACCGATTGCCGCGCCAGTCACTGTAAACGCCGAAGGGATTGGATAGCCCCGCGAGTTCCCGATGGTGATCAGCGTGGCCGCGGTGAGGAGCGTCGCCGTAGCGGCCAGCGGGGTGATCGTCACGCCCGTCACGAGGCCGTGACCGATCGTCTCCGAGATACTCCCGCCCTGTGCGACGGCACCCAGCCCGGCGACGAGGCCAACGAGCAGTGCCCCACGAAGGGTCGATAACGCGTTCGCACCGACGGCCGGGGCGATCGGCGCGGAGTTGCTGTTGGCCCCGACGGTAAAGGACATGAAAAGCGACGCGACCAGCGCCACGGCGACGATCCCGATGACCGAGGACATCGATGACTTGCTCGGCCGGTCCGTCTCCGGAGTCCTAAACCATCCGATCGCGCTCCGTCGAGTCGGGGACCTGTACGCGAAAGCAGACCGTATCGTCTCCCAGCCGTGCCAGCGGGTGAGACGACGGATTGCCTGCCGACGTAGATCAGTGATCTCCGAGTGAAACGACGAAGACCGAACCGACGGAGCGAACAGTCCGCGTTACAGTCCGCCGGCACCGTTCGTCCGCGGTTCGGGATTGCCCGCCGGCCCCTCGCCAGCGCCGTCGATCTCCGCCTTTAGATCGGAGAAGCGAGCGAGCCGCTCGGCGTGGGCGTTGTGCTGGTGGATCGATTCGTCGTTGGATTGTTCCATCCGGACCACGGCGTCGTCGTCCATCTCGGGGAAGCGATCGACGACGCCCTCGGCCATCGACCGGACGCAGTCCTCGACGAACTTGGCGTCTGAGTGGGCCTCGTAGGTCATGTGGTCCTCGTCGGGTCGCTTCGCGAGGTTGTAAATCCGGGCGCTCATCGACTCGCGAGCGATCTCGATGAGGTTCCGGAGATCGACACCGGGCGAGCCATCACACTCGACGGTGAGCGTCGCGTGACCGCGCTGGGAGTGGCCCGGCTGGGGGACTTCTTCGAGGAATTCCTCGACCGTTTCCTCCTCGACGCCCAGATCGAAGAGCGTCTCGCGGGCGCGGGCCTCGCTCATCCCCTGCGAGCAGGGACAGACCGTCATGCCGGTGACGCGGGCACCGATCTCCTCGCGCGTGCCCTCCTCGGTCGCGGTCGCGCTCGCGACGATGTCGGCGGTGCTCTGGGTCGGCTTGTCCGTCGCTGGCGTTTGGTCGCGGCTGACGTACTCCGCATCCATCCGAACCTCCGCCCGGTCGGTATAGTCGTGCTTCGAAAGCAGTCGCTCGGCGGCGTCGCCACAGACGTCCTCGACGCGGTAGTTCGTCTCCTCGACGGCCGTCTCTAAGGTCTCGTCGACGACCTCCATGTTCCGGCTCATGTCAGCACCCTTTCGCCAGTCCGGCAGGTCGACGAAGACGTCGAATTCGGCCATCAGGACGATCGGGCGGCGATCCTCGCGGGCGATCTTCAGCAACTTCTCGACGCCGGTGACGCCAACGCGGTTCAACCCGACGGTGACGTCCGGACTGTCTGCCTGCGTGTCCGGAAGTTGGTGACTCATTCGCCTCGTTGTAGGGTTGAATCGCGGTTAGGGCTTACGGAAGGGGTGGTGCTGGCCACGCATCTGACTCCCGCCGTTAGTCGCCTGTCGGTAGAGAGCAACGTCCCACATCTCCGTTAGGAGACCGGAACGCCGACGGAGATTCGATCAGTAGATATCAATTCCGGGCCCACTCGATTGCCGCATCGGTTTCCTCCAGGTCGAAGGCCTCGACAGTGAGACCCTCGACATCTACCGTCGTCTTCATCGTCAGTTTCTTCGTGCCATCGGCGACGACTGCCCAGCGAGTAACGCCGTGATCGACGCTCGCGAGTGCAGACTGCCGCAGGTTTTCCTGCCCCTCCTTCGAGTACGGTTCGCTAGATCGGAGGATCGTCACGTGGGAATCGGTGTCGGATCGTTCCAGCAAATCGGTGAACGCTGCGACCATCTTGTCGCTCTCCGGACCAGTCAACTCCGTCGCTTCCGGGAATTCACCGATGATAACGCCATCGTCGGCGTAGAACTCCCAGTCTGCGCTTTTCTGGGTTGCCATGCGGATCGTAATATCCGTGGGAGGCACATCCATCGTCTACCCAATAGATGGGGTATACAGGGATCGATAATGGGTCCGCAGTCCTGTCGGTCGTCCTCAGGGGACGACGCCGACGGTCAACAGCGTGCCGTGCTCGCGGTAGTGTTCGACCATCGCGTCCCTGGACTCCCAGTCCTCCGTCGGGAACGCATCGGCGGGTGGAATCTCGACTTCCTCGTCGGGAATACGGTCCTGCTCGGCGACGTGAAAGCCCGCCTCCCGGAAGGCCTCGCGGTACTCCGCCCGTGACCAGCGAGTCATCTCGATGTCGACATACTCGTCCCACTCGGCCGTGTGTGGGTTATCGGCGACGTAGTCGACCGCACAATAGAACGTCCCGCCCGACCCCAGGACGCGGTGGAGTTCCCGGAGGGCGTCGACTGGATTGCCCGCATAGTAGATAGCCTCCATCGAGAAGGCGTGATCGACGCTGTCGGTCTCGAAGGGCAGAGACTCGAAGTCCCCGACCATGAATCCCACACGGGAGTCTTCGGTGTAAGAACTGGCGTTATTGGCCATCTGCACCGCTCCGTCCAGGCCGTAGGCCCGACCGGCACCGCCAACGCCTCGCAGGGCGCGGGCGGCGTAACCGCTGCCACAACCCAGATCCAGTACCACGTCGCCGTCCTCGACGGGCATGCGCTCTAAGGCGTGTTTGGCGGTGTGCCAGTGGCGTTGTTCCATCCCCTGGTCGCGGCCGTCTTCGGCCCACTCGTCGAAGGCGTCGCTGACGCTCATATCTCCCCTCGGGACGGGGTGACCAAAACCAGTTCGTCTTCGTCCGGAAATTCAGTCTTCGTCCGGAAAGATTCAACCGGCTCGCCCGCGGAGGAGACCCATGGCACGGCGAAGGCGCTACCGGCTCGCGGACACGGCCCAGCAGATCGTCGGCGGGTTCCTGCTGGCGGGGCCGTTCGTCGTCACCGAAGAGGTGTGGGGCCTGGCCGGGGAAATGACGATCTGGCACGGGATGGCGACGGCGATCCTCGTCGCCATCATCGGGTACGGCGCGCTCTACCAGGCCGACGACGGCCGCGATCCCGACACCGAGGCGGAGGTGGCGGGCCTGCCCGTGCGGTTTCTCTCCCTGCTCGGTGTCGCGTTCGGATCGGTCGCGGTGCTGGCGTTGCTGTTGAACGCGCCGGCGTCGTTCCTCAGTGGCGAGAGGACGGCCACCCAGGTCGCGACCACGCTCAAGGTGATCAGCGTGGGCGCGATTTTCAGCGTCGTCGGGGCCGCGACGGCCGATAGCATCTTCTGAATCGAATCGAGCCAGCATGCTTAAGAGTTAGCCAATCCCCTCTCAGGACAGAGATGGACTACGCGCTAGCGGTCGACGGTGCACCGGAAACGATCCCGGCCGGGACGGGCGTGCTGTTGGTCCACCCAAGTACCGCCGAGACCGACCGCGTCGACACCGATTTCCTCAAAACCGATACCGACCGATTTCTGGTCATCTCCACGCGGACGAGCGCGCGGGAGGTCACCCAGAAGCTCGAACACTACGAGGTCGAAGAGTCGAAAGCCACGATCCTGGACGCCCTCTCTGTCGAACGCGGATACACCCGTCGCCAAAGTGACGACGTCAGGTACGTCTCCGCACCCGACGATCTGGATGGGATCGTCGAGCAGACCCGTCAGTTCCTCAAGGAAACGGAGGGCAGGCGGCGGATCAGTTTGGATTCGCTGACTGAGTTGATCTATTACACCGACGTCGAACGGACGATTGGGGCCGCCGAAGAACTCCTGGCCCTCCTGGGCGAACACGACGCTGTCGGCCTCTTTCACCTGGCCGGCGGCGTCCACGACGAGGAGGTCGTCTCCGAGTTCCGCGAGCGATTCAACGGCGTGGTGGACCTCGATCCCGACGGAACGACGACAGCCACGTTCTGAACACCGGGATCGTGGACGGACCGCCGAAGCATCGAATCCCGTCCGATTCTGTCCTGAGACTGGCGAAATGAGAGATGTGAACGTCCGCTTATTGCTAACAATACCCGTGACACAATACCACATTCACTATCACCAATAGTTAAGGTTCGGGACATACACAGAACGTATGTATGCCGGAATGCCAGAACTGCGGTTCGTTCGTAACCGCTGCATACGCTCGTGTTTTCACGCCCAACGGTGTGGACCAACCGCGGGTGTGTCCCCAGTGTGAGGACAAGATACGCGACGGCGCGGACGTCAGGGAAGCGCGCTCGACGCGGCGAGGGTAGACCGGCGATCAATATCCCGATCCGATGGGAGCCCTCCCGTCACGGGAGTGCGTCCGTGACGATCCCGCTTGCCTCTTCGAATATCACCCGGGCGCGTGCCGGCTCCCGGGCTTCTGCCGTAATACGTATCAGCGGCTGTGTTCCGCTCGCACGGACGAGAAACCAGCCGTCACCGAGATCCACGCGCACGCCGTCAAGCGTCGTGACGTCCTCGTAGGTCGGTCGGACCTGCTCGCGGACGCGTTCCATCACCGCAGCTTTCTCCTCGACCTCGACGCTGTCGCGCTGGATCGGATAGCGCTCGACCTCGGCAACCCGCTCGCTGAGGGGTCGCTCGGCGACGAGTTCGACAAGTTTCGCGGCTGCGAGTGGACCGTCCGGGCACAGCGCCACGTCCGGCCAGATCCAGGCGCCGCTTGGCTCGCCGCCAAAGACCACGTCCGGGTCGCTGGCTCGCTCGGCGACGTAGACGTCACCGACTCGCGTCCGCTCGACGGCGATGTCCTCGCGGGCGAGGTAATCGTCGACCGCGAGGCTGGTGTTCAGCGGTGCGGCGATCTTCTCGCCCGGTTGGGCTGCCTCACGTGCCAAAATCGCCAGTAACGTGTCGCCGCTGACGAACTCGCCGTTCTCGGTGGCCGCACGCATCCGGTCGGCGTCGCCATCGTGGGCGATCCCGACGACCCCCGACTCGCCAGCGAGTGACGCCAGCGACTGGCAGTGTTCGGCAGTTGGTTCGCTCAGTCGACCCGGGAACGAGCCGTCGGGCTGGGCGTTCAACGTCTCGAAGTCACAGCCCAGCGCCGAGAGCGCCCTGGCACTGACGCCGCCGGCACCGTTGCCCAGATCCAGGACGACTTCGGGTGGATCAGCCACGTCGACGGCGTCGAGAATGGCTTGGACGTGTTCGGAAGTGGCATCACGACGCTCGCAGTCGCCGATCGCGTCCCACGGTCGCAAGTCCGTGACGCCGTCGTCGATCCGCCGAGCGAGTTCCTCCTGGCGCGGCGCGTCGAACGCTTGAGTCGTCGGTTGCCAGAGTTTGATCCCGTTGTCGGGCGGTGGGTTATGTGAGGCCGTGACCACAGCGCCGGCGTCGGCTCCCTCCCAGCGGACTGCCCTGGCGACCGTCGGCGTCGCCGCCAGCCCGAGGTCGATCACGTCGGTTCCGGACTCCCTGAGACTGGCAGTGAGTACGTCCAGCAGGACTTCACCGCTCTCCCGTGGGTCACGGCCGACGACCACCCGATCCGCCTCGACGCCAAGTGCGCGTCCGACCCGCAATGCCAGCTCGGCAGTGATCGTCTCGCCGACCGGCCCGCGAATGCCGCTCGTTCCGAACATAGCGGACCCTCGGCGACTGGATACAAAAATCGCCCGTCGTTTCCGGGGCCGATGACCGCTCGACGTCTAGCGCCACTTGTCGGTGTCGGCTTCCTCGCCGAGTTCCCCTTTCGCCTGCCGTGAAGCTGGCCAGAGTACCAACATCACCATACAGACATAAAAGAGACCGACGATCACGAGGACTGCTGTCCCCGGAACGCCGCCGACTGCCGCTGTGCCGACCGGCCCCTTCGTAGAGTCAGCGAAGACAGTCAGCCGGATGATCCAGGCGGCAAGCAGTACCGAGAGCAGGGGGGCATATACACGCCGGAGTCGGCGCGCGATCGCCTCTCTGGCCGGCGTCTTGATGGTTGGCTCCCGCAGGTCCTCGCTCAACAGTTCCCGCCAGTCGGGTTGCTCGGCGCCCTCCGGATCGAGCGCGTTGGCGAAGACGTTCTCCTCGAAGAGACGCACCCGGGATCGCCAGACATCGTAGATACGATATCGACGTGCCTCGATCCCCAGGAAGACGACCATCATCCCCATGCCGACCAGCAGGACGTAATGCGGTCGCGAGTCGCCCGAGAACGCCCACGTGAGCAGCGTCGCCGTCAGTACGACCGCCCAGTTGGTAGTCCGGTCGATCCGCGTCCGCCAGGCGGTCGTCCGTCCGAGTTCGCCGCGGTAGGCGTGGCCCATCAACGAGAGGAAGTCCGACCGGTCGGTCGCTGCCTCCCCGGCGACCTCCCGTTCTGCCGGCGATTCCGGGTCGAAATCTTCAGGTGGCGTTGCCATGGGTGCCGTTTCACCGGAAGACTGGTAAAACCGACTGCCGGGGGACACCGATCGATCCCGATAGTTGCCACTAGGGACTGTAGCAGCCGAAAAACCGAGACAGCTCGCGGCTTACAGGTCGCGCGGCTGGACGGTCTTGCGGTCGTTCTCCTCGGCGCGTCGGGCGGCGTCCTCGAGCAGTTCCTCGACTTCCTCGTCGAGGGCACCGTAGAAGTCCGAGGCGACGTTCATATCATCGAGCGCTTCCTTGACGGCGGCTTTGACGATTAGGTCTGCCATACAGGGATGTGTTCCGATGGGTTGTTTATAAACGTTCCCAATTCCATCCGCTCTCGGCGGGGCTGAAGGGGGTCTGAGCCGGGGAGACGGTTCGTCGATCGTCCGAACGACCCGTACGACCGGCGAGACTGAGAAGTGACCAACGATACGTGGTTGATGCTCTCACAGAGGTCGACGGCGGCGACGCCCGGCACCGATCAATGGGTAAGAGTAGCTCCGACTCTGACGGATGCGCATGCGTGAAACTCTCGAAGCCCTGGCCGCGGGTGAACTGAGTGTCGCGGCCGCACAGGCCCGACTGGCCGGCTACGCCGACAACGACGGCGGACGCTTCGACGCCGCCCGGCGATCCCGGGCCGGCGTCCCGGAGGCGATCCTGGGCGACGGCAAGACGCCAATGGAAGTCGCATCGCTGGCCGCGACGGCGGTCGAGACCACCGGTCGAGCGATCGCGACCCGGATCGACGACGAGCAGGTAGCGGCGATCCGCCGCCGACTCGACGGGGACCATCCCGAGGCAACGCTCCGGTGGAACGACCGCTCGAACGTCCTGGTCGCGCACGGTCCGAACTTCGAGCCGCCGCACCTGGACGCGACCATCGGCGTCGTCACCGCGGGGACTTCCGACGCCGTGCCCGCCGGTGAGGCGGTCGCGATCGCCGGCGAGATGGGTGCACGAATCTACCGTCTCGAGGATGTGGGCGTGGCGAGCATCGCCCGTTTGCTCGACCGACTCGAAGAACTCCGGGAGCTGGACGTGGTGATCGTCGCCGCCGGCCGGGAAGGGGCACTCCCGACTGTCGTCGCCGGACTGCTCGATATGCCGGTGATGGGTCTGCCGGTCTCGACGGGCTACGGTCACGGCGGCGAGGGCGAGGCGGCGCTGTCGGGGATGTTACAGTCCTGTACGGCGCTGTCGGTCGTCAACGTCGACGCCGGCTTCACCGCTGGCGCCCAGGCTGGCCTCATCGCTCGTCGAATCGACGCGGCCCGCGGCAATACTTCGTAGGGACCGACCGTTCATGTGGATTGATCACGTATCTCATGTGTTAGCCTTCGCGGCTGACGGTGCCCAATGCCAGATTGCAACCACTGTGGTGCGCACGTCTCCGAAAGTTTCGCGAGAGTGTTTGGCGACGCGAAGGGACGACTGCTGGCCTGTCCCGACTGTGCCGCCAATGCCGGGATCGCGGAGACGGCCCAACGGCGCGCCATCAATGCCTGACTCCCCCCGATAGATGTCCCAGCCCGCCCACTACGTGTACGTCCTCCAGTGTGCCGACGACACACTGTACACCGGCTACACGACCGAACCCGAGCGTCGAGTCCGCGAACACAACGCTGGCGACGGCGCAAAATACACCCGCGGCCGCACCCCCGTCGAACTGGTCCACCTGGAGCGCTTCGAGAGCCGTTCGGCCGCCCAAACGCGGGAGTACGAGATCAAACAGCTCACGAGAGCCCAAAAGGAATCGCTGATCGACGGCTCGGCCGTCGATGCCGACCACCGCTGAACGTCCGGAGGGCCGTGGCGACGTTCACGTCTCCAAAACACCCACGTACCGCCCCGCCGGGAGTGGGCGAACATCGAATCCCAGAGACTCATAGAACGGGACCGCGTCGGCGTCACATTCGGCAATCAATCGCTCGCGGTCGCGGGCCGCCGTCGCGATCAGGGCGGAACCGATACCCCGATCACGGCGCCGACGACGGACAGCAACTGCTACGATCTCCGCACCGTCCAGAACACACGCGCCGAGAACGCGCCCGGGATCGCCCGCAGGGCCGGCCACGATCACGTCTTCTGCCCGCACCCGGTCGCGAACGCGCGCGTAGTCGGTCGCCAGCGCCGCCCCGTCGAGAACGTTCAGGACGGCAACGAGATCATCGCCGTCAGCCGTCCGGACGACGACATCCATCACCCGCCTTTAACGACTCGCAGGACTTGCACCCGATCGACATCGACGTCGCCGTCCTCCGGAACTGGTTGGCCGTCGACCAGTACCGTCGCCTCGTGGGGGCTGACCTCGACTCCAGCGAGCAGATCCGCGTAGGTCGCTCCCGTATCGACCTCCACGTCGCGTTCGCCCTCGCCGACGACCTCGACCGTGACGCGCATACCTGTGGGTTCGCCCGGACAGACATGAGCGCTTCGGGCGCCGACGGTTCCTTCTCGGGGACTTTATCCCGGTCGGGACTGACGTGCCAGTCATGAGCAGCGAGCCTGCCCAAGCGGGTCGGGGGGAAGTCTGGATCGAGAAGTACCGCCCCCAGTCACTCGAAGACATCGCAGGACACGAAGCGATCGTCGACCGGCTCCGGAGTTACGTCGCCCGGGACGATCTGAGTCACATGCTCTTTGCCGGCCCGGCGGGGACGGGGAAAACTACTGCCGCCATGGCCATCGCCAAGGAACTGTACGGCGACGAGTGGGAAGAGAACTTCCTCGAACTCAACGCCAGCGACGAGCGCGGGATCGACGTCGTGCGCGACCGGGTGAAGTCCTTTGCGCGCACTTCTTTTGGCGGCCATGACTACCGGATTATATTTCTCGACGAGGCCGACGCACTTACTTCGGACGCTCAGTCAGCGCTTCGCCGGACGATGGAGCAGTTCTCGAACAACGTCCGCTTTATCCTCTCGTGTAACTACTCCAGTCAGATCATCGATCCGATCCAGTCCCGATGTGCCGTCTTCCGCTTTTCGCCACTGGCAGACAAAGCGGTCGCGGAGACGATCCGAACGATCGCCAGCGAGGAGCGCATCGAGATCACCGACGAGGGCATGGACGCGCTGGTGTACGTCGCCGGTGGCGATATGCGCAAGGCGATCAACGGCCTGCAGGCCGCCTCGATGTCCGGGGATCGAGTCGACGAGGAAGCGGTCTTCGAGATCACCTCGACCGCCCGGCCAGAGGACATCCGCGAGATGGTCGAACGCGCCCTCGACGGGGACTTCACGGCTGCCCGATCCCAACTCGACACCCTGCTGACCGAGGAAGGCATCGCCGGGGGAGACATCATCGATCAATTGCACCGCTCAGTCTGGGAGTTCGGGCTCGAGGACGACGCCGCGGTACGGATCCTCGATCGGGTCGGCGAAGCCGACTACCGCATCACGGAGGGCGCAAGCGAGCGGATTCAACTCGAAGCGCTGCTGGCGTCGCTGGCGCTTGAAGACGACTAAAATTTCTCAGTTGAGCCACCACAGGCTCGCGTTCAGGACGGCAGCGAAGGACACCCACGCGAGGTACGGGACCAGCAGCAGGGCGGCGCGACGGTCGACGCGATCGAACGCGACGATCGTTCCAACGATGGCGAGCCATAGCGCGGTGATCACGAGGAGGCCGAGCACCGGCGATTTCGCGCCGAAGAAGGCTGCCGACCACGCGATGTTCAGGACGAACTGCCCGGCGAACGCGAGCAGGGCGATCCGGACCGGACGCGTAGTCACGTCGGCCCGCCAGACGAGCCAGAGGGCCACGCCCATGAGCGCGAACAGGAGCGTCCAGACGGGTCCGAACACCCACGACGGTGGATTGAACCACGGTTTCGCAAGGTCGTCGTACCACGCGCCAAGCCCCATCACAGTGAAGACGCTCCCGCTCGCGCCGACGAATTCACAGGCGAGAACGCTCGCCAGCAACGACGTCCGCGGGCGACGGTCCGGAAGCGTCCACAGGTGTCTGGCGTCCATACCGACGGGTATCGAAGCGAGTGCAGAAACCGTTTCCGGGGCTGAGACGGTCAGAACGGGCCGAAGGCCCCCTTCGGAACTGATTTAGGCTCGGACGGGCCACACTAACCCAACGAATGAGCGACCTCGAGGAGGAATACCGGCTCGACTATTTCGAGGAGCACGGGTTCCAACGCAGACAGTGTTCGGAGTGTGAGGATCACTTCTGGACGCTCGACCCCGAGCAGGAGACCTGCGGTGAGCCGCCGTGTGACGAGTACAGCTTCATCGACGACGCCGGCTTCGATGAAGAGTTCGAACTGGGCGAGATGCGTGAGGCGTTTCTCTCGTTTTTCGAGGAACGCGACCACGAGCGGATCGAACCGTATCCAGTCGCGGCCAATCGCTGGCGTGAGGACGTCCTGCTGACGCAGGCTTCGATCTACGATTTCCAGCCGCTGGTCACGTCGGGGACGACGCCACCGCCAGCTAACCCCCTGGCGATCAGCCAGCCCTGCATCCGAATGCAGGACATCGACAACGTCGGCGTCACGGGACGACACACCATGGCCTTCGAAATGATGGCCCACCACGCGTTCAACGCCCGCGAAGAGGCCGAAGGCGAGTACGCCTACGAGGGCGAGGTCTACTGGAAAGAAGAGACGGTCCGCTACTGCATGGAGTTGTTCGAGGAGCTGGGGGCCGATCCGGCCGAAGTCACCCTGATCGAGGATCCCTGGGTCGGCGGCGGCAACGCCGGCCCGGCCTTCGAAGTGATCTACAAGGGGGCCGAACTGGCGACGCTCGTGTTCATGCAGTTCGAGGCCGATCCCGACGGGGACTACGAGATGAAGGACGGCAACCGCTACAGCCCGATGGACACCTACGTCGTCGACACGGGCTACGGGCTCGAACGATGGACGTGGGTCTCTCAGGGCACGCCCACGGTATACGAGGCCGTCTACCCCGACATGATCGACTTTCTCACCGACAACGCGGGGATCGATCACGCTGACGACGAGGAGGAGATCGTCCACCGGGCCGCGAAACTCGCCGGGCGGATGGACATCGACGAGGCCGAAGATGTCGAGGCGGCACGGGACGATATCGCCGCGGAGATCGGCGTCGAGACCGATCGCCTCCGCGAATTGGTCGAGCCGCTCGAATCGATCTACGCCATCGCCGATCACTCCCGGACGCTCGCGTACATGCTCGGGGACGGGATCGTCCCGAGCAACGTCGGGACAGGCTATCTGGCGCGGATGGTCCTGCGGCGCACCAAGCGCCTGGTCGACGACATCGGTGTCGACGCCCCGATGGACGAACTCGTCGATATGCAGGCCGAGCGCCTGGGCTATTCGAACCGCGATACGATCCGGGACGTCGTTCGCACGGAAGTCGAACGATACCGCGAAACCCTCGAACGCGGACGCCGACGGGTCGAACAGTTGTCCGAAGAGTACGCCGGGAGCGACGATCCGATCCCGGGGGAAGAACTCGTCGAACTGTACGACAGCCACGGCATCCAGCCGGACATGGTCGCTGAGATCGCGTCCGATCGCGGGGTCGCAGTGGACGTCCCCGAGGACTTTTACTCGGCGGTCGCCCAGCGCCACGAGGCGGGCGACGCCGAGGCGGGTGTCGACGACGAGTCGACGCCGTACGCGGACCGACTCGCCGACCTCCCGGAAACGGACCGTCTCTACTACGACGACCAGGAGCGCATGGAGTTCGAGGCGGTCGTCCTCGAGGTCTTCGAACGCGAGGACGGCGAGTACGACGTGGTGCTCGACCAGACGATGTTCTACCCCGAGGGCGGGGGCCAACCGGCAGACCACGGAACGCTCTCGACAGAAGACGTCACCGCCGAGGTGAGTGACGTCCAGATCCACGATGGCGTGATCGTCCACCGGACGGACGCTGATCCCGGGACAGGTGACTTCGTCCGGGGGACGGTAGACAGCACACGCCGTCGCCGGCTGATGCAACACCACACCGCCACCCACGTCGTCGTCCACGCTGCGCGGCAGGTGCTGGGCGAACACGTCAGGCAGGCCGGCGCACAGAAAGGGACCGACTCGGCCCGGATCGACGTCCGTCACTACGAGCCGGTCACTCGCGAGGAAGTCACGGAGATCGAACGGGTCGCCAACGACATCGTCACCGATAACGGGCAGGTGACCCAGAAGTGGCCCGACCGCCACGAGGCGGAGGCCGAGTACGGGTTCGACCTCTACCAGGGCGGCATCCCAGAGGGCGAGCAGATCCGGATCGTCCAGGTCGACGAGGACGTCCAGGCCTGCGGGGGGACCCACGTCTCTCGAACGGGTGACATCGGGACGATCAAGCTCCTCTCGACCGAGCGCATTCAGGACGGCGTCGTCCGGCTGACCTTCGCAGCTGGGGAAGCAGCCATTGAGGCCACCCAGCGGACTGAAAATGCCCTCTACAAGGCGGCGGAGATCCTCGACGTGGACCCAGAAGATGTCCCCGTGACGGCCGAACGGTTCTTCGAGGAGTGGAAAGCCCGCGGCAAAGAGATCGAACAGCTACAACAGGAACTGGCCGAAGTCCGGGCGACGGAGGCCAACGACGGCGAAACAGTCGATCTCGACGGAACGAAGGCAGTCATCCAGCAGGTCGACGGCGGAATGGAAGAATTGCGGGCGACCGCAAACGCGATCGCCGAGGACGGCTCGGTCGCCGTCGTCGGCTCGGCCGCCGACGGCGCACGGTTCGTCGTCGCCGCCCCCGAGGACACTGGTGTCGACGCCGGTGCAGTCGTGAGCGAACTCGCCGATCGTGTCGGCGGCGGCGGCGGCGGTCCGGCGGACTTCGCACAGGGCGGCGGTCCGGACGCCGACGCACTCGATGAGGCACTCGAATCAGCCCCCGAAGTCCTGCGCCAGGTCAAGAGTACCTGACGGTTTCGGCCTTGAGACGCCATCCCGGTACGGGAGTGCCGGACACGACCCGAGCTTGTTCACGTTCAGAAAACAGTATCCCCGTTTTACAAGTACCGGCCACTAACGGTGGCATGGGTCGACACACTGACCCAGAACCGCTCGTCGCGACTGTCAGAGGCACGACGAATATCCCCCCGGCTTCGACACTAAATCCCACCTCTCGTCGCCGCTCCACCTTTCTTTACCCAGGTCCCGAGTGGCGGCCTGTACGGACTTCTGTTCTGTCGCTGGCCGGTCCCGCCTGTCGCGTCGCCCACATACCGCCAAGTAGCTGCTAGGACACCTACTCACGTTCTGCTGTGGGATCGCTTCACCGATACCTGAACTAGCCTATTGTAAAGATTAATATATAGAAGGAATATATATATACTTTTGACCCAACAATTTGTCAAATTAACCATATGTTCGGTATCACGGTCACCCGAATCGAATAGATAGTTTGCATCTATGACCCCTGAAGCCACTTGAATACATTTTTACAATGAGACCTACGACTGATTCAAACGAGAAGGGTTACTGATCCCAGAAGAAATCAAGTAATGGCACAAAACTAAACAATATCCAATATAAACCATATATTAAATATACTTCCTATATACAGCTATTTTATTGACGAATACTCTATTATATAACGAAATAGTGAAGGAAAAGTGAGAAAGTAGAAAAGAGTAAAATAACCATATGAAAATCTATACTTCGTATAACCTTTAATCTTCTTGTGACTTCTTTTCAGCCAGTCAAGTCACGAAGAGGAGAGGGGTCACCAGTCTGCCGCGGTGGGAAGCGCGGCCTTTGCTTGTGGGAATATCGTGTTATCCACCCGCGGACGCGAGGCTTCCGACAGACCACCGCACCGAGCAGTCGTCCCAAGAGAAAGGACGACGATCGTATGGACAGCGGACGCCGGGAGATCCAGACAGTGACCCGATTGATACCGGAGAAACAGTTCACAGATATAGCACAGGTGAGCGATCACAGCAGACAGTCGTAACGTCATCCGTTCGACCGCGGTCAAAAACGCGCTCCGAGATTACGAAAGAAACGGGGGCTGCTATTCAGTCCCGACAACAGGTTTGTTCAAAACGCTTTAATATATATGAATGGTTCACCCAGACATGAGTACTCCAGAAACGATACCGGAGACAGCGGCTTTCAGCGTCGAGAACGTGGGGGGGATCGCCGAGACATCGGTGGCGTTTTCGCCTGGAGTGACCGTACTCACGGGAGAGAACGCGACGAACCGGACGTCGTTTCTGCAGGCAATCATGGCAGCCATGGGAAGCGATCAGGCGTCGTTGAAGGCCAACACGGACCAGGGATCCGTTCAGTTGACGCTGGGTGAGACCGAATACGAACGCACCCTCGAACGAGCAGGGAACTCAGTACTGTTCGAGGGGGAAGGGTACCTCGATGATCCGACCGTCGCGGAGCTGTTCGCCTTCCTCCACGAGACCAACGAAGCCCGCCAGGCAGTCGCCCGTGGGGACGACCTCAGGGATCTCATCATGCGGCCGATCGACATCGCGGAGATCCGAGAGAAGATCGACCGGCTGACCGACGAGAAAGCGTCGATCAACGATGAACTCGCGACGATCGAATCCCGAAAACAGGATCTCTCTGATCTCGAACGGCGTCGACAGTCTCTCGAATCCGAGATCGAAGAGAAACGCGAAGAGCTGGCCGAAAAGGAACGGGAGATCGACGAGAGTAGCAACGATCTAGAGGAGAGCCTCGCCGTCAAAGAGGAACTCGAACAGTCCTTTGAGGATCTCCGATCAGTTCGCAGCGACCTCGAATCAGTCAGACGGAACGTCGAATCCCAGCGGGACAGCATCGCATCGCTCAAGCAGGAGCGCACGGAACTGGAGACCGAGTTGGACGAACTTCCGTCCGCGCCGATGGGAGAACACGAGCAACTCGCGGGCCAGATCGAACAGCTCCGGGACCAGCGACAGACGCTCAACGCCGAGATCAACGATCTCCAGAGCCTCATCACATACAACAACGACCGACTGGAAGACGAAGATTACGAGATCCTCCAGACCCTGGATGGCGACTCCGGCGCCGGATCGGACGGGGAGCTCACGGACCAGTTGCTCGCAGACGCGGACGAAGCCGTCGTCTGCTGGACGTGTGGCTCGCAGGTCGATCGGAGTCAGATCGAGGAGACGATTCAGCGACTCGAAGACCTCCGCGAACAGAAAGTCCGGGAATTGAACGAGGTGAAATCCGAGTTAGAGTCCCACAAGGACGAACAGCAGGAGGTCAGACAGAAACAATCTCGTCGCGAGGAGGTCGAACGAAAGCTCGAAGGGATCGACGACGAGATCGACCAGCGCGAGCAGCGGATCGACACGCTGAAAGAACAGCGCGAGGAGCTCACTGAAGAGGTAGAACGCTTAGAGGAGACGGTCGAGGAGTACGAGTCGGCGGACTTCGAGGAGATCCTCACACTCCACCGGGAGGCCAACCAGCTGGAGTTCGAGCTCGATTCCCTGGAGTCAGACCTGGAGGACATGACCGAGGAGATCACAGAGGTCGAGTCCTTAGTCGAGAAAGGCGAGGAACTGCGAGACCGACGGGAAGGGTTGCTCGAAGAGCTTGCAGACACCAGAACGAAGGTCGATCAGATCGAGAGTGAGGCGGTCGAGGCGTTCAACGAACACATGGACGCGATCCTCGAGATCCTCAAGTACGACAACCTCGATCGGATCTGGATCGAGCGCCTCGAGGAGACGACCCGCGAGGGCAGGGAGACAGTCAGACAGACGACCTTCGAGATGCACGTCGTCCGGACGACCGAAAACGGCGTGGCGTACGAGGACACCATCGACCACCTCAGCGAGAGCGAACGGGAAGTAACCGGACTGGTCTTCGCACTTGCCGGCTACCTGGTCCACGACCTCTACGAGGAGGTTCCGTTCATGCTGTTGGACTCCCTGGAGGCGATCGACTCCAGCCGTATCGCCCGACTCGTCGAGTACTTCGCCGAGTTCGCTACGTTCCTCGTGGTCGCGCTCCTCCCGGAAGACGCCCAGGCACTGGACGACGAGTACACACGGATCACCTCGATTTGAGCGACGAAACGAGGCCCGCGATCGATCGGAGTCACTGACCGACACAATGTCTGAAACACCGACTAACCGACCGTCGAGTAAGGTCGCACGCGTGATCGAGGAGTACGGCCTCGACGGCATGGGTGCGCAACTGGAAGCACGCTGGACCGCCGAAGGCAACGACCGACTGAGCCTGCGTGATCTTGCCGACTTGTTGAACAGGCGCCTCCTCGAACAGGCGCTGTTGGAAGCGGGGATGAGCACACTCGAGAACGATATCGAGACGATCTATCACAACCTGACCGACGACGCAGTGAGTACCGGCGTCGAGACTGATACGCGCAACCGGTTGCAACGAAACGGTGTCGACGTCGAATCCGTCGAGAAGGACTTCGTCACCTACCAGGCCGTCCGCACGTATCTCAAAGAGTGGCGCGGCGCAGAATACGAGGGGATATCGGACACCGAGAAGATCGAGAAGGACGTCGAGGTCATCCAACGTCTCCAGACCCGGGCGCTCTCGATCGCAGAGACACGCGTCGAGAATCTCGACGAGACGGGACGGATCGACGTCGGTGACTTCGAGGTGTTTCTGGACATGCAGGTGCTCTGTTCGGAGTGCGGATCACAGTACGAGATCGCCGAATTCCTCGAACGCGGCGGGTGTGACTGTACGACCGACTAAGCAGGTAAACCGACCGACGCCCTCGGTTTCTCAACCGGGAGCGGTCCCGGGAAGATGGGGCGGCACGGGCGCGTTGGCACAACGTTGAACTTACCCAGTCATTGGGCCCCGATATGAGCAATGAACGGGGGCCGGTAGACTCCGACAATCGGGTCACTGCCGTGCACAATTCTCGAAAACCTCCGCGATTATTCATGTTGTACCGTAACGGAACTCGCCGAGCAGCTGGATATGTCGGCGAGTACCGTCACCGCCCATCTGCAGACGCTCAACGATCTCAGATCCGTGATCCGCGCCGACGATGGTACGTACCGTCTCAGCCTCCGATTTCTCGAGTTCGGCGGACGGACCCGCACCGATCACGATATCTATCTGGCAGCTCACCCCCAGATCGATAAGCTGTCGCGGAAGAGCGAAGAAGTCGCGACGATGGGTCGAAGAGGGAGGCCGCCGCGTGCGCCTCTATCGGACCAACCCGTCGAGAGGATCTCGGACAACACACTGGTCAGTGAACACACCAAGCTGCACTGGACGGCCCTGGGGAAAGCGTTGCTCCCCCGGATGCCTGACGACGAGATCGTCTCGATCGGCGAACGACACGGACTCCCGGCGGCCACTGAGAACACGATCACCGACGTCGAGGCGCTGCTGGCTGAGACCAACACCGTTCGCGAGCGGGGCTATTCCATCGATGACGAGGAGTCGAGGGCATCCGGTCTGTCGCCGTCCCGATCCGGAATCTCGGACCCGAGAATAGACCCGCAGCGATCTCCGTCGCGGGACCGAAACACCGTTTCAGCGATGAGCGTATCGAGACGGATCTGGTGGACACGCCCCATGACATCGAGAACGTGATCGAACTGCAGTGCAACCACTACCGAGATTGAGCGCCGGTCCCGTGTCCGCGCTCGATTCGGTGATCCCACTCAAGAGTCATCCCCCAACGAGAGACGCCACACCGCAGGTCCCGCTCTGGTGCAAACACGGACTGTTCGTTCGTGGTAAGAGCGTAATAACAGAGGTACTGGCGTTATGTGATGGAGACCCAGACGTCATTGATCACCAGAGGGCGCCGCTATCGACCGTACAGCGAGGTTCACTGATGTCGAATCGCCGGACTACGACGCAATCTCTCGGTCACCCGTCAGATGAGGAGGTCCAGAAATTCCGGGCGAGGATGAAAAGAGCGTCATCAACCTCAACTTTCTCGGCACGCTGCTGGCCTCAGGCCGTCGGCGAGTACATGGCCAAACAGGGCGAGGGCCACATCCGGAACAACTCCTCGATGACCGCGTTCACGCCGCTGACGAGTATTTGCGCCTACTCCGGCGGGAAGGCTGCCGTCTCGAAGTTCAGGGAGTTGCTGGCGCACACGGCCCACAGCCACTCGACGGACATCCGGGTCAACGCCATCGGCCCGACGGATACGGCATCGATCGACAGATCGCCGTACCCGAAGGTTGTGTAGGAGAGACCGTAGCCGAACGGATACAACGGCTCGCTGTCGGTGTAGACGTGTTCCTCGCTGGCCGAGTTCGGCTTCCGACTGTAGTAGACCGGCAGTTGGCCGACGGGTTTCCGGATCGAGGCCGGCAGGTGCCCGCTCGGATTGTGCTCGCCGAACTCCAGGGGAGTGGTCGCCTCGACGTCCGTCTCCGCCTGATTGAAGTGGACAACATAGGCGTAATCGCCCTGAGCGTCGCGTTCAGGTCGGGATTTCGCCCTGCAGACCGGCTTCGATGGCGATCTCGTGTATCAGGCGTTTCTGAACGACCCGCTTGTAACGCTGCCGCCCGAGGGGCCCGGAACCGCTTTGCCGGCCTCGTCGACGCGGAGCGACCATATCTTACCGACTGGAGACTCGACGGAGCCGCCGTTCTCGACGCGTAACTCCCCGCACAAAGGCGTATTTTGCCTTCTTCGACGGCTGTCCAGGGAATGCCGACGACCGTCCCGAGACACCGTGATCGGAACTGCGACCGTCACGCTTCACGCCCGGAATATCGCGTTCCCCTATCTGCCGACAGCCGGTTCCGGGAGTGGTGGGATTCGTCGGCGATCAGTATGGCGGTAACACGGAGGGGCTGACGTGCGACGATCTCGTAATGACATAAATTATATTATATAATAACTCAAAATAAATGCCGCCTAAATATACAGAAAAATTAGTATTATATTTCGGATCAGTCGGGGGCGTTCTACTCGGTCAGCCATACCGTCGAGTATCGGGGAACAGAACAGTCGAACCGACGGCTTCCCCTGACAACTGGCCGTTTTATCGGCTGTTGCTGCCGAAATTGCGATAGATACGTCCCAAAACGGATGATCGACAGAGGAGAACCCGCGCGGAGAGCGGCCCGGACTGACAGCGGTGTTTCAGCTCAGCGAGGCAAACAGTATCGAAGTCGATTGCCGTCGAAATCCGGTCAGAGAGTGTTAAAAAGAGCCTCGTGGCCGCTTCCGCCGTGTTACCGGTACTCCCTGACCCAGCGCCCCGTTGCTACTCGGCATGAAAGAGTCTCCGACAGTTCTCTGACAATCTTCAATACTTCTAAGATATAGAGGTATATAGAATATAGTATCATACTGGAGGTAGTATTCTATACCATGAGAATTCAGTCAATCAACTACCGGGAATGAGCAGCCCATTCGAAACAACGGTCGTGGAGTGGCCGGACGTCCCGCGGGGTCGAGCTCTCCTCAACCCAGCCGGCAGTGTCGAAGACCCGCGCTCGGACGGCGACAATGCTCCCAGAGCGTTCGGGACGCGGGGTTCACCCCGTCGACCGTCACGCTGTCTCGCAGTACTCCAGGGCGGCGCGGACCGCATCGTGACGGCCCAGAAACGTGAGGTGGTCACCCCACTCGATTCGCTGGTCCGGGTCGGGGATGTAACTCTCGCCATCTCGCGTGATCATCGCCAGGTGAGCGCCCTCCGGAATGGCCCCAGAGAGGTTCGCGACGGATTCGCCAACGTGCTCTTCGGCGGTCACCTCGATCTCCTGGACATCGCCGGTCTCGTCGAGTTCCGTCATCCAGCGGGCGATCGCCGGCCGTTCGACGAGGTTGTCCATCGACCACGCGATGGCCCGCCAGCTCGAAACCGTCTCGACGTCCAGGTCTTCGAAGGCGTCGACGTTATTCGGTTCGTTCACCCGAGAGATGACCGTCTCGACGTCGAAGGTGTTGTTCGCCAGCTGGGCGACCAGCAGGTTGACATCGTCGTCGGCGGTCGCAAGCGCGACAACTCGCGCGTTGGCGATGCCCGCGCTCTCGATCACCCCCCGTTCGGTCGCATCACCCTCTCGAACAGTGTATCCATCTGCCCGCAACGATTCGATGACGCTCTCGTCTCGGTCGACGATCACGACCTCCTCGCCACGGTCTGCGAGACGGTCGGCTAGCGACCGCCCGATCCGACCACCGCCGACGATGAGGACCCGTTTGGGGATCACGTGAAGCGCCTGTGCGATATGTCGCGCTCCACCCCCTTCAAACGTCACGGTCAGGAAGATGACGAGGAAGACAGTCCCAACCAACGTTGTTGCAGCCTCCGGGTTACGGGTTTGTAACTCGAGGGCAAACAACGTCGCGACGGAGGCCGGGATGATCCCTCGCGGACCGACAAAGCTCATGAACGCCCGTTCGCCAAGTGTGAACGAGGTGCCGATCGTACAAAACCAGACTGCAAGCGGCCGGACCACGAGCGCAACGGCGACTGCGGTAAGCAAGCCAGCGACTCCGAGAAATCCCAGATCTCCGAGCGAGAACAGCGAGGCCAGCGTGATAAACACGAAGGAGTTGACCAGCAGCGTGACGTCCCCTTTGAATCGCTCGATCGTCTCCCGATAGGGCAAATCGACGTTGCCGAGCACGAACCCGGCCGTCGCGACTGCGGCGATGCCCGCCTCCGGGAGAATCGATTCACCGACGCCGTAGGCGACCAGGGCGGCAACGAGGACGACCAGTCGTGCGTTCTGTGGTTCGTTTTCGCGTGACTCGATCCGAGTCAGGACCAGCCACACGAGTACGGCGACGCCGAGCCCGACAGCCACGCCCGCGCCGAGGCGATAGAGGAACTCCCGGAAGAACGTTCCCAGCCCACGCGTCTCGAGCACCACGTACTCGAAGGTCACGACCGCCAGGATCGCTGCTGTCACGTCGTTGACGACGCCTTCCGTCTCCAGCGTGGAAGCGACCTGTTCGCGAACCATGACGACATTCACGATGGGAGTGATGACCGTCGGACCCGTCGCGACCAACAACGACCCGATCAACAGAGCGAGCCCCCAGGACGTCCCGAGCAAGGTGTGGACAAAGACGGTGGTTCCAAACAGGGTGATCGCCGCGCCGAATGTGACCAGTCGAAACGTCGCCCGCGGCGCCTCCCGAAGACGCTCGGTTCGGAGTGAGAACGCCCCCTCGAAGACGATGATCGCGACGCTAAGTCCGACGATCGCCGGCAGCGCACCGTCGCTCCCGCCGAAGACAGCGGGGGTGACGACGCCGAGCCCCTCCGGTCCGACGAACACGCCGGCCAACAACAGGAAGACGACGCTAGGGACCTGTAGCCTGTCCGAGAATATCTGCGCGACGACGCCGAGACCGGCGATCGTCACCACGACCTGGAGGATCTCGACGGTCCCGCTCACAGCGTGCTTTCGACAGCGAGTGCAATGAAGATGGCGTTGCCTCCGCCGGCCGTTCTCACTGCAGTAGAGAATTGTCCGCCGTCCGTTCCCGAACGGAAGGTTCTGTGACCCTCGACGGACATGGACGATTACCCGACGTACGTTGTAGAGAGATACTGTAGGATCTCATCGACCAGTTCGGGTTCGAACGTCCAGTAGCCGCGGTACTCGTCGGGGCCGATCTCTTCGGCGACCAGGGCAGCCTTGCGGTCGTCGTCACCGTCGCCGTCGTGGACGACGAACCACGCGTCTCGGAGCTCCGGCGTGTCGCCCGCATGGACGGTCAGTTGATCGGCGAACGCCGGCATGTCCCAGTCGTCGATCCCGTAAACGTGGGTCTCGACCCCGGAGTCGGCGAGTGCCTCGTATGCCCGTCCGGTCCCTCGTTCGTCGAGCAGTCGAGAGAGCCGCTGGAACGACGAGTGCAGGACGCCCGAATCCGTCTCCAGCGCCAGTGACTCGATGTGTCGGGAAATGTGGATCAACAGGAACTTCTGTTTGTCCGCGACGGTGAAGGTCACGTCCGCGAGGTGGGCGACGACCTCCGGCGTCTGGACCTCCTCGACCGGGACTGTCCCGGTGACGTACAGGTCCGAGTTGACGAGCAGAAGCGTCTCGCTGACGGCGTCCATCCGCGAGACAGCGAGCGATCCCGTCGTCTCGTCCCTGAGGAGGACCACGTCGCCCGGGGCGTCGGGATCCGTGTCCTCCGAGACGGCGACCGCGTTCGACTCGAACATGTCCTCGAGCATCCGGTAGAGGGGATCGACCGACTCGCGATTGAGGACTGTGACCGTCTTCTCCCGATCGTCGACGGCGTCGATGAACTCCGTAATCCCCATCGGAAAAAGGTTGGACGTCGGGACGTATAGATCCGGGGGTCCTCACAAGTACGACAACAGCCCCGATCGCCGGACCTATTCTCGGGGCGCCCGTCCACTCGTCTATGTCGACTGTCATCAACGACGGCGTTTCACTCCGGTACGTCGTCCGGGGCGAGGGCGACCCGGTCGTGTTCGTCAACGACGCCGGGTTCGGCGCGTGGCTGTGGGGATACCTGCAGCCGGCTGTCGCCGGCCCGTACCGAACGGTCGTCTGGGACCTCCGGGCGACCGGCGACTCGGACGCCCCCGACGGCCCGTATACACTCGAAACGCTCGTGGGCGACCTCGAAGCGATCGTCTCCGCGATCGACGGGCGTCGCGTCCATCTCGTGGGCGCGGGCCTTGGCGGGGCTATCGCCCTGGAGTACGCCCGCCGTCACGAACACGTCACGTCGTTGGTTCTGCTGGGAACGGCCGGGGGGAGTGCGGTCGACGCCGACGCGCTGGCGTCGCTTGCCACATCGCGTGACGACCGCGACGCACTCAAGCAGTCTCTCGAGGCGGCGTTTGCCCCGGGAGTCCTCGCGGAACATCCCGCGGAGATCGACCGGATCGTCGAGTGGCGGCGTCGCGACGACGCAGACCCCACGGGCTGGGCCGCTCAGCGGGCGGCCTGGCTCGACGCCGACCTCGATTCGCTCTACGAGATTACGACACCCGCGCTGGTGGTCGGCGCCGCGGCCGACCGGATCGTCGATCCCGAAGCGACCGCACGATTGGCCGAAGCGTTACCCCGCGGCCGGCATCGCCGAGTCGAGGGTGGGCATCTACTCCCAGTCAGCGAGAGTGGGGTGGTCGCCGACGAACTACTGGCATGGCTGGACGAACGGCAGCACGAGACCTAGCCCGTCAGGGGACGACCGACTCCCGAAAAGATCACGACTCGCGGTCGATATCGAGGTCTTGCTCGACGCCCTCGACGAAGTCGCCGTCGGCCAGTTCGGACATCCGATCACGGAAGTGCTCCTCGCAGAGCCCGACCTTGAGGGCGTCTTTCTCGACCGCGACTTCGGCCTCGCGGTCACAGTAGTGACACTGCATACCTCTGGGTAACACGCCGGACACATTGAAGCCTCCGTTCGCGTCCGACGGACGGCAGACAGTTCTCGGTCACAGGGCACTTATCCAGTCAGTCGATCGCGGACGCGCCCGTAGGCCGGTTGGTCGAGACCAGCAATCCCAACGTCTTGGCCGTGGGCGTCGCTCCCGCCAGTCGCAAGCAGATCGTTGTCCCCAATCGCAGCCTCGACAGGTGCGAGGTCAACTGCTCGACCGTAGGGATAGGCCAGTTCGACGGCGTCGAGTTCGGCAACGCGGGACAACGCCGCGCCGGGGTCGTCGTACCGGAGCGGGTGGGCGAGACTCACCAGATCACACGCCTCTGCCAGCAATTCGCGGCCGCGCTCGTAGGACGTGATATCGCGGGCGACATAGCAGGGCCCGTCGTCGCCGATGAGGTGCTCGAACGCCTCGTCGTAGCCGTAGGACGCGGGACTCCGGGCGATCGCTCGCGCGACGTGGGGCCGACCCACGCCCGGACCGAACGAGATGTCGAGGTCGACGTCGATGTGGTCCTCGACCCGCGAGACGATCGTCCGGGCGCGCTCGATCCGGTCGCGCTGCAGACGGTCGATCTCGGCGCGGATTGCGGGCGTCGGATCGATCCCGTATCCCAGCAGGTCGAGCGGTTCCTCGTCGGTCGTGACGCGGAGTTCGATGCCACCGATTACGGTGACGCCGTCTTGATCGGTCAGTGCCACCTCGTCCGGAGGGAGACGGTCGTGGTCAGTGATCGCGACCGCCTCGAGACCGGCTCGGCGGGCCGCATTCGCGACACGCTCGGGCGCGAGCGAACCGTCCGAACGCGTGGTGTGAACGTGTAGATCGGCGACGACCATGGACCGGATTGGCCGAGGGCCCCCTTCCACCTTGCGGTGGCCCCGGCGCGGTGACGACCGCGGCTGTTCTGCCCTGTGTGACTCAGTTTCATGATCTCAGATTATTAATTGTTAAGGTTTATTAGGGACCATGATTTTTAGAGATGTATGCGGACGATTCAAGACGCGACCGACCGACTCAGAATGCACCACTATCCGACCACGACCGCCGACCTGCTGGCCGCGTGCGGCGACGTCGAGATAGAGTACTCGGACGGATCGGAGACACTCGCGGAAGTCTTCGGCCGCCTCGACGCAGAAACCTACGAAACACACGAAGAGGCTACAGCGGCGCTATACTCTGCCGTCAGCGCCGGCGCTATCGGCCGGAAGTTCTACAGCGATCGCGATCCGTTCAGCCCCGGTGCTGATGTCCGTACCCAGCGGTCGCTGTAGGCGGCGTCTCGGACACCGAAGCAGGTCACTTCCTGAGGAATTCCGGGAGTCGTTCGGCCTCGAGTTCATCCTCGATCGGTCGATCGAGTAGATCCAGCGAATCCAGTGCGGCCGGGAGTCCGTCACGATCGCCGGTCGGCAGGGCGTCCTCGTCGACTGTGGTCTTCGGACCGTCGTCCTCGACGAGTGCGTCCCAGACGTCCTCGTCCTCGTCGAACTCCCGGCGTTTCCCCGTTGCCTTTTGTTTGCCCTCCTGGTAGGCGAGTTCGACGATGCTACGGTCATAAGAGTTGACCGTCGTCTCGAGAACGCGGTCGTACTCCTCGGGATCGGGATCACCAAGGACCGAAGCCACACCCAGGGCAAACGCTCGCTCGGCGGCCTCGTTCTTGCCCAGTGTTTCCCACTCGGTACCGTAGGTGCGGTCGTACATATCAGGCCTGGACCTTCCGGTCCGTGTGGACGCACAATCCCTCGTCAGAAAACTCGATCTCGCGGATGTCACAGTCGATGGCAGTCCCGCGCATCTTGATCACCTGGATGCCCCGTTGCATCCCGCCGGACTCCAAGAAGTTGTGGAAGAAGATCACGCCGTGGGCCAGGTAGTGCTCGTCCGAGTAGGCACTCGGGTCGGTCATCTCCGAAATGAGGACGATCGTGGCGTCGGTCTGTTTCAGCGCCGAGAGAAAGCCCGTGATCTCGTCGCTGACATCGTTGAAGAAGTGCTGAAGCAACATCGTCGAGTCGATCACGACGCGGTCGACATCGTTGGACTCGATGTAGGCTACGAGGCGGTTTGTCAGCCCACCCTCCTTGCCGAACTGCGAGATCGCGCGCTTGCCTGGTTCTGTCACGAGGTTGAGGAACTGGACGGCGTTTGACTGGATCGCCCGGTCGAACCCGAACTCGAAGCCGGACATGTCCTCCTGCAGTTCCTTCTTGGTCTCGTGCATAGTCACATACAGACAGTTCTCGCCTTCCTTAGCACCCTGGGTGATGAACATCGAGGAGAACGTCGTCTTCCCGCTACCTGGCGGGCCGCTGACGACGTAGAGGCGGTCCGACAGCAATCCACCGTCGACGAGGTCGTCGAACCCCGGCACACCACTGGCCACACGCATATTTGAGCTATGACACCGTCGGCACTAAGGTGTTTCTTCAGTGTTCTCAGTGATGATACTCGAATGGCTCAGCGCAGTGCCCGAATACACTCCCGACAGTAGGTATAACTCGACTCGCACGCGTTGGACGCCCCACAGTGTGGACACCGAATCGATCCGTCGGCGACTGCCCCGTCGCGGTCCGGGCTATCTATCGCCGGATGCATCGCCAGGTCACCCTCGCCGTACCCCGGCGTCGGTTCCTCGATAGTGGTCCGATCACCCTGGAGGTACCAGTAGACGACCGCCTGAAACAGCAAGAATCCCAGGGCATACGCCAGGATCCAGCCCCAGACAGGAGCCATGTGCTAACGTATGTCTCGGTAGTACTTGGGTTTTCGGTTCAAGAAGAGTCCGGCCGCGCTATCGGTCCTCTTCGCTGTCTGTGTCGAGGTCTGTGAATACGGTAGAGAGATCGTCGTCGTCGAAAGTCGAGAGCGTGTCGTCGAGTTCCGCTCTGAGTTCGTCCCGTCGGTCCAGCAGTTGCTGGAACGCATCGTTGTGATTTAGCTCGGCTTCGCTCTTGTTGGCCCGGAGGGTGGCCAGTTTCGTCGTCAACCGGTAAAACTGCTGGAACTGCTCCTCGTAGGACTGAAAGGACAGGAGTCGCTCGATGGTGTCGAATAAGTCTTCGCGGGAGACTGGCTTGGTGATGTAGTCGTCGAACGGCATCTCGATGACGTCGAAGTCCGGGTCGACGGCCGTGACCATCGCGATCCGACAGTCCAGAGTGCGATCGCGAATCCTATCGAGGACCTCGTCGCCGGAGATCCCCGGCATCCGCCGATCCAGCAGGATGACGTCGATGGTCTCGTCGACGGTTTCGAGGGCTTCCTGGCCGCTGTAGGCCGTCAGAACCGTGTATCGGTCCTCGAGTTGGGCCGCGTAGGCGTCGGCGACATCTGACTCGTCGTCGACCACCAGCACGATAGGGGCGACACTTGCGGACATCTAACGATCGATACTGGCGTGGCAGATGTGATAAGGTTTCTGGCGTTTGATCCACTGGAGTCCAACGCCCCCTATTGGATCCAGTCGATCCGGGGTCGGACGATCCGAAGAAGGAAACGGGCGTCATCGACGCCGACGAAACCTCGCCGGTATCCGGTGGCTTAAGCACGATTCGGTGCCACGTCTGATCATGACTGACGACTCCACTGGGGAATGGCCTCTCCACAGACTGATGACCGATGTAGTCGGTTCGGGCCACAAGTCCGCCGACGACATGACGCGGTCGCAGGCCCGAGAAGCCATGAACCGGATCTTGGCTGGCGAGCCTGCCGAGACGACTCTGGGCGCGTTCTGGCTTGCCAACCGCTGGAAGCGCAACACCCCCGAAGAACTCGCCGCGTTCGTCGACGTCCTGCGTGAGGAGAGCGTGCGAACGGCGACACCGGAGGCTGACCCGGTCGACTGTGGGGCCAACTACGACGGCAAAGGCTCGACCGCGCTGCTCGGCGTCGCCGCCGGACTCGTCGCCGCGGCGGCCGGGACGCCAGTCGTCGTCCACAGCGGTGATCGCGTCCCGACACAGAAACAGACCGCATACAGGCACGTCCTCGAAGCACTCGGCGTCCGGACGGACCTCGAACCGGACGAGAGCGCCGACATGGTCGACGACGTAGGCTTTGGGTTCTACTACCAGCCCAACGTCGATCCCGGGACGACAGCGCTGTTGGACCGCCGCGACGAGATGGGCGTCCGGACGTTCCTCAACACTGTCGAGACGCTGATCGACCCCGCAAACGCGACCGTTCACCTGGGTAGTTTCTATCATCTTGCGTTCGCGAAGAAACTTGCCGGCACGCTCGAAGCGTCCCGGGAACTCCCCTTCGAGCGCGCGCTGTTCGTCCAGGGTCTAGAGGGGTACGACGACGTCCGGCCCGGTTCGACGACGATCGCAGAGTGGGACGGCGGCGAGGGGATTGCGGACGCGACGATCGAAACTGCCGAGTACGGGTTCGGCGCGAGCGAGGACGCCCTGGAAGTGGCTGACGTCGCCGCCGACTCCGCCACCATCACCGAGGACGTTCTGGCGGGCGAACGGACGGACGCGTTCGCCGATGCCGTGGCACTCAACGCCGCGTTGCGCATGTACGCACGCGAAGATGTCGCCGATATCAACACAGGTGTCGAGACCGCCCGAGAGATACTCCAGAGCGGTGAGGCGTCAGCAAAACTGAACGCACTCCGGGCGTTCTGAGCCGGTGACCGGAGTCCCCGGAGCTATAGTTCTACGGGCCCTTGGCCCGGTATGGTCGAAGTCTCCTACTACTGCCCGTACTGCGGCGCGGTCACGAGCGTCGATCGCGCCCCGGAGTTACGGGACCGATCAGTGCAGGCCCAGCCGGATCCCGAACGGGAGTATGCAGCCACGACGGGCGACCTCGATGCCGCAGACGGTATCGAGCTCGTCTGTCTAGGTGACGTAGACGTACCCGATCGAGGACCGAGCCGGCCCGCGACGGACAACGCACCACCAAGGACCGACCGACAGGACGGCCCGATACCCGGCAAGGACGGCTGTGGTCGGACGTTCTACCTGAACTACTACCAGTCGCCGACGTGGGTCGAGCCACGAACCTGATCGGTGGGACCCGTTCCCGACTCTCCCCCGATGGACCTCAGAACCCTTCCCGAGCGAGTCGTGCCCGCCTGGTTCGAGGCGGGCCTGTTCGCCCTCGAAGACGTCCTCGAGCCACAGCCACTACCCGAAGCCGACGCCGTTCTCTGGGCGGTCGTCATTGTGGGATCTGCCCTGGATGTCGTGACCACTATCGTCGGTGTCGGGTCGGGCCTCTCTGAAGGGAACGCAGTCGCACGCGCGTTCATGGCTACCTACGGGACGCCGGGGATCGGCGCGCTCAAACTCCTGGCCCTGCTCGCGCTGGTGGGTGCCTGGGGATACCTGAAAGGCGAGTCCTCGCGACTCGTCCTCATGGGATTTGCACTGGTGACGCTGCTGGTGAGCGCCCTCAACACACTCACGCTCGCGGGACTGTGAGCGGTTCGACGCTCGGTGTTCCACTGACACACCGTCGACGGACATACACTGTTGAAGCGCACCCACCGACGACTGACCTGGACGACACTCATCGTCGCCACCCCTTACCCGAGATGAAATTCAGGATCGAAAAAATAAATAAGCCGGTCGTTGACACGGCAGGTAGTCGGGCGACGGACGGGGGATCCGTCGTCCACGGAAAGTGGGATGGATGGGAGACCAGCAGACAGCTACCGACCGGACAGTATCGACGCGAGAGAGTATCGACGCGACAACCAACATCGAGCGAGGGATCTCGCTTTCGACACTCACGGTCGCGCTCTGGACGGCAGTGCTCGCGGCGTCGGCCCTCGACATCCTGACGACGACACTGGGTCTTGGGCGTGGGCTCTCGGAGGGGAACGCGCTGACCCGATGGCTCCTCGAGACAGTCGGTGTCCCCGGACTCGCAGGACTGAAAGTCGCCGCTTTGGCCGTTCTCGCCGTGACCTGGTACCTCGTCGACGAACAACAGGGACAGGCCGCCCTCGCGGGGTTCGGTGGCGTCACCGCGGTCGTGGTCGCGCTCAACGTCGTCACGATCGCCACCGCGTGATATCCTCCCCGCGCCAAAGCGCGAGGCTCTCACCTCGAACTTTCCGTAACTCCCGCCCGGGATCGCGGCCGCCGATTTAAGGCCGTCCCGCCCCAGAAACGGGGCATGCGCGCAGCCGTCTACCACGGCCCAGGCGAAATCGCGATCGAAGAAGTTCCCAACCCCGAGATCGAATCACCGACGGACGCGATCGTCCGCGTGACCCATACTGCCATCTGCGGGTCGGACCTCTGGCCGTACCGCGGAGAATCCGATCGGGACGTACCGTCCCGTATCGGTCACGAGCCGATGGGCATCGTCGAGGAGACGGGCGACGACGTGCGCTCGGTCGAGCCCGGGGATCGCGTGTTCGCCCCCTTCGTCATCAGCTGTGGCGAGTGTGAGTTCTGCCGAAAGGGACTCCACACGTCCTGTGTGAACGGCGACTCCTGGGGCGGCGAGAACGGCGGCGCCCAGGGCGAGTACGTCCGGGCGCGTCACGCGGATGGAACGCTCGTGCGCGTTCCCGACCGCCACGCCGACGACGAGGACACACTCCGTGCGATCCTCCCACTGACAGACGTTATGGGAACCGGCCACCACGCCGCCGTCAGTGCGGGTGTGGCGGCGGGCGCGACCTGCGTGGTCGTTGGCGACGGCGCGGTCGGACTGTGTGGCGTCCTCGCCGCGCGACGACTCGGCGCCGAACGGATCGTCGCGATGGGCCACCACGAGGACCGCCTGGAACTCGCCGAACAGTTCGGCGCCACCGAAACCATCGCTGCCCGTGGCGACGATGCGATCGAACGCGCACTGGAGGTTACGCACGGCGGCGCGAATCACGTCATGGAATGTGTCGGGGCCGCCAGCGCGATGGACACCGCGATCGCCGTCGCCCGACCCGGTGGAACCGTCGGGTACGTCGGTGTCCCACACGGGACCGACGAGGAAGGACTCGACGTGTTCGGGCTGTTCGGTGACAACGTCACGCTCCGGGGTGGCGTCGCGCCAGTGCGGGCCTACGCCGAGGAGCTGCTCGCAGACGTGATCGGTGGAACTCTGGACCCTTCACCGATCTTCACGAAAACGGTCGACCTGGATGGGGTACCTGACGGGTACCAAGCGATGGACGAGCGTGAAGCGATCAAGGTGCTGGTCAAGACGTGATGGCTGCCGGTGAGCCGAACTCAATTCGACTGCTGTGGTGCCCGGCCGAGAATCCGATCCGCGAGACTCCCGAGGGCCTTCAGCGCGACATTGACGTAGAGGCCAACGAGAAAGGACACGCCGGCGGTGAAGCGCGCGCCCTCGACGCCCTCGACGCCGCCGAAGTTTCCGACGAAGAGGTAGACGCCGGCCGCGAGGATACACGCGGCCGGGATCCGCATCGCCATCTCCACTAAGTGCTCCCAGCGGTTCCACTCCGTGTACTGGTCGAGTTTGTGCATCAGACGGGTGAAGATGTACCCGAGCGTCCCGAGCGCGGCGTAGAGATACACGTACACGGGAATCGTCACCGGATTCGTTTCGGATCCTTCGGGGATGGCGACGACCCACTCGAAGAGACCGGTTGACAGTGCGATCCCGACTGCCGTCAGGGCTCCGAACACCGCAATCACGATCCAGTTCAACAACGACCAGTCGCCCCCGTCGCCGACCGTCTCGGTCGCCCCCGTCGCCTCGGAGGGTGTCCCCGTTTCCCCCTGCAGTCCGTCCGGCACCATGAACGACGTATTGGATTAGCAATAGTAAAAGCCACCGTCGTCTGCGTCCGGACAGAAAACGGACTCACCGACGATGCGACACACGATCCCGCGGCCGACGCCGACCCGGTGAACCCTAGGCGCGTCTGGGCAACCTCACAGCGACTACTCGACGGCGACGCCGGTAATCTCGAAGCGAGCGCCGCCGTCGTGACTTTCGGTGATAGCGATCTCCCAGCCGTGGACATCGACAGCCCGTTCGACGATGGCGAGCCCGTATCCCGTCCCGTCGTCAGTCGAATAACCGACGTCGAAGACGGTCGACCGCTCGTCAGCAGAGATTCCGGGTCCATCGTCAGCGACGTAAAAGCCGTCCTCGAGATCGCCGACCGTTACGGTCACGGCCCCACCCCCGTGTTCGACGGCGTCCTGACGAACTTGTGAGTCAGGGCTCGTGGAGCCATGCTCCACGGCGTTCCCGAACAGGTTCTGGAGAACGTGTTGTAACTGGCTTCGATCGGCCCGAACTGCCTGTTCGGTTTCGAGTACGAGCGTGGCGTCGGCCGTCGCGACCGTCTCCCAGCAGCGCTCAGCCAGTTCCCCCAGGTCGAGTGTCTCGATGTCGATGCCCCTGTCGCGCTCCAGCGTGAGTCCGAGCAGGTCGTCGATCAGCGTCTCCATGCGCTCGTGGGCGTCCATCACGGTATCGAGTGCCCCGGCGTCGTACTCCTGGGCGAGGAGTTCGACGTTGCCGCGAGCGACCGACAGCGGGTTTCGGAGATCGTGGCTCACGATGCTTGCAAACTCCGCTAACCGCTCGTTGTGGCGTTCGAGGCGGCGTTCGTGTTCGAGTCGGTCGAGCGCACTCTCGGCGTGGCTCACCAGGAGTTCCGCCAGTTCGAGGTCGGATTCGTCGAATGCACCCGGTTGCTCGGCTACGGCCTGGAACACGCCGTGCTCCCCGATCGGGACGCTGATCCGCGATCGAAACGGACCCTGTGAGTGAGCCGCCGGGTGGGTCTGAACGTCGTCGACCAACAGCGACTCGCCCGTTCGATACGTTTCTGTGACGACCCCGTCCCCAACCGACAGCTCCGCTGTCGCGTTCTCGGGGGCGTCCGCCGAGAGAGCGACAGTCCGGAGCGTCCCGTCTGCCTCGATGTCGATGGCACTGAGGTCGAACTCGAGGATCTCCTCGCTGGCTTCGATCGTCCGGTCGTAGACGTACTCGGCGGACTCACATGCCTGGAGAGCTGTCGCGACGTCGTGTAAGGCCTCGAGTTTCTGTTCACGACGTTCGCGGTCCGTGACGTCGATGGCCGTCAGGTACACGCGAGAATAGTCGTCAGCGTTCGCGTCCGGAACCCGGACGTCGAGGATCTCATCCATCCGGTCACCGTCGAAGGTCTGTGCGACAGTCTGGACCCGAAAGTGAGTCTCACCGTCGGCGAGTCGACGCCAGAGCTCGGCGTTGGCCGCGTAAGCCTCCGGGGTAAAGAGCTCATCCACGTTCGCCATCAGAGCCTCCTTCGACGGCGCACCGTACCGGTCTACCGCCTCCGCTGAGACGTCCAGAATCTCGACGAGTTCCAGAATCGTGTGGACCTCCGCGGGGTTCGCTTCGATATACGCTTGCACGTCATCAACCTCGCCCCGCAACGACTCGACGTACTCTCTCACGGCCGAGAAATCTTCTACCCAGACGACGGCTGGGTTCGACTCGAACAGCGATCGATAGCGGCATTCGCTCTCGGCGAGGGCCTGTTCGCGTTGCTTGCGCTCGTCGATGTCGAGGTTGATCCCGACCGCCCGGATCGGATCGCCCTGTTCGTCCCGGTCGACGAGCCGCCCGACACAACGGATCCACAGCCAGGAGTCGTCGTCGGTTCGCACCCGGAGTTCGTCATCGAAATCCGCTGTCTCGCCGGAGAGATGGGCCTGGAATTTCTCCCGGGCCGCCGGCAAGTCGTCGGGATGGACGCGCGCCTCCCAGGCGTCGATATGGGAGTCGATGTCCGCCGGCGAGGACTCGAGCATCGTCGCCCACTGGTCGTTGAACTGGACGGTGTCGGTCCGAACGTCCCAGTCCCAGATGCCGATCCCGGCCGCATCGACAGCCAGGTCGAGTCGCTCTTTGAGTCGGCGCAGTTCCCGCTCGCGTTCGGTCCGTTTGGTGATATCACGCATCGAACCGACGACCCCGATGATCGTCCCATCGTCGTCACGCAGCGGGTAGTCCCGTACGGAGAACGTCCGGGGCTCGCCGTCAGGCCCGGCCCGTTCGATCTCGTAGCTGAGAACGTTCCCGTTCAGGACAGCTTCTTCGCGTTGCTCGATGGCCGCGTCCCACTGGTCACCGAGAACGTCCGGCAGCGGCAGGTCGCCGACGTCGTCGGCCCCGATCCCGTGGAACTCTCGATAGCGCTCGTTGGCGAAGATCAACGTATACTCCCTGTCGATGCCTGCCAGAAGATCACTCGAGGACTCGACTACGTGCTCGTAGAGCCGAAGATCTGCCCGCTGTTCGCGCAGTTCCCGTTCGCTCTCGACGCGATGGATCGCGTGGGCGACGTCCTGGCCCAACTCGACCAGTAGGTCCCGTTCCCGGTCGTCGATGAATTCCGCACACCCGCTATAGACAGTCAACACCCCGTACAGCGTGTCTTCGTACAGCAGCGGGATCGCCGCGACGCCGCGAATGTCGTACTCACGAGCCAGCGTCTGCCAGGTATCCGCAGATGGATCCACGGGAATCGACTGGGTAGTCGCCAGTTCCCGATCGCGGAACGCGCGTCGGACCGGTGCGGTGGTCGCGTCAGTCGCTTCGATGACCGACGGAACCGCCTCGAGGTAGCCGGTAGCATCGCCGGCGCTGGCACGGAAATGGATCTGCTGGCCCGAATCGCCCTCGTCGACGCCGATCCAGGCCAGCCGGTAGGGATCGACCTGGCTGATCGTCCGACAGACCGCCGACTCGATCGCCTCGCGGCTTCGAGCACGGACGAGGTCCTGATTGATCTCCCGGAGAATCTCTCGGATCCGGGACACCGCCTCCGCCCGTTCCCGGCTGCGAGTCGTGTCGACGGCGTTGACGATCTTGTTGGCGAGGAGAACATACTGACTGGTGCCACCCTGTTTTTGCAGGTAGTCAGTGATACCGGCCGAGATCGCTCGGCTCGCAACGGCTTCGCTGCCTTTCCCGGTGAAGAGAATGAAGGGGACCTCAGAGTGGTCCTCGCGGACAGCCTCGAAGAACTCGATGCCGTCACGTCCCGGCATGTCGTATTCGCTGACGATACAGTCGACATCGATTTCCGACAGCCGCGCCAGCCCATCCACCGCGCTCGTCGCGGTTTCGACGACGATCCGGTCGTCCTCTCGCTGTAAGTACGTCGCGGTGAGTTCGGCGAAGTCCGGATCATCGTCGACGTGCAACACGGCGATGTCGGTCCCCTGCGCCATCGTCTGATCGATACCTTCTCGGCGGCAGTAAATAAAGAGTCGGTGCGATTACCCCCGTTTCGGTCGGCGTGATGGGTGCTGGCTGTGCGGGCGAGACAGCTGTAGCGTGGATCAAGGAGGCAATGACGCGATCGAAGAGGGACACGAGACCGTCGAACCCGTACGGGCGATACCCGGGAACGCGCCACCACAACCACCACGGTTATCCATCCGCCACTCCTCGGCAGTTCTATGAGCGATCTGACAGCGACCTTGGAGACGACCCACGGCGACATCGAAGTCGAACTGTACGACGAGCGAGTGCCGACGACCGTCGAGAACTTCGTCAACCTAGCAGCACACGACCCCGCAGCCGACGCCGAACCGGCCCCAGAGACACCGACCTGGGAGGATCCCGAGACGAGTGAGATCCGCGGTGACGCCTTCTACGAGGACATCCCGATCCACCGCATCATCGACGGATTCATGGTACAGATGGGCGATCCGACGGGGACCGGTCGCGGCGGGCCGGGCTACACCTTCGACGACGAGTTCCACGACGAGCTGGGCCACGACGGCCCGGGTGTCCTCTCGATGGCCAACAGCGGCCCGAACACCAACGGCTCACAGTTCTTCATTACGCTGGACGCCCAGCCCCACCTCGACGGCGACCACGCCGTCTTCGGTGAGGTCATCGACGGCATGGACGCCCTCGAGGAACTCGGCAATGTCGAGACCGGTCCGCGGGACGAGCCGGTCGAGGACGTTCGTCTCAAATCCGTCGAGATACACGAGTAATCTCCCCGACGAGCCAGCCAACGCGATCGATCGCGTCCGCGATCCGGGCGGCTTTTGCAGCCATCGGCACCGGCTTGCCGTCGGAACGCCCCAGCCCTACCATGAGTGATACCGAAGGGCAAGACAACGACGCTATCGACCCAGCAGAGATCGGCGAGCGCGACGCCCCGCCGATCGACGAAAAGCCCTACAAGGTGGTCTTCGAGGCCAACAAGTGTATCGGGGCCGGGAAGTGTTCCCAGGTCGCCGACAACTGGGAACTAGACCTCGAGACGGGGATCGCCCGTCCGAAGCGATACTTCATCGACGAGGGCGAACTCGATGCGAACGTCGAGGCCGCTAAGGTCTGTCCAGCCAAGAAGGATCGAGGGGTCATCCACGTTATCGACCGCCGGACAAACGAGGAACTCGCACCCGATCCCCAGGGTGACGGAACGATCTCCGTCGACTGGTGACGCGTTTCGGCGTTTTTATTCTCTATCGAGATCGAACTCCTCGGCCAGCACGCCGTACCAGTGGACGTCACGGAACTGGCCGTCAGAAAAAGTCGCCTCGCGGTGGATGCCCTCGTGGGTGAATCCGAGTTTTTCGAGGACGCGACGGGAGGCGTCGTTGCCGTCGAAAACCTTCGCCTCGACGCGGTGGAGGCCGAGGTCACGGAACGCGTAGGCGACGATTGTCCCGATAGCGTCAGTGGCGTAGCCGTTGCCATGGTGGTCGGCCGCCACCCAGTACCCCAGTTCGCCCCGCCGGTCCTTCTCCGAGAGATCGTGAAAACTCACCATACCGACCGGCTCTTCGTCGACGGTAATCAGGAGATGAATGGTCTCCTCGTCGGAGATCGTCTCCTCGTAGAACGCCTCGACCTGCTCGCGGTTCGAGGGGACGGGCCATCCCAACGTACGCCAGACGCGTTCGTCCGATCGCTCACGCTGCACGAACGCGAGATCTTCCTCCTCGATCGGCCGGAGGGCCACGGTTTCGCCTTCGAGAAACACTGGACCAGGCATGGCGCGTGGCTTTGTCCAGTTCTATCTTAACGGTGCCGACCGTCCATGTGACGGTTACCCATTACACCCTGTGGATACATATGAAGGCTTATTTCATCATATGTGGAAAGATGTGAAAGATGCGAGCCGATGGGACAGGCAGGGATGGACTGTGCTGAGCGACGAGCGGCGGTACCAGTTGCTGTATCTCGTCCTGTATGCGGCAGCGAACGGTATTTCGGGATACCGGAACGTCTTCTTCGAGGACATCGGTCTCTCGGAGGCCCAGATGGGGGTAATCGGCGCGGTACTGGTCGGGGCCGGGATCCTCGTCCAGCCGATCTGGGGGGTGCTGGCCGACGCCTACGGTCGGACAAAACTCGCGATGGCCGTCGGTGCGCTCGTCTCGATCGTTGGCGGCCTGCTGTTTCCGCTGGGGTTGATCGTCGAGTCGCCGTTTCTGTTGATGCTGCTGGCGGCGGTCATCTACTCGGCGTTCCGCTCGCCCATCATCCCGCTTGCAAACTCCATGGTGATGGGTTCCGGGATCAACTTCGGGAACGTGCGGGCGTTCGGGAGCGTCGCTTTCGGCGTCGGCATCCTCGCGATGGGGCCGCTGGTCGACGCGTTCGGGACGGCCACGATCTTCGTGGTTTACGCCGTCGGGATGGTCATCTTTGTCGTCTCGTTGCGCGAACTCCCGAAACCACCAGCCACCGATCTCACGCCGGAGTTCCGTGCGGACAGTCTTCGCTTGGTCACTGATCGACGGTTCGTCCTGTTGTTGCTGGTCGCGGTCTTGATCGGGGCGGCAACGACAACCGGAGGCGCCTTTTTCTCGGTGTACATCCGAGCAATCGACGCGGGCGATTCGATGACCGGCGCGGCCTGGTTCGTCCGGACTCTCGCTGAGGCGGCCGTCTTCGTCGGGGCGGCCCGCCTCGGGTGGCGCCACCGCTCGCAGTTGCTCCTCGGGACAGTGATCCTTGCACTTTCCTTTGTCCTGTACGTGACGCCCGGGACACTCCCGGCAGTTTTCCTGGCACAAGTGCCCCAGGGGGCCGGGTTCGCCTTCTTCACGTTGGCGTCGGTCTCGCTGGCACACGAGTACGCTCCCGAGGCGTTGAGTGCCTCTGCCCAGGCGGCGCTGGCGGCGATCGGACTCGGGACCGGCCGAGTTGCGGGCCAGGTCGTCGGTGGCTGGATCGCGACCGTCGTCGGTGTCGAGGGGATGTACGTCTACGTCGTCTTGGCCGCCGGGATCGCCGGATTGCTGAGTTTGGGATTTTTCGTCTCGCCAAGCTCGGATCGATCTGTCACCGTCGGGTGACTGACTGGTCGCCCGTTCCTCGTCGTGGTTCTCGGGGATCACTATCGTCTGGCGCGGCGTTCGGGGTCTGTGGCGGTGACAGGGCCGATCGCGCGCCGACCGGGACTTCCTCACGGGGTTAGCTCCGTTTCGAAACCTTCAATTGTGCCTGCAAACTACGAAGGGATACGAAGGTCGATCGGGTTGGTGGTCTAGGTTGGTTATGACACCTCCTTGACATGGAGGAGGTCGGCGGTTCAAATCCGCCCCAACCCACTTGCGCGACGCGCATTCCTCAAGGAAACAATCCCCGAGCAGTACTGGGGTTTTGTTCCTTTCACCGTTCTCAATTAAACTGCGGAGCAGCTTCTCTTGAGTCACCACAGGGCCGTAAAGCGATTCACTTTCAAGGAGACGCGTCAGCATCAATAAGCTACCGGTAGCTGTGTATTGAAATGGAATTATGACACACCACAGATTGGGCGAATTACACTGGGATAATCCGGTAGTGTTCAGATAAGCTGGTTCCATGCAAATGCGAAAGATCTGAGCCAGTCGTCAGCTGTTTCCGCAGCGGCGTGACTGAAACAGTTTGAAAACGAAGATGTTCTACGTTTTACCTCACGAAAGACACGTTCGACGCTGTTCCGATTTCCAGCGCGTTCGTATCTGAAATCGAGGCCGTGTCGGTTGCAAGCGTCTTTCAAGGAGTGCGACCCATCGATGAGAAACATCGCGTCGTCAAGATCGTGTTTCTCGCGGAGTTCGCGAAAGAACGCGTGAGCAAGAGCTGAATTTGTAGTTGGTTCAAGCGTTGTATGGAGCAATTCGTTTGTATCGGGATCGACGGCAGCGTACAGCCAGTATCGCTCGTTGTCGAGTCGGATCACGGTTTCGTCAACCGCAACGTGATCCGGGCTCCGTCCAGTTTCGGGCTGTAGATCGGCCTTGTGAACCCAGTTGTGGACGGTTGAACGAGCGCGTTGGACACCGAATACCTCAAGAATTGAAACAGTATTCGAAAGCGATAGTCCAGCAAGATGCAACTGAATACTGAGCTTCATCAAAAATCGCGGTGTCGCTTCTCGCTCCACAAACTCTAAGTCGATCTGGTCGATACTACCGCTGAGGCGTGCGTTTTCGGGCATAGACACTTTGAAAACGCCACGCCTCATCCTTCAATCCTTATCTGAACACTACCGACTCCACGGCGTAAAGTCCGGTCGTCTGTCGCCTCGGCGGCTCAGACGCCGCCATGACGGACCCCGAATTGGCTGTAGCCGCCGTGTGAGAGTTCAAGCGCCCCGAGCCACCAGTTCCAGCGCTCGACGAGGTCCCACTCGTCGGGGGCGTCGGCGAGGTTGGCGACGACGATCTCGACGGTCAGCGGAGCGTCGAAGTCCCGTTCGTAGCGGCCCGCGTCGTCGAGATCGGTCGCCTGCCGGGCCACCACTCTCGCGGCCCGTGGGACCGCGTCGAAGCGCTCGACCAGCCGCGTCTCCAGTCGATCCCTGTCCACGACGGCCGTTGGTCCGGCAGACGCTTCAACGCGGCGGGTCGGCGCCGACCGCGGGCTGTCGGTCGACCGTCACTCGTGGCCGACGATCGGCTGGGGCTCGTAGGGGTCCTCCAGATACTCGACATCCGACTCGCTGAGGTCGATCTCCATCGCCTCGACGGCCTCCTCTAAGTGCTTGACGCTGGTCGTCCCGACGATCGGCGCGGTGACGTACTCGTTTTGATATTGCCAGGCCAGCGCGATCTGGGCCATCGTCACGCCGTACTCTTTGGCGAGCTCCTCGACCCGTTCGTTGATCTCTCGGCCGCCGCCGCGGGTGTACTCGTCGGTAGGGTTGTGGAAGTTCTCCGGGTCGCCCCGGTCGGTGGCTTCGAGTTCGTCGAACGGGCGCGTCAGGAAGCCCTGCCCGAGTGGCCCCCACGGGATGACCCCCATGTTCTCTTTCTCGGTGAGCGGGAGCATCTCGCGTTCCTCCTCGCGGTAGGCCAGGTGGTAGTGGTTTTGCATCGTCTCGTAGCTCACGAGGTCCTCGCGTTCGCTCACTCGGAGGCGCTCGGAAAGCTGGTGGGCCCACATCGAAGAGGTCCCGACGTGGCGAACCGTTCCCTGCTGGACGGCGTCGTCGAGCGCCCGGAGGGTTGTTTCCAAGGGGGTGTTGGGATCGACGCGGTGGGTCTGATAGAGGTCGATCGTGTCCATGCCCAACCGATCGAGGCTGTTGTCGAGTTCCTGCTGGACGGTCTTCCGTGAAAGTCCCGACGCGTTGGGCGAGTCCTCGCCGACGGGGAAGCGGACCTTCGTCGCGACGACCTGCTCGTCGCGGTCGTGTTCGGCCAGGACGTCACCGAGGATCGCCTCGCTTTCGCCGTCGGAGTAGGCGTTTGCGGTGTCGAAGAAGTTCACGCCCAACTCGATCGCCCGTTCGATGATCTCGCGGGACTCCTCCACGTCGAGCATCCAGGGCTCCTCGCTGCCGAAGCTCATCGCCCCGAGACACAGCTGGCTGACCTCCATACCGGTCGAACCGAGTGTGGTATACTCCATACCCACACGCTTCGTCAGCAGCCCCTATACCGTTGTATATAGGAACGTATTTCTTCACATATTCTCACCGTTCCCGTGCCGCGAGCGTCTGTCGCCAGCGCTCAGCGAGCGTCGATGTCGAACTACTTCGAGTTGGGGAAAAACTGCTCGGCGTCGTCGTGTTCGATCGTTTCCAGCAGCGTCCCGTCGAGTTTTTTGAGATGGGTGTACATCTCCTCGCGTTCGAGAGCAGCCTCGACCAGCACCGACGCGTTTTGCTTTCTGTAGGTCCCCGCCACGAACAGGGCGCGGTCCCGTTCCGTGTCGAGACACTCGGTGACGACGAATACGTGGCCGGCACTACTCGCCTGGTAGACGACGGTCTCGTCGAAATCGGTCTCCTTGGAAAACGCCAGCAACTCCTCGGCTTGGTTGCTCGCTACGATGTACACGAGTCCCCATTCGTCCGCCTCACCGGATCCGGGCGGTTTCGGCGTGGTGTCGTCGGACGTGAGAATCAGCGTCTCGAACCCGGAGCTGGCACGGTCTCTCGCCATCGCCGCTACGTCTTCGAGCGTCTGTTCCCAGCCACTGCGGGCCGCCTCACTGGTTGCGAGCAACTGCTCGCCGTCGTCGAGAGTCACGTCGTCCGGGCCGAGTCTGACCATGTTCTTCGTTACAGGTTCAGGCCATTAAAGGGTGGTAGGTGGCCGTCACCCGACTGTGACGCCGAGCCAAACTTCGAGGACGGCCGAGATTGCCAGGAGGACGAGACTCGTGACGAACAGCTTCACGTTCCGGTTCACCCTGTACTCGATCGGGAGGTGTGATCCTTCGAGTGGCGGCAGCTCCTGTAATCGTTGCTCGAACCCGAATGCCGAGTCTCCGGCGACGCTGAAGGAGAATAGCCGCGTGATCGGCCCGCGACCCCGCGGCGACGGCTGGATGGCGAAACTCCCGACGCCGAAGAGGATAAATCCGACGACGAACAGCGCGTACTTCAGCGAGAGGAGCCCGTCCCCGACGAGAAACGCCGGGACCGCTAACACAAGGAGGACGCTTCCCGAGACGACGCCGACCCAGTAGAAGAACTCGACGTACCGGAGCGCGTTACGTGTCACGAGTACGTCGGGTGATGACGGGCTCGGCGTCCTCGTACTCGTCGGTGTGTCGGTGACAGTAGCTCATGTGGCCCTCGTCCCCGACCGAGTGGAGTTCCGGACGCCGCAGGTCACACTCGCCGTTGAACTCGTCGGTGAGGTGACGACGCGCGTCCTCCGGCCGTCCGTCTTTGACCAGTTCCGCGGCAGTCTCGACGTGTTCACGGACGTCCGCGGGAACGTCCAGATCGCCAAAGAGATCCACGATCGTTTCGTCGATGTCGTCGTACGCCGAGAAGCGGCCGACCTGACGCTTGAGGCGGTCGATTGTCCCCAGATCCATCCGCGATCGTTCGCGGACGACCTCCCGGTAGCGTTCGATCCCATCCCAGACGTCGTCCTCGACGTGTTCGTACGCTTCCGGCCGTATCTTGGCTGGACACCGCGTCGAGAACTGACACCCCGTCGGCGGATCCCGTGGGCTCGGCGGCGTCCCGGGCAGGGTGATCCGGTGGGACGACGACGACGGATCCGGATGGGGAATGGCCGACAACAGCGATCGCGTATAGGGGTTCTGGGCGTTCTCGTAGAGTTCCTCGGTTTGGCCGATCTCCATTATTTTTCCGAGGTACATGACTGCGACGCGATCACAGATGTGGCGGACGACAGAGAGATCGTGGGCGATGAACAGGTACGTGAGATCGAACTCGACCTGTAACTCTTCGAGCAGCGTGATGATCTTCGCCTGGACGCTTACGTCGAGTGCGGAGACTGGTTCGTCGAGTACGATGAACTCCGGTTCTAGGGCAAGTGCCCGGGCGATCCCGACCCGCTGTCGCTGCCCGCCCGAGAACTGATGGGGGTACCGGTAGTAGTGCTCCTCGCGCAGCCCCACAGAAGTCAGCAGGTCCAGCGCCCGCTCCTGTCGATCCTGTTTGGTCTTCCAGTCGTGGGCGTCCAGGGGCTCCCGGATGATTTCGCCGACGGTCATCCGATCGTTGAGACTGGATTCGGGATCCTGAAAGACCATCTGGGCGTTGCGACGCCAGTCTTTCAAATCCTCGCCCGACAGGGTTGTGATGTCCGTCCCGTCGAAGGAAATCGTCCCGTCGGTGGCTTCCTCCAGTCGAACGAGCGTCCGGCCCAGCGTACTCTTCCCGCAACCGGATTCGCCGACGAGACCGAGCGTTTCGCCACGCTTGATCGAGAAACTCACCCCGTCGACGGCCTTGACTGATGGCTGGGCGAAGAACCCGCCACCCCCGTAGTATTTCTTCAGATTGTCGACCTCGATCAACGTCTCACCGGCCTGTGCCATTCGTTCAGTCCGTCCTGACACTTTGCTCATGTCTCATCACCCTCCGTGTCGGCTTCTGTCTCGTCGCCCTCTGTGTCGGCTTCTGGGATGTTCGCACGCGCCCGGTGGTGTGCGACCCGGTCCGACTCCGCCATCTCCTCGGGATACAGCAGACACGCGGCAGTGTGCTCTATCGTCTCACCGACATCGATGTGGACTGGCGGGACTTTCTCACACGCCCCGAAGGCTTTGGGACATCGCGGGGCGAACCGACAGTGGTCTGCAGGCGCGTTCGGCGTCGGCACCTCGCCTTCGATCGTGTTGAGCCCCTCCTTGCGGGAGTGCTCTCCCGGGATCGATTCGATGAGGGACCGCGTATAGGGGTGTTTCGACCGCTCGAAGAGATTCTCGACCGACGCTTTCTCGACGATCTGCCCGGCGTACATCACGTTCACACGATCGGAGATGTCGGCGATGACGCCCATGTCGTGGGTGATGAACAGGATCGCGAGGTCGCGCTCCTCCTGCAGGTCCTTCAGAAGATCGAGGATCTGTGCCTGGATGGTCACGTCCAGTGCGGTGGTCGGCTCGTCGGCGATGAGCAGATCGGGTTCGCAGGCGAGCATCATCGCAATGACGGCACGCTGACGCATCCCGCCCGAGAACTCGTGGGGGTACTCGTCGAGCCGGCGTTTCGCGTCCGGGATGCCGACGGACTCGAGGAGGTCCGTCGCCTTCTCGACAGCTTCCTGACCGGTGATGTCGCGGTTTATCCGCAACGCCTCTCGGATCTGGTTGCCGATCGTATAAACCGGGTTGAGCGACTGTTGGGGATCCTGGAACACCATTCCGATGCCGCTGCCGCGGACTTCACGGTACTCAGCGTCGGAGTATTCAGTCAGCTCCTGGCCCTTGAACCGGATGGACGAGTCCGGGAGTACCTGTCCCGGGGACTCGATCAATCCCATGATCGACCGAGCGGTGACGCTCTTGCCGGAGCCGGACTCGCCGACGATGCCGACCGTCTCGCCGCTATAGACGTCGAAGCTCACGTCGTCGACTGCACGGATCGTTTCCCTGTCCGTGTGGAAGACGGTCTGGAGGTTCCTGACGGACAGAATTGGCTGCTCGTCGCGTCGCGAGAAGTCGGGCTCGAATTGCTCGCTCGACATCAGGCCCCACCTCCCACGGCGGCTTCATCGCCTACGCTCTCGGCGGATTCCTCGCCCTCGGCGGTTTCCGTCTCCGGATCGATCGCGTCACGGATGCCGTCGCCGAACGCATTGAGACCGGTGACCAGCACGACGATCATCAGCCCCGAGATCAGCGAAATGTGCCAGGACGCCGTCGACACGTAGTCTTGTCCGAGGGAAACGGCACGTCCCCAGGCCGGCGTCGGCGGGTTGATACCCAGCCCGTTGCCGAGGAACGACAGCGCCGACAGCCCGATGATGATCCCGCCAGTCGACATCGAAGCGTAGACAAGCAGGTACCCGACAATGTACGGGAGCATGTGCTTGCGCATGATGGTCCGGGGCCGCTGGCCGAAACTCCGCGCCGCGTCGACCCACTCCTCCTGGGCGACCTGGAGTGCCGGCCCACGCACCGCTCGCCAGAGGAACGGCCACGTGGTGAACGCGAACACGAGCGCGAGGATGAACCCACCATCGAGGATCCCCCCGAGCCAGTGGTTCGCGAAGACGGCACTTACCATGATCAACAGGAGCAACCGGGGAACCGAGACCACCCCGTCCGCGGCCGTGAGGATCGTGAGATCGATCGTGCCGGCGTAATACGCCGAGACCATCGACAGCATGGCCGCGATCAACGTCGCGAGCCCGATCGCGAGCCCGGAGACGATCATCGTGATCCGTGCCCCACCCATGAGGAATGTGAACAGATCACGTCCGTTGTTCAGCGTCCCGAACGGGTGGAACCGTCCGTAGTCGTCGTAAGTCATCGGGCCGACGTTCTCAGCACTGCCCTTGGACTTGGAGTTGAAGTTGGCGTCGCCGACCGGAATCGACTCGACCTCACCCGCTTCCGCGTCGAAGTACTTGACCTCGTAGCTGTAGGAACTTTGGATGTTTTGTTCGACAGTCGTGGGACCCATCGCCGGTCCGAACACGGCCATCGTCAGGTATAACAGGAGAATGAGGATGCCAAACTGCCCCCATCGATGGACCCGAAGCCGTCGGAACATGTCGTCCGTCGGCGTCCAGTCGGCCTGGCGGTAGTGCTCGCGGTAGACTTTCCAGCCCCGGAACAGCCAGTAACTGAAAAACAGCGTGTATGCGACGATAAGGGTGAACCGGATCCCCCACGCGACGGCTGGCTCTAGCCCCAGGAACGTCCCTTCCCAGGGTCCGTTCGGGCCGAGCCTGTGTCCCTGGTTGGGGATTACCGCCCGGCTGAAAAGCGTCGGAATGGCCGCTGCAGCGTCACCGATGCCGATGAGAAACTGGGAAACTCCCGTCTGGAAATTGACGATCGCGTTCGCCGCGCCGTTGGAGACGAATCCGAGGGCGACGTCGAAAACCGCCGTCACGCCGACGAACGTTCGCTCGACTGTCGCGACCGTCAGCGAGGCGTACGTGCCGAACTCGACGGCGGTCAGCATCGCCAGGACTGACACCCACTTCAGGAACGGTCGCGGGGATTCCGCGATCCGTGTCCGGAGGGGGACGTTCTCGTGCCCGGTCAACTCTTCGCGCGTCGCGGTTGGATCAGTGTCCGACATCGATGTCACCTCTCAGTGTCCTCCAGCGTGATTCGCGGATCGATGAACGTATACAGGATGTCCTGGGTGATGTTGACCGTGACCTGGACGACGATGAACAGGAACACAAGCCCCATCACGAGCGGGATGTCCGGACCGAGTACGCCACGGAAGAACATGTTCCCCAGTCCGCGGATCGAGAAGACCTTCTCGACGAGGACGGACCCGCCGATGAGCAGATAGAACTCACCCATGATCACGGGCAACAGTGGGATGAGTGCGTTGCGTCCGACGTGTTTGGTGATGATCCGCCGACCGGACACGCCCTTCGCTTTCGCGGTTTCGACGTACTTCGAGTTGATGCTTTCGAGTACCGCGGTCCGACCGATACGGATCTCGTTACCCATCGACGCCGATCCGAGTACCAGGGCCGCGGGCAGGATCCACTTGATAGAAATCGCCAAATTCTCCCAGTTCGGGACTGGTACCCGGATGGCCTCGAGCAACGGTATCCCGGCGAAGATGTCGATACTGCCGAACATGCTCGATAACGCGCCTGGAGTCCCGATCACATCCGTCGGGATGAAGAGGCCCTTATAGAAGGAGAGTGCCCCGCCGGCCGAGAGCAGGCCGGAGAGCATCACTGCGAGCCAGAAGTTCGGCATCGCTCGCCAGATGATGCCGCCCCCCGACGCGATGTAATCACGCCAAGTGTTTGCTCGGAGGCCGGCGTACAGTCCCCCCGGAACCCCGAACGCGAGCGCGATGACGACCGACCAGAATCCGAGCCATAGCGTCGCAGGCATTCGATTGAGGATAAGATCCGACACCGGGGTCCCGCGCTGGATGATCCAGGACTGCCCGAAGTCCAACGTCACCAGATCGGTGACGACCTTGAAGTACTGTGACCAAAGGGGGACGGGCGTCCCGTCGGGATAGATGATCCCGAGGGCAATTCTCAGCTGGCGGACGTCTTCCGGCGTCGCATCTCGCCCGAGAATGGACAAGACGGGATCGATCGGCCCCTTGTACAGGACCAGGAAACTCATCGTGATACCGAACAGGAACACTGGTACCGCCAGTAACAGTCGCTTGAAGAGATAGAGGAACCGATTCATCGATCGCCTCCCTCGACCGGCGTTCGGAACCGGTGTCCTGTCCTGTCTGGTCCGGGCGCGCTCGTCTCCGGCCCCGCCGTTGTGTCCGGCGTCGGCCACGATCCGGATAGCACCACGTTATACTCTCGTCTTCCGGGAAACAGCACCGCCGGTCGCGACGATGACTCCATCCTCGAGGGCATACTGGGTTGTCCGATTTTGGTATCGGCTATATTGATTTAACAATATCGGTTGTCGTTCGGAACCGGTACTTCGGCCGAGGGTTCGTCCCGGCCTATCCCTGGTAGTTCGAGTCGTATCCCTCCGCGCCGCCCGGGAAGACCTGCTTGGGCGTGAGGTGATAGGCTGCTTCACCCCGCCCTTTGAAGACGCTCTCGACGAAGTCCTCGCGGGTGAGGACGTAGGCCATCGCCTGACGGACCGGTTTGGGCACTTTCTCCATGTGGAACGCGACGTAGTACGTGTTGATTGCCGGGGTCGTCGACATGTTCACGGTCTTGCCGCCTTCCAACGGGCCGTAGGTGCCAAGCGTTTGGCCCCGGTCGTTGGTCGTCTCCTCGGTCACGAGTTCCGGATCGTACTGTGGCGTCGGGATCTCGCTGACGTCGGCGTTCTCGTTCAGGAAGTAATTGTACTTGGCACTGTCCTCGGTAATGATCGCTTCGTGGGTCTCCCCAAACGAAGGGGCCCCGCCGTGGTAATCCTCGAACGCGGAGGCGCGGAACTGGCCACCGTTGCCTTCTTGCCATTCCTCGAAGACGAACGGGCCACAGCCAACCGGGCTCGTCGAGAACTCTTCCCAGGCCATCTCGCCGTCGTACCCTTCGATGTCGCCGACGATGCCTTCGGGAACGACGGAGAACGCGGAGTACGCAAACACCTCCAGCGCGTACCCGAATGGGCTGTTGAGCGAAATCGTGAACGTATACTCGCCCGTCGCTTCGACTCCGGTCGAGCCCGAGACGACGTTCCCCTCGTCGTCGGTTTCGTGTTCCATATCGAGCACCGATAGCGGGAAATACGTGTTCGTGGAGTTGTCCGACTCGACGAGCCGTCGGAACGAGTAGACGACGTCGGACGCGGTGACCTCGCCGTAGTCCCCGTGGAACTGGATGCCTTCCTTGAGCGTGAACTCGTACTCGGTGAGGTCGTCGCTGACAGTGTAGTCCTCGACGATGAGGGGTTCGGTCTCGACCGTCCCGTTGACGTAGTTCAACGGCGCGTCGAACATATCCATGACCTTGTTGCCACTCTCTGTGTTCCCCGAGGCGATCGGATCCAGGGAACTGAACGTGCCCGAGATGTCGTTGACGGTGTCATCTCCCTCCAGACCGCTGACGGACATGTTCGTCTTTGCTCGCGACGGTCCCATCCCACCCGGCGGATTGTAATCGACGTGATCGTACCAGAACAACTGGTCGACCTCGTGGTAGACTGGGAGTAGTGCGGCCGAATCCCAGAGGGCCCGTTCCATCTTCTCGGTGGCGTCGTCGCGCGTGGACTGGGCCTCGTCGGTCAGTTCCGGATTGTTCTGAATCCGATCGAATTGTTCGGTGATATACTGGCGAATCTCTTCGTCTCCCTTGACGTCCTCGGACCAGAACATCCGCGCGCCGTTGGGCGTGTACCCCTCGGCGTCGTAGACCGTGTTCTTCGGATCGACGAGTTGGAGAAAATTCTGGGCGGCCGGATAGTCGGCGACCCATCCAAGGGTGAACGCCTCGTGGTTGCCGTTCTCCGTGGTTTCGAGCAGGCTCCCGAAGTCTGCCTGGTTGATATTCATATCGATATAGGCAGAATCGAGACGTGCCCGGATCGTGTTCGCCATCTCCTGCCAGGCACCGCTCTTGTACTGCAACCAGTCGAGCTCGAACCGGTTGTCCGGTCCGTATCCCGCCTCTTTCATCACCCGCTGAGCCTCGCCGACCTGCGTCTCGTTGATCCCGTACGGGTAATTACTCGGAGGCTGGTACTCGCCACCCTCGTCAGACATCCCATCGCCATCGCCCGTGTCGGTCCCGCTTTCCATCTCCCCTGGCTCCTCGGTGTTGGCTTCGGTATCTCCGCCACCACTACAACCGGCCAATCCAACGCCTACCGTCGCTGCCCCGGTAGCCTTGAGGAATCGCCGTCGATTCATGCTATTGTCGTCGGACATGATGCGACCATGTAACAAAGTAGAGCGTTTAAATGTACTGGTCCTGGCCACATTATCATCTGATATCTATATGTCTAATCAAAATACTGAGTAATTGGCCACGGGAATGTTGAAGATTGTCCGGTATTATCCTCACGTACAACATCGCTGGGTAAATCTGGATCGGCACTCAGTCCTGTCAGCTGTCGTTTGTTTCAACCTCGTCTCATACAGGCAGTGCTCAGAAGTGAGCGGCCAGACAACGCAGGGGTTGAGCCGTCCTCGTGAGCGAAGCGAACGAGAGTTCGGAAGCGTTTGTTCTTCTGGCCTCGTGTTGAACGTGACGCACGGCTTGAGAGACAGAGCTCTCTGAGCGGATTTGAACCCCGTCCAGATCTACTCGCTTCCCTGCGCGTGTCTGCCCTGGTTCAAATCTCCTTAACCGCATTTGCCGCTCACGGATTGTTCGCACCAAAAGTGGGTTGGGGCGGATTTGAACCGCGGTCGTTCCCGTTCGCTCGCTTCACTCGCTCACCTCTCACTCCCTGTTTCAAATCGCCCCAAAGACAGATTTACGCCCCACGGTATTGTTCGGCGCAAAATCAGTGGGTTGGGGCGGATTTGAACCGCCGACCTCCTCAGCGCCTCTCGCGTCTGCCTGCGGCAGATTCGGCGCTTCCGCGAAGTCAAGTCCGGATGAGAACCACCACGGAATCACCATCCAGGGTCGAGCGATTCGGAAATTCCGATGACTCGACAAATCACAACCGAACGCGCAGTCGAACGGTATCTGAACGAACGGCGAGCAGACATATCCGAGTCTACCTACTACAACCACTCGTCCCTGCTATCACAATTCATCGAGTGGTGTGAGAGCGAAGGTCTGGACACTGTCAACGAACTCGATGGCTTCCACATCTCCGACTTCAAGCTCTACCGACGAGACGAGGACAATATCAACAGCGTCACGCTGTACAACCAGATGACCGTCCTTCGGGTATTCCTTCGATGGTGTGAATCCCGAGATCTGGTCGAAGGGCTTGCTGAGAACATCTTGATGCCCGTTCCCGAGGATGACTCTCGGAACACGATGATTGATTCGGAAACGGCGGCACAGATCCTTCAGTTCCTCCAGAAGTACGAATACGGAACGCTGAAGCACGTCGTTTTCTCCCTCTTGTGGGACACCGGATTCCGCATCGGATCGCTTCGAGCAATAGACCTCGGCGACTACAACCCAGAGGAACAGTACATTGAGGTGCGCCATCGTCCAGAATCAGAAACACCGCTCAAGAACAAATACGGAGCAGAGCGTGAGATCAACCTCCACGAGTGGGTGTGCAACGTGCTTGACGACTACATTGGGATGCATAGACATGATGTGACTGACGACCACGGACGAGAACCGTTGATAACAACGAAGCAGGGCCGTCCGGTTCACTCGAATATCCGCGGCCATATTAACTCAGTAACCCGTCCGTGCGTGTACGTGGATCAGTGCCCTCACGATAGAAGTCCAGACAGTTGCGAAGCGGCCCAACGACGTGACACCGCTCAACGATGCCCTGACTCAGTCCCACCTCACGCGATCCGGAGATCTGCGATTACGGCGTGGCTCAACGACGGCCACACGAAGGAACTCCTCTCCGACAGGATGAACGTCTCCGTGAAGACACTGGAGAAGCACTACGACGCCCGGACGGAGAGTGAGAAGCGGGAACTACGGCGTGAGGAGTTCGGTATGGAATAGAAAACCTCTACAGGCATCCTTATCCGTTCTTGATTTGATTTCCCTCACGGATGGTAGAAGCTCTTACAAAAGAGTGCGAACGTTGCGAGACTGAATTTGATATTGATGAGCAATATCGGGAAGTGATTGTTGTTGATCACCCCCACCCTGAGGATGCAAAAGTTGGAATGGTCCATGATGACTTGGAATACGTTCTCTGTGCCCCTTGTGCGATGGATCTCAAGGACTGGTTCCAAGCTGACGATCCAGAGGCGATCAGAGAACGTCACGCGGCATTCCCTGAAGAGGAAGTCAACTTGTTTGATCAATAGCTACCTCAACGCTGTCGGGCGGATTCCGGTATCTATTTCCGTCTGGATGTTGTCTATACAGTGAAGGCAGATTCTCGCGGTTAGTTCTCCCGTCCAGTCGCAACTGTCGGATCCTACGAAGTTAATGCGCATTGATGGGCGTCTACCTCACCGTCAAGAGACTTCTGCCAACATTCCACTATGACTACAGATTCAATCTCCCATAGCGATGCCTACGACGAATCGACAGCTTCTCCGCACAGAGTCACTACCAGCGAAGCCCGTGATCGACTCGAAGACACGCTCCATTCGGCACTTCGTGCAGCGGAGAATACGCTCATAGACGCGCCCACTTCACTCGGCAAGAGCCACCTTATGGCAACGACTCGTTGGAGAGACTATCCTGAAATCACCGGTGGCAATCCGGTCATCCATGTCCATCAGACCAAAGAAGCACGGAAGGATGCCGTCCAGAAAAGCCGAGATACATTTGGAGTAGAATATCACGTACTCCGAGGTCGAACTGACGCTTGTCCAGTAGCTGCCGGTGACTATGACGATGAGTTGACCGCACCAAATGGTCGAACACCTTCCGAATGGTTCGACTGGATGTGCAACGTGCGGAATATCCCGTTCCAGAAAGCTCATCGGCGACTGAATCAACAGTACGATCTACCCTGTGGAGAGCATTGCGACGCTGTCACCCAATGGTGGGATGTTCAGAGTGACAGTGAGGAGCTTGAGTACGACGTACTTCACGTCACAGCCAATTTCGCGAAGGTTGACGAACTCATTGATGGAGCTAACGTCATTTTTGACGAGCGTCCGGAATACAAACTGACGTTCAATGACCCTGAGCGCATGCAGTTCACTCGGGCGACAACAAACCTACTCAAACACCGGTCAGATGGCGAGTTTACGGAGGTTGATTTCAAAAAAGCCGCAATTCGTGATCAGACAGAGGAAAAAGAGAAGATTGAACAACACTTTCAGGACGAAGTCACGCAGGAATGGCTGTTCCAACGAGAAGAAACCCATCGACTCACGCCAGTTATCGGACGTGCGGTTCTTGACGCGGAAGAAATCCTTGAAGGTCGCTATCGCGGACAAGATAGCGGTATCGAGGTCGTGATAACTGACGGCGGAGAAATCCGACATGTCCAGAATACTCCCGATCTATCCGAAGCCCGCTGTGTGATCGGACTCGATGCGTTCCCCTCAGAACTCCGATGGAGTGTCAATACGGTGGACAACCTTACGAAGAGAGACGTGTTGTCGCCATCTGAGCGAACCTGGTGGCGACGAAACGAACGGGGATTGATCATCAAGCAGGTTGGCACGGCAACTCGATCCTATACGTCAAGGTGGAAAGGTGCCGGCGAAAAGCGAGCGAAAGCGATCATCCAGAAGATTCGGGAGTTGCATGGGGATGACTTCCAATCCTGTGTTACATCTGACCACGTCGAAGACAATATTCGGCAGATGATGACTGCCGCGGGAATCGAGGATCCAATGACAATGCACTACGGCGAGCAAAAAAGCCGGAATGACTACTCAGACGAATCGAGTGGGGCTATCCTCGCGTCCATCGATCCCGGTGACGAGAATATCCTCGATTATCTCGCGCTCTGTGACGCTATCGCGAAGCCGAAACGAATGGTAACTGAAGGAGGAGAGATCAGTCGAGAAGTGGGACGGGAATTCGTCGGGCCTGATGCTGATATTGCGAGAGAGCTTTTGGTCTCCGTACGTGAGAGCAATTTGGCACAAGCCGTAGGACGATATGCACGCGATCCTGACGATCCCGATTCTGGAGCAATCGTGTACGTCTGGTCAGGTGCAATTCCATCCATACTGGTTGATGAACGGATCGAAACGACGTACCACTCGATGACGAAGAAGCGAAAACAATTCTTGAAGGTTCTAAAACAATTCCCAAAGGGGTGTTCCGCCAAAACAATCGCAGATGAAACAGGCAGCTATAAATCAAGTGTAATCGACTGGCTCAAAGAAATGAAGAAGAGAGATAACGTACTAAAATCCGAGGGTTCGGGGTATCAGGGTGCCGACGAATGGCAGTGGTGCGGTAGTGTAACTGAAAACTATGTTGAATTCGACCAATGAGGTCATTGGGTTACTCACATGATAAACTTTTATGTGGACAACCCTATGACCTACAGAGTATGAGATTGTTCTATTTAGGGTTTAAAACCTCAGAGGAGAGGTAAACTTTCTGCAGTATTTTTTAAAGAGTTTAAATACTACAGCAATTTTGCGGCAGGTTTTAACTGTAGGGTTTAAAACCTCAGAGGAGAGGTAAACTTCCCGCAGTATCTTAACTTAAGTAAGGAATAGAATAGGACGAAAATCCAACCATCAAACGCACATATTGAGGGAACACGAGAGTCTTCAAAACCCTCTGTGCGCTGGAGTCTCCTGAGCCAATTATGGATCGTAGCTCTGACCGAATCCCCCATACACCCGCATTTAGGACACTCAAAACCCGTGAATTTCGACAGTAAAGGCAAGAAGTGGAAAACACCTGAGATTTACCGACTCGGAAATACCTGACTCTCAGTCGGAAATTGTTCTGAGAGAGTTACCTACATTCGTAGATCGCGCGCCGACTAATGTTCCAACCGGCGGTTTCCCTTTATTGAGGACGGCGAATCTTATCCCGACTCGGAGGGTTGTTATGTCGAATCGTTCTCCTCTGTGCTGTTACACACGGTGTCTTGAAGCTCTGCGTAGAGATCGGGATGGTTGGCCCGGAGTATCTCAACGTCGGTCGTCAGTTCGTCCTTGATCTTACGACGGACCCGTGAGATAGCTTGATAGCGCAGATCTTCATCGACTCTTTCCTCTCCCTCGATGAGTTCTCGTTCTCGATCAGTCAACAGTGCGCGGCGTGCCATGTGATTGCCCACGTACGCGGGTGACTTAATTCACCGCATTTGGCAACGTTCCCGCATATGGGAAGTACTAAGTGGGTAGGGTCCGTACTGTTGAGTACGAAGCGCGGTGTCGCCATTCAGGAAATGGCCGGTGCGCCAACACCGACCGCGCTTCTGGGCTACAGAAGCATGACCGAATACACTCTGACGGGTGAAAACCCCACCGACCTACCGAAGCGTGCCGTTCGCGCATTAACCGAGAAAATGACCGTCCTGCCCAACACGGGGTGGGTCAAAGACGCGGATGGCCGGTACCTCGTTATCTCGGAAAGCGGCTCTGAGTACCTTGTGGACATCCGAGAAAGCCGCTGTGACTGTCCCGACGCTCACCACAACCTCGATGCAGAGGAACAATGCAAGCACGAACGCCGAGTCAACTACGCGACCGGCGAAACCTCCATCCCAGAATGGGCTGATCCCAGTGCGATAGACGATCAGCTCGGGACCCACACCGATTCGGACCCGGTCCGCGCGGCAACAGATGGAGGTATCACCGGAGAATCTACCGACGACTCTCCCCCGCTCAATGCACCGGAACACTCCGACTGTGATTGCGACGATCTCCACGGAGACTTTCCTTGCGCTGACTGCTACATCGAGGGACGAAAAGAGATGCCCGAATGAATATACTATTTGAAATATGAATATGTGATCATCAAGATATTCTTTGCTGTGGCTTCAAATCCTCAAGCCGGTCTTTGGCCATCTCTAAGTACTCCTCATCAACTTCCAAACTTATTGAATCTCGTCCATTTCTTGATGCCGCAATTGTGGTTGTCCCAATACCAGCAAAGGGGTCCATCACAGTATCGCCAACAAAGGAATACATTCTAATTAGACGCTCTGCTAGTTCTTCCGGATATGGGGCAGGATGATTTCCTGATTTCTCCCCTTGAATATCCGTCCATATCTGTCGAAAGAACTGATTGTGGTCATCGACCTGAATTGTGGAGAGAACTCGTTCGGCGGTAGATGGTGAACGGTATTTTCCCGGCTTACGGAATAACAGAATATACTCTATATCATTTTTTATTACTGCTCCTGGTTCGTAGGGCTTTCCTAGGAATCTGGCATTCCCTCCTGCTTCTAATGCCGCATTCCCGATTTTTGCCCAAATTATTGGCGCTAGGTTGTCAAATCCGACACTTTTGCATTGTTCCTGAATTGAGGAATGCAACGGTAGTGCTCTGTGACGGCCTGCTTCCCGTCGTGACTGGAGTACATCTCCCACGACTACGCACATTCTACCTCCAGGAATTAACTTATCATAACACTCTTCCCAGACATCCTCAAGCTCATCGATGAATGTTTCATATTCATCGATCAACCCCAACTGCCCATTTTCATCATTATAGTTTTTAATATTGAAATAAGGCGGGCTTGTGACAACTAGATCTACAGAACCATCTTCGATATCATTTAACTCTCTCGAATCTGAATTAATGAATGAATGATTTGTCGGCAGTCTATAGATGGTATTTTCTATTTCTATCATTTTCTCCCAATCTCTAGCCAATTCAGGAATCTCTGTCCTCAATTCTTGGTTATTTTTGTCCAAAAGATGACTACAAGAGTCTGGGATAAAATCCACTAACTCATCTTTTTCGACCATATTAGAAACCTATTGGCTCGAGCAAAATGCTTTTCCCTTCTCTACGTGATGGGGTCCAATGAAGGGTAATTAACACAAATGATGGATGTCAACGATGATACGTTCTTTATGGTCCAACTCCCCGAAGGTAAGACCCTCCACCAAACAAAAGAAGAAGCTATCTCACAACTCCAACAGCAGGCTGATGGATTGGAAGCAGAATCCAGCGACGTGAATATTATTAAAGTGTCTGTTGAAGATGATGATTGGACAATAGCTGAGATGTCGTGGCAGACAATTGCTCTCCAATTGATGGGGGAATAATCTATGGAAGTACAGCAAATTGATCCAAATGAATTAGAGATCGATCCTGTAAACGAAAGGAAGGAAAATATCGGGCCCGATAAAGATGATAATTCACTGGAAGAAAGCATTCGAGAGCAAGGCGTAATCCAGCCCCCTGTTGCACGTCTGGAAGGTGAAAATTATAAAATCGTAGTTGGTCAACGACGAACACTTGCCGCACAGAATGTCGGTGTGGAATCGATTCCAGTGATCATTATGGACTGGGATGATTCGGACGCTCTCGCGGCAAGTGTAACAGAGAACGTTGACGCTTTCCGAAAATCTGTATCGAGGACAGACCGTGCTGCGGCAGTCCAAAGATTGATGGAAGTGAACGATTGGAATGCAAATGACGTTGCTGAGGAATTAGGAGTTAATCCTAGCACCGTACGGGAATGGCTGGAACGCACAAACCCTGAGTGGGAAGACACTGTTGTCCATGTTAATGGAGCAGATGAAGCTCCAGACGAAATTCGCGAATCAGTCGATGAGGTCGATGACAAACAGTTAGCGAGTATTCGCGCAAATACTGAGTCAAAAGAAGAGCGAGAAGAGATTGTTAAAACGCTGTCGCAATCTGACCTTAGTCAGCGTGATGTGCTTGAGGCAACAAAGCAGGCACGTCGTGATGAGGAGACGGATTTGAAAGAAGTCATCAAGGAGATGAATAGTCAGAAATCGGACAGTGAGGGTGAAATTAGGGTCCGCACAAGGGTCACGTTTACTGGAAATCAAGCTGACGGACTGAAAGACGCTGCGAAGGATCTAGGAACATCTGAAGAGGAGGTAGTTCGAAACGCCATTCAAGAATATCTTAAGTCGAATGGATACGTGTAGTTTTACTAACTTACCCGAAATTTAAATTATCTTCGCGTTATACTCTCTTCTGGAGTGAATAATAACTTATGAGCTCAACTTCATTTGACATTGCGAACATAGTTCGCCAAAATTTCATCGATGAGCAGGGTCCACAGGCAAGTCGAAAATTCGTAGCATACTCTTCAACTTATGGTCTGAGGGTTGCTATGGGCTGGATTGATAAGCCAGATAATATTCAAGAACTCAATGCAGAACGCCGGGAGATAAACGATGAAACAGATGTCTCTTCTGTAGCTCAATCTCCTGCTTCAGATGTTATGGAGGCGGTCAAGCTTGAGGGAGTTCGTGTGTCTGTCAAATATGACCGTGCAGAGCAACAAGGAGATCCGCTACCCTGGTCCGATATTCGACCGTTACTCGATCAACCTGAGACTGTTTATGATCTTCCTATCCAGAGAATTGTAGTTAGATTTGAAGATGAAGAGTTCAAGCAAATGTGGATCGACAAGCTCGATGATGCTATAGATGATCCCAACTTCCCAACTAGTTGGGTTGAGCCTCCTTTTTACGCTGTTTTAGAAACTGGCATTCCTGACAATGATGCCCGTCAAAAAGTAAAGAATGACCATGAAAATCGGTATTTCATGCCCAAATCCAATACAACATCTAATGGGAAGCCAGGTCTGGGATGGTCGCCTAGGATTCTCGATCTTGATAGTATTTGGTCACACCGGGGCTGGACGGAAAGATCCGATCCTCAGTTAGAGGCTTGGTCTGACCGACAAAGTGGGGGGAACTGGACCCCACACAGGCTTGAACAGCGTCTTATGAATTTCTTCGAACCGGAAGAACAGTATACTGGCATGATACGAGATAGCGCCCTCATGAACCGGTGGAGAGACGTTATGACTAACAGCCAGAACCACGATTATACCTCGTTTAAAACATTTGAATGGGACGACGAAGAGGAGTGGATGCTGCAGAATTAATTTCGTATGAACGATTTAGGTAGCAAAAAATTCGATCCAGATGAACTGGTTATTGATCCAGTAAATGAACGGGTATCAAATACAGGCTTTCATTCAGAACAAGATGAAGCTTTTCTGAAAAGCATAAGGGAGAATGGAGTACTTAATCCTATTGTAGTTCGTGAAGTTGATGGAGAATATCGGGTAGTAGCCGGACAAAGACGAACGTTAGCGGCACAACAGGTAGGTCTCGATGAAATAAGAGCAAATATTCGAGATCTGGATGATAAAGAAGCTAGGCTTTTGTCAATTACAGAAAATGCGGACGAATATCAAAAGGATGTGCCACCTGGTGATCGGGCTAAAACCATTAAAAAACTTATAGATGATGGGGTCGATATCTCTCAAATAGCTCGTCAAATGGGTTGCTCTCAGCCAACAGTCGAAAGATGGCTCGAACCTGCTCGCGACTATTGGGAAGATACAGAGTTCGAACCGGACCCAGATCAGGAGGAGGAGGAGGAGGAGGAGTCTCTACTTGACGAGCTTTCTTTAACTTCAATGCGGTTGATCAGGGAAGCAACTGATGGTAGCGATCAAGCCGAGAAAATTGCAAAGAAGATTATCAAAAACAATGTAAAAGTAGAGTTAGTGAGAGAAGCACATTCTGTTGCAGACACCCCTATTGAATTTGGAGAAGAAATATCAAAAATAATTGAAAAACTAAATTCAAATGTCCAAACAATCAACGAGAAGATTACTTTTTCGGGCGATGAGGCTGAGAAGCTTGATGAGGTCATGAAAGACAGAGGTGTGCACGAAAGAGAAGCTATCAAAATGTTGGTCAGAGAACGATTGAAAAAAATCTCAAGCTCCAAAGATGGCGAACTCATCGAATTCCATTTACCGAAGGGACCCTCCGAAAAGGCCAAAGAGTTGACTTCTGGGAGCGATGTCTCAGTAAATGTTCTATGCCGGAAGATTGTTGAAGATCGGCTAAATTAAGTTTGCTCTCTGGATTATCGGTAGTGTTCAGATAAGGATTGAAGGATGAGGCGTGGCGTTTTCAAAGTGTCTATGCCCGAAAACGCACGCCTCAGCGGTAGTATCGACCAGATCGACTTAGAGTTTGTGGAGCGAGAAGCGACACCGCGATTTTTGATGAAGCTCAGTATTCAGTTGCATCTTGCTGGACTATCGCTTTCGAATACTGTTTCAATTCTTGAGGTATTCGGTGTCCAACGCGCTCGTTCAACCGTCCACAACTGGGTTCACAAGGCCGATCTACAGCCCGAAACTGGACGGAGCCCGGATCACGTTGCGGTTGACGAAACCGTGATCCGACTCGACAACGAGCGATACTGGCTGTACGCTGCCGTCGATCCCGATACAAACGAATTGCTCCATACAACGCTTGAACCAACTACAAATTCAGCTCTTGCTCACGCGTTCTTTCGCGAACTCCGCGAGAAACACGATCTTGACGACGCGATGTTTCTCATCGATGGGTCGCACTCCTTGAAAGACGCTTGCAACCGACACGGCCTCGATTTCAGATACGAACGCGCTGGAAATCGGAACAGCGTCGAACGTGTCTTTCGTGAGGTAAAACGTAGAACATCTTCGTTTTCAAACTGTTTCAGTCACGCCGCTGCGGAAACAGCTGACGACTGGCTCAGATCTTTCGCATTTGCATGGAACCAGCTTATCTGAACACTACCGTGGAGTCGGACCAAAACAATGACTAGGTCCGACCCGAACGTCCCGCTGAAACATGGGTGGACCAGTGGTGCAGGTCGCCGACCTGAGAAAGGGATACGGTGACGTACAGGCCCTCCGCGGCGTGTCGTTCACGGTCGAGCCGGGAGAGATATACGGACTCGTCGGCCCGAACGGCGCGGGCAAGACCACGACCCTCCGGACGCTGTCGACACTGTTGACCGTCGGTAGTGGCGACGTGAGTGTCTTCGGTGCCGACGTCGAGAGCGAGCCCAACGCGGTGCGCAAACGCATCCGCTATCTCCCCGAAGACGCCGGTGCGTACGACAATCTCACCGGCCGGCAGTACCTGGCGTTCATCGCAGACTTCTACGGCGACGATCCCGACGCACTCGTCGAACGCGGGATCGAGATCGCCGATCTGGACGAGCGCATCGACAGCAAGACCAGCGAGTACTCCAAGGGGATGACCCGGAAGCTCCTGCTTGCGAGTACGATCATGACCGAACCCGATCTGGCGATTTTAGACGAGCCGACCTCCGGACTGGACGTCGAGAACGCCCGAGCGATCCGGGAGATCGTCAAGGAGTTCCCCGGGACTGACCGGGGCGTGTTGCTGTCCAGCCACAACATGCTCGAAGTCGAGTATCTCTGCGACCGGATCGGGTTGCTCAACGAGGGGGAGATCGTCGCCGAGGGGGCGCCCGGCGAACTGGTCGAGCGGTACGGCGTCGAGAACCTCGAAGAGGCATTTCTGGAGGCGGTCGCATGAATCACTTCTGGCGACTGGTCTGGAAGGAGACCCGCGAGTTACTCCGCCCGCGGTATCTCCTGCCGATCCTGATGATCCCGATCATCTTCCTCGCACTGGGACAGGGGATGGGCGGTATCGACGACGCGACCGACGGCCAACCGACGATCGGGATCATCAACCAGGACGACGGCGAGTACGGCGAGTTGGTCAACAATACCCTCACACGGAACGCGTCGGTCGTCTACTACGCCGAGTCCGGCGACCCCGCGAGTGCCGTCGAGACGGTTTCCGACCGCGGGGGAGAGGCCCTGATCGTCATCCCCGACGGCTTCACCGAACGCATCCGCGATCGGACGGCCGGCAGCGTCGGCGTCCACTCGGTCGTGCGCTCGCTCAGCCTCTCGGGGATCACCTCCTCGGCACAGATCGATAGCCGGATCCAGCGGGCGGGCACCGTCCTCACGCTGAACGTCACAGGGACGACGCCGGCGATGCTCGAACCGATCCGGCCGGAATACACTACCTACCTCGAAGAGCGGACTGTCGAGACCTCGCCCGGTGCCCTCTCGGGATCGTTCGCCACGCAGTTCATCTTCATTCCCGTGGTGATCATGTTCGTCATCATCTTCTCCGGACAGATGGTCATCAACTCGATGGGCGCCGAAAAAGAGAACAAGACCCTCGAAACCTTGCTGACGATGCCCGTCCGGCGGTCGACGATCGTCGCTGCCAAACTGATCGGCAGTGCCTCGATCGGACTGCTCGGCGCGGCACTGTACACCGTCTCGATCTACTATTACCAGTCGTCGTTCACCAACGGCGCGGCGAGTGCAGCGTTGAGTCTGGGACTCGTCGATTACGCTATCGTCGGCGTCTCGCTGTTCCTCTCGCTGGTCGGTGTCCTCGCGCTGGCACTCATCCTCGGCATTTTCGCCAGCGATCGCCAGGGTGCCCAGATGTTGCTGTTCCCGATCTCTATTCTGGCAGTCGTCCCGATGTTCGCGACGATGTTCACCGACGTCGCCCAGTTGTCCCTGCCGATCCGGGTGATTCTGCTTGCAATCCCCTTTACGCACCCCGCGATTGCGCCCAAACGACTCCTGCTCGATGACACCACGATGGTCTTTGGCGGGATCGTCTACGAGGCGATCTTCGCCGCAGGGATGATCTGGCTGGCGATACGCGTCTTCAACTCTGACCGACTCATCACGGGCAGTTCCGGCCGGCTTGGTCGGCTACTGGGCCGCCTGCAGAGCTGAGCGGCCGATCGGATCGGTCCACACCCCCATTCGGTTTTGCCCATCTCACGCAATACTGTTATGTGTCCGGACACCCTACGGTCGACGATGACTGACGAAAAATACGTCGAACAGATTCGAGAGCAGCGCGAAGAGAAGGAGACGTACTTCGCCGAACATCCGCAGTCGCCGATCCCCGGGCACGCCGACTTCGCGGGGTTGGACTACTACGAGGTCGATCCCGCCTACCGGTACGAACTCCCGCTGTCCGAATACGACGAGAAAGAACGGATCACGGTCGAGACGACCGCCGAGGGGTCCCAGGAGTACATCCGCCGGGGCGAGTTCACCTTCGAGATCGACGGTGAGAATGTGACCCTGCAGGCCTACAAGCCGGCATCGGGTGAGGATCGGTTCTGGGTTCCGTTCCGGGACGAGACCAACGGCGAAGAGACCTACGGGGCCGGTCGATACGTCGATCTAGAACCCGACCACCACCGGACGGACGACGGAACGTGGATTCTCGATCTCAACCTGGCGTACAACCCGACGTGTGCGTACAATGGAGCCTACGAGTGCCCGCTGATCCCGACAGAGAACTGGCTGAACGTGGCCGTCGAGGCCGGCGAGAAGGAGTATCCGGGCGAACCGATCGGTCACGAGCACTGATTTGTCCCCGGCGTCTCCGAGGTGTTTGAGTTCGGATGGGATGAGTACCAATAGTTCCTTTGAGCGTGGGCCCCCTGGTCGTGCATGGACATCGGACGTGCCGATATTGCAATGTTCGTCTACAACACTGCGACTGTGATGTCGGGCGCGTACGTGGCGATCACGATCGGTATCGAAGACACGATGGTCATGCTCCCGGTCGCAATCGGCCTCGGATTCGCCTGGACGGTCTACTACCACGTGAGTATGGCGTCGTTGCTTGAGGACATCCGGACGGGTGATCTTATCCCGGACGACAAGTCCGAGGCAAATACAGACTCGAACATGGGCGACACCGAAAGCGAGACGGAACCACTCGAAGACGATGGCGAATACCGCGGTGCCAAGCCCCCCTGGAGCCAGGAGTGACAGACGATGCGACGGGGCTCAGCCGTCAGAACGCTTAAGTCCCGACTCGCCAGATGTGAACACATGACGTCGGGTGTTCCTGGGAGCGAGACCGAGACGGACGTCAGCGTCAGGGCAGAGATCATCGACGATCGAACGGTGATCGTCGTCGACGGCACAACAGACGTCGCGGTCGTCGTCAACTCGGCGTCGGGCGAGCGCGTCTACCTGCCGCCCGAGAAAGCGGTGAGTGACACTGATTCGCGATCGGACGAACGAGAGGACAGTCCTTACGAGGGAGTCCCCAGCGACAGTCCCTACGAGGGCCTTCAGGACGACAGTCCCTACGAAGGGATACCGGGCGACAGCCCCTACGAAGGGATACCGAGCGACAGCCCCTACGAAGGAGTTCCCAGCGACAGCCCCTACGAGGGGAATCAGGGAGACAGTCCCTACGAAGGTGTTCCGAGCGACAGCCCCTACGAGTCGGGCCACACGCCGGAGACCACCTTCGGCGTCGTCCCGACCGAAGACGGTTTCCGGATCGTCCACCCCGAACCGGCGAGTGACGTCCGATTCCTGCGTTGAGTCAGACCCCGGGGATGTTTCGAGCAGAAGCCGCTCCTGTTCGTCAGCAGGCGACGGCACAAATCGACCGTCCCCGTCGAGTAGCTCCCGACAGGAGTTGGCTTCACCCGTCGAGAATCTCTCGATAGAACTCGACGTGTTCGTCGGCGACTGTCTCCCAAGATCGATGCTCGTAGTCGGGGAGTGGGCCGGCGTCGAGCGCACGTCCGATCCCGGTCGCGATCGAACGGGAGTTCGGTTCGACTTCGACGATACAGCCCTCCGGCAGGACCTCGGCCGCGCCGGATTCGCAGGCGACGACCCGCGTGCCGGCGGACAGTGACTCGACGATCGTGATGCCAAAGGGTTCGGCCAGCGACGGCGAGACGAACACGTCGGCGCTTTCGTAATAGTCACCCAGTTCCGACTCCGGGACGTAGCCGACGAACTCGACCATGTCTTCGACGCCCAGTATCTCGACGAAGCGCTTCAGCCGCCCGGTCAGATGGCCAGTCCCGCCGACCACGAGCGTCACTTCCTCGCGATCGAGGCGATCCATGGCATAGACGAGGTGGTCGATCCCCTTCTGGTGGGTGTGTCGACCGACAAAAAACAGCATCTCGCCGCCGATACCCAGTTCCGCGGCGACGTCCCGTCCCGTCGTCTGCACCGAGGAAAACCCGTTGTAGATCACTTGCGCGTCGCCATCGTAGTGCTCGCGGACGGCCCGACGAGTGACCTCGCTTACCGCAATCAGGTGATCTGTCTGGTCGACAACCTGCTGTTCGGTCCGGATCTCTCGATCCGGCGGGTACCGATTGCGGTCACTCGTCAGCGAGTGAAACGTCGTTACCCACTCGAGATCGTGGGCGGCCTGGGCCTGCGAACCGGGCCCGTAGCCGAACCAGTCGTGGGAGTGGACGATGTCGGCGTCGGCGGCGTACTCGACGAACTCCCCGGATAGCCGATCGATCCGGTCGGCGACACTCCCCTCGCCGGTCGGAACGCCGTGGATCCCCTCGCGATCCGGCGCGTACTCGGCGGGCAATACCAGTTCGATCTCAACGTCCGCCCGAGCGTCGAACTGTTCGAACAACTCGCCGACGGCCGTATCGAGGCCGCCGCTCACGTTCGGCGGAAACCCCCAGCCGAGCATCAGCACCTTCGGAACCATGCGTTGTCGGTGATTGCGGCGGATCGTACTTGACTGTTCGCTCCGGGAAACGACGTCGATACCACCTCGGAAACGACGTCGATACCACCTCGGAAACGACGTCGACACCACCTCGAAGACGACTGGTCGCCTACTCGGAGTCGCGGTACTGATCCCACACCCACGGGTCCGGTGGCGTCTGTGTGAGCGAGGTGTGGGCCCCGATCTGGGCGTTCGAGATGCTGACATCCTCTAGTTCGGTCTCCTCGTCGACGAGCGAGGAAAAGATCCGACAACTCTCCAGTCTCGCGTCCGGGAAGACGACCGACCGTTCGAGTTTCGAATCGACGACTGTCGCGCCCTCCATGACGTGGACGTTTTCGCCGAGGTCCGACTCCTCGACCGTTGCCTCGGGATGAACGAGTGTCCCGCCGTCGAGGTACCACGAGACGGCATCGAGGTATCCGTCGGGCGTGCCGATGTCGAACCAGGCACCCTCGAAGGGGAAGGCGTACACCGGCTCGCGATCGATAAGCCACTGGATGAACCAGCCGGGTTCGTCCGGGTTGTTCTCTCCCGAAAGGTACGTCTCGAAGAGGCCGACCGTCTCCGCGGGGAACGCATAACACGCGATCGAGACGAGCGTGCTCGGCGGCTCGTCGGGCTTCTCCTGGAACTCAATGACTCGATCGTCTTCGACGTCGATTACACCGTACTGCGTGGCACTCTCCAGATCGCCGACGTCATAGGCGGCCAGTGTCGGTCCGTCGTTGGTCTCGAAGGCGTCGATGAACGCCGAGATGTCGAAGCTGATCAGATTGTCCCCGGCGATCACCAGCGTGTCACTGTCGATGCCCTCCCGCTCGACGAGTTCGCCAAGCGCACCAACGACGCCGAACTTCTCGTCCTCCGCGCGGGTTTCCTCGACCGACACAGTCGGCTTCTCGAAGGGCGAGTCCGCGAGATGGCTGCGGAACTCCCCGGCGAACTCCTGGTTCGTCGAGACGTGGACGTTCTCGACCCTGTCGTCATCCTCGAGTTCGCGAAAGATCCGGTCAATCACGGTCGTGTCGCCGATCGGCAGGAACATTTTCGGCCGATTCCGCGTGATTGGCCACAGGCGCGTCGCGAACCCACCAGCGAGGACAATCGCGTCCATGCGGAGAGGTAGCACACCAATCCTCTTTGATGTGTCGATCGGGTCAAAATGGATCAGTCCGGGATACAGAGTGTACACAGCCCCGACTCAGCCGGGTCACCGCGGTTCGTCGTGTCTAAAAGGTCGTCACGTAACTCGTATTGCTACACACATTACCGGTTGTGAACTCCACCCACGAAGAAACTGGCCCTTATTTCTAGTTCTTTGGACATATTATAAATTAGTCATTTGATTCGCGTGGTACTACTTCCCGTGAAGAGGCAGACTATTGGTACAATCACAGACCTGTCTTGGCTCTTCTGGAGTCGATCAGTCGAGACCCGTCCGGAAATCTGTTCGTCAGATATTCTTCCCGGATGTTCACTCCCGTTTCCAGCGTGTGGGAACGCCCGCTCAAACTAAACTGGCGGGCGATGAATGTGGAAACGGAAGTAAAACGATGGTAGAAGTAGACCAAAACCTCTGTACGGGCTGTGAGATCTGCGCGAGCGTCGCGCCGGAAACGTTCGAGATGGACGGCGGCACGGCCGTCGCCATCAGCGATGAAGTGACGCCGGAAGCCGAACAGGCCGAACAGCAGTGCCCCGTCGACGCAATTTCGCTGTAGCCCGTCCGGTTTTCAACGGAATTTTTCGTGGATCGAGATGTAGCGACATAACCGCCTATTGAATACGCTACCCGTATTTCTCTGGCGACCATCACCGGCCGGAGTGCGGTCGCTGACTCGGCGATTGAGATTGTTATATCCCCACAATACTTTAGCAATGCAGCGACGAAGTCTCCCCCATGACAGAGACGTTTCTGATCGTCGGTGGCGACGCCGCCGGAATGAGTGCGGCGAGCAAGGCCAAACGGGACGATCCCGATCGGGAAGTCGTCGTGCTGGAACGCGGTGAATGGGTCTCCTACGGGGCCTGTGGACTCCCTTACTACGTCAAGGGCGAGATCGACGACCTTGAGGACCTCGTCGCGATCCCGGCCGAGCGCTTTCAGGAGGAACGTGACATCGACCTCCGGACAGGCCACGAAGCGGCCGCGATCGACCCCGAAGACCAGACGGTGACCGTCGAAACGGACGAGCGGACATACACCCAATCCTACGACGAACTGTTGGTCGCCACGGGTGCACGCGCCATCGCCCCGCCGATCGACGGCCTAGACCGTGACGGTGTGTTTACGCTCCAGACGATGGAGGCGGGACGGGAGTTAAAAGAGTACGTCGACGCCCAAGCGGGGGATACCGTCGGGATCATCGGCGGTGGCTACATCGGTATCGAACTGGCAGAGGCTTTCCGGGGCCAGAACCTCGACGTGGAACTGTTCGAGATGCGTTCACACGTTTTGGAGCCGTTCGGATCGGAGGTCGCCAAGACGGTCGAAAGCGAACTCCGAGACAACGACGTCGCCGTCCACACCGATACCCGGGTCGACCGCGTCGCCGGTGACGATCGCGTCAGGACCGTGATCACGCCGGACGGCAAGTTCCCGGTCGACGCCGTCCTCGTGGCGGCCGGCGTCCAGCCGCGGGTCGAACTCGCCGAGTCGGCCGGGATCGACGTCGGCCCGACGGGAGCGCTTGCCACCGACCAGTACGGGCGGACGAACGTCGAGAGCGTCTACGCCGCGGGTGACTGCGCGGAGATAATCCACGCGGTCACCGGCGATCCGGCCCACGTTCCGCTCGCGTTGACAGCCAACCGTGCCGGACGCGCCGTCGGCGCCACGGTCGCGGGCGAGCCCACACCGGTCGGCGAGATCGCCGGCACGGCCGTCCTGAAGGCCTTCGATCTCGAAGTCGCCCGGACCGGGCTACTCGAAGACGAACGACTACGCGAGGCCGGGTTCGATCCCGTCTCGGTGTCGATCACTGCGGCCTCGCGGGCCCACTACTATCCGGGCGGCTCGGAAGTCGAGATCACGCTCGTCGGGGACGCCGACTCGGGGGCCGTCCTCGGCGCGAGCATGGTCGGTAAAGAGGGTGTCGCAAAGCGGATCGACACGGTCGCAGCTGCCATCCAGGGGGATATGAGCGTCACTGACCTGGCGTATCTAGATCTCTCGTATGCCCCGCCGTTCGGGCCGACGTGGGACCCCGTGCTCACGGCGGCGAAAGTTCTCGGCGGCAAGCTGTCGTGATCGGTCGAGAGCGATCGCGACCGTCCGGGAGCCCCGAGCATAACAGTATCCCGGTATCTTCGAACACCACGAGGAGCCCGGTAACACCGGGCTCGACGGCCCCGACAGGGCAAGTTAGCGCTCGCGCGCGACGACGAACTTCGCGAGGTCCTGGAGGTATTCCCGTGCCCGATCGTTCTCGGCGGAAAGGGCTCGGAGTCGATCGAGTGCCCGCTCGGACTCCTCGTGGGCCCGCTCGTCGGCCTCCGCCGGCGAGAGGTCGGTGACCTGGACGATCGAAGGGCGTTCCATCTGGCGATCGTGCCCCGCGGGCTTGCCGAGTTGTTCGGCGTCGCTCGTTGCATCGAGCACGTCGTCGCGCATCTGGAAGGCGATCCCGACACGCTCGGCGTATTCCCCGTAGGCTTCGATAATGTGGGCGTCGGCGTCGGCCGCGATCGCGCCGAGTTCCGCCGCCGCCCGGAACAGCGCACCGGTCTTGCGACGGGCGAGCCCGCGATACTCCCTCTCGTTTTCGGGGCTAGCGACCAGTTCCGTCGCCTCACCCTCGCCGAGATCGACCATCGCTTCCGAGACGGCCCGCATCGCCCGTTCGTCACTCGAAAACAGGGCGAACGCCTCCCCGAGCAGCCCGTCGCTGGCGACGATCGCCGGTCCGTGACCGAACGCCGACCACGCGCTGGGCGACCCGCGGCGGAGTTCCGACTCGTCGATGATGTCGTCGACGACCAGCGAGGCGTTGTGTACGAGTTCGACCCCGACTGCGAAGTCGACAGCGTCCTCCGGATCACCACCGGCCGCTTCACAGACGAGCAGCGTCACCGTCGGTCGCACTCGTTTGCCCCCGGCAAGGACAACATCCTCGAGTTCGCGTTCGAGTTCCCCGGGTTCGACCGACGAGAGGAGATCCTCGAGTCGCTCCTCGACGAGATCCCGCCGTCGCTCCAGGTAATCCATCGTGCGTTCTAGGGGCCCGGACGGACAAGTACGTGACGAAGGGGTCACCGGGACCCGAATACCGATTCGACGTTCGTGGGGACGCCGATCCCGCTCAGAGTTCCTGGTCGTCCTCGTCCGGGAAGGAGATCAGGTTTTCTCGACCGATCCGGAGTTTCTCTATGTGTCCGTCATCGGCCATCGACGAGAGCAACTGAGAGACCTTCGCGTTCGACCAGCCGGTCTCCTCGACGATAGCGGCCTGTTTCATCCGCCCGCCGTTGTGCTCGATCAACGCCTCGACGTATTCCTCGTCGCTCAGGAGTTCCCGATCGATTGCCGGCGAGTCGTCGTCGGTTTCGGAGACCGCCCCGCCTGCCGGAACGGCATCCGCGCCAACGGACTCGTTTCCGGCCTCCGGACGGTCCGGCTCGGATCCGGTGTCGTCGATTTCATCGGACGAGTCGGGCACGGACGCCGAACGCGCATCGTCGACGTCGGTCGGCGACCGCTGTCGGAACAGGTATATACCGACGACAGCCCCGACGGCCATCACCACGAGCGCCATCGCCTGCAAAGAGAACCCACCGCCGGATCCCGACGGCGTCGTCTCGAGTCGGTACGTGATCGAGAGAGCGGACGGATCCAGCGACGTCGGCCCGGTCCAGAAGATCGTCCGGTTCGAGAACTCCTTGGGCGCGCTCGTGATCTCGGAAGACGGAGGCGACTGGATCACCAGGCGCTGAGTCGCCGTCAATCCGTCCAGCCAGGTCCCACTGGGCGAGGCGAACGCGTCGCCGACCGCCAGGGATGATCCATCACGAGAGGAGAAATTCCCCCACGTGAACCCGAGTTCGAGACGGCCCGTCTCGTTGCTGACGGTCGCGTTACGCGTGACGTCCCGGAGCGTCATCTCGCGCCCGGTGGCCTGGCTGGCGAGGTCGGCGAACCGTCGGAACGTCTCGATCGAGAGGGCATCGCTCTCGCCGGCCTCGAAGGTGTCACCCGTTGATCGGAACGCTTCGACATCCGTCTCGTCGTCAAGGGGAACAGTCATCGAAACCGTCCACCGTGCGTCACCGGTGGCCTCAAGTGCGATGGCTATCGTGGTGTTAGTCGTCGGTTCTTCTCCGGAGACCTGCTGAGGGCTGGTCGTCGGTGCGTCACCCGTCATCTGCTGGGGAGAGGCACCGCCGACCACGAGTCCGGCGCTGAGGAGGACGAGGAGGGCAGCGCCGAGCGCCAGGGCGGCGACGCGCGACAGCGGGGGCATGTCGTGGAAATGTCCACGGGCAGGATGAAAAACCCTTTCCATCCACAGAAGTTGTCAACTCCGAGGTTCGAGGAGGGACCGATAGACGAGTGTACACACCGAACTGTTTCCGCGAACGGCCGGCCTGCCTCGCTGCCGGACGCCGCGGTCGACGACGCGAGCGACGATACCGAGACGAGTCACTGACGGGGCAGCGATCTGACCGCGGCGGGAAGGGCACTCGTGTCGGACTATCGACTTGTCGCTGGGTTTTTTACCAACCCTGTCTAACTGCCAGCAGATGCAACGTCGCGTGGCCGCCCTCGTCGCCCTCCTGGTCCTCGGCTCGGTCACCGCCGGCACAGTCGCGACCGGCGGGCCCTCGACGGCTGCCCTCTCAGTCGAACCGCGAAATGGAACCGTCAGTCAACTCGATCTGCCCGACGGGAACGTCTCCACCGAACAGCAAACACTGGTCGACGGTGACCTCTCGAGTACGCTCGCGACCGACCGTGAGCGACTCCTGATGTCAATCGACGCTGGTGGTTTCGAGCGAGCCTTCCAAGCGAGCCCCAATCGATCGAGTCGGATCGAGACCGTCCAGCGAACGCTCGATGCAGTCGAAATCGAGAGTCGGGAGTTACGCGAGCGCCGGAGTGAGGCGATCCGGGCGTACACCCAGGGTGAGTACAGTACCACGGAACTGTTCCGGAAACTCGCACGAATCAGCGCATCGGCTAGCGGCATCCGGGAGCGGGTGACGGCCATCGAGGCGACAGTGGATCGCAGCGAATTCTCGATGCCGCCTGACGTCGCCGCCCGCCTCTCCAGTGTCGAGGCGGAAGTGGTCTCCCTCGACGGGCCGCTGATCGAACGCGTCGTACAGACGACCCGTGCTGACCGTGCCCCGGGGCGGTTCTCCCTGCAAACCAGTGCGGACGGGATCGTCATGGGGACGGTCGACGGCGAGACCTACCTCCGGGAGGCGACCGACTGGAGTGCCAGAGCCGAGATGGGCGGCAATGAATTCGGGACCGACGGAACGCTGGTCGCCGTTCACGAGCGGGCACAGTCCGTTTATCCATGGGCGTTCCAGAATCTCGTATCAAATCCGAGTATCAGCGGATTCGGCGACTCGCCGATCTACCCGGTTCGTCTGAATCACGCCCACGGTGAACTCGAGACGTACTTCGACGGACGGACGACGGATGTCTTCTTCGAGGTCCAGCGTCTCAGCCTGTCGTCGCTCCCGACCACAACGGTAGCGAGCGAGCGAAACGGATCGCTATCGATCGAACTCACCGAGACGACCAAACGGGGACTGGTAGCCGTCGACATCGTCGACGTGGACACCGACGATCCGGTCTCGGCGACCGTCACCGTCGGCAACGAGACGATCGGGACGACCGGGGCTAACGGCCGCCTGTGGATGCTCCCGGTAGCGGACTCGACGACGATCACTGCGAGTGCCGGTGCGGAGAACGTCTCGGTCACGGCGTCCGGCTGATCGGTCAGCCTTCGCGTGTCGTATCGACTAGCCGGGAATTCGAGCAACGTCGGAAGCCTCTCGGTCGCGCTGGTCTCGAAGGGCCGGACGGGCTCGCGATGGGGTGCCTCCGAGACGCCGGTAGTTGAAGTAGGGGAGCGTCGCCACGACCGGCAATGGATCGACGTGGGATCTCGCCCGTCCTCGGCACGTGTCTGCTCGTCGTACTGACGGTCCTTCTCGTGGCCAGTATGGGGACCGTCATGCTCGGCTCCGACATCCGTTCGGAACCGACAACGCTCCGGGTGAGTGCCAGTGCCGACGCGACGGCCGACCGCATCACGCTCACGCACGAGGGCGGTGACGCGATAGATCCGAAAACGCTCGAACTCCGGGTGACGATCGATGGTACGGCGCTCGAGTACCAGCCGCCCGTTCCCTTTTTCGCCGCGAAGGGGTTCCGTAGCGGCCCGACCGGTCCGTTCAACGCGGCGACGGGCAGCGAGTGGACAGCCGGCGAAACCGGCTCGATTCAGCTCGCGAGTACGAACGCACCGGCCCTGCGTGCCGACGACCGCGTCGAGATCACCCTACTGGAGGGCAAGGACGGACTCGTCACCGTCGAGACGACAGCAGAATGAGCGATCAGAAGCCGAGATCAGCGCGGGACGGTGGCGACGGTCGTGATGGCGACCTCGGGGTTGTACGACGGCCCCATCGTGACGTGTTCGATCGATTCGAAGCCCGCAGCCTCGAACATCCGGTCGGCCTCCTCGGCGTCGTAGAACAGCATGATCGCGTCAGCGAGTTTCTGGAAGATGGTCGAGGAGGGATAGTTCGGACCGACGACGAGCACCTGCCCGCCCGGACGAGCGACGCGGCGACACTCCTCTAGAGCCGCGACGGGGTTGGGCCAGTATTCGATCGATCCCGACGACCAGACGACGTCGAACGCGTCGTCCTCGAAGGGGAGACGTTCGGCGTCACCCAGACAGAACTGTACCGGGCCACGAGTGCCGAACTTCTCGAAAGCCTGTTCGAGCTGGTGAGGGCTTTGATCGAGGCCGTAGACGTTCTCAGTGTGTTCGAGGATTCCCTCGGTCCCGAAGCCGGTCCCACAGCCGACGTCGAGTACCCGATCGCTTTCCTCGATATCGAGCAACTCCAGGGCTTGGCCACGCATCTCCTCGTTCCAGATGAACGGATTGATTCGGTCGTAGACTGTCGAGAGGTACTTGTAGAACAGCCGCGCACGCGACTTGTCTTCCAGAACACCCATCGTGGCCTCGTTGGGCCTTCGGGGGCATAATTCCATGGATCGGTTGGATATCTCCTGACTCGTGTTGAGAGTTCGGCCGGATCGGGCAACGGTTGCCGGAGCAGAGGGTTCGAGGGCACGAACACTTCGCAACGCCCAAATAGGCGCTCTGACAACCGACGTGTGATAGATGCCCAGGCCCGAGGTTCTCGACCGTGTCAAGGAGGCCGAGCGGGAGGCGGCGGAGATCGTCGCTGACGCCGAGGAGGAACGCGACCGGCGCCTCAAGGAGGCCCGTGAAGAGGCCGAAACGATCCGCGAGCGGGCACACGAGGAAGCCGAGGAGACGGCACAGGAGCGTCTCGAAGCGGCTCGCGAGGAGATCAAATCTGAACGAGAGGAGATCCTGGCTGAAGGCCGCGAGACGCGCGATCGCCTAGAATCGCAGGCCGAGGAACGCGTCGACGAGGTAGTCGAATACGTCGTCGATGCCTTCGAGGAGGCGGTACATGCTCAGACCTGAGCGGATGAGCCGGGTCTCGGTGACCGGCTCGAAGGCCGTCATGGCCGACGTGATCGAGACCGTCCACGATATGGACCTGTTTCACATCACCGAGTACGATGGCACTTTCGATGGGTTTGATCCAGGCGACCCGACGGAAGGGGCCGACGAAGCGTCGGACAAACTAGTGACTGTACGGGCCCTGGAGTCTACGCTTGGGGTCGAACCCGAAGACGCCGGTCCAACGCGACTGGTGACTGACGACGCCCTAGAGGACGAACTCGAGGAGATTCGTCAGGACGTCAACGAACTCGACGACCGACGCGACGAACTGCAACAAGAGCTTCAGGAGGTCGAGGACGGGATCGAGCGCATGGAATTTTTCGTCCGGCTCGGAATCGACCTCGACCTGCTGTCGGGCTATGACTCCCTGTCGGTGGCCGTCGGGGAGGGAGACGCGGACGCGATACGGGACACACTCGCCGACGCCGACGGGATCGAAAACTTCGAGGTGTTCGCCGAGGGGGCCGCGCTGGCTGCCTTCGCCCATCCCGCCGACGACCAGGCGCTCGACGACGCCATGGTCGGGGTGGAGTTCGCGGCCGTCGAGTTGCCCGACGGCGAGGGCGACCCCGAGACGTACCTCGAAGAACTCCGACACCGCCGCCAGCGGCTCCAGTCCCAGCTCACGACAGTCGAGGACGAACTCGAAGAGGTGAAACTCGACGTCGCCGGGTTCCTGCTGGCGGCCGAGGAGAAACTCACCATCGAGGTTCAAAAGCGAGAGGCCCCGCTGTCGTTTGCGACGAGTGAGAACGCGTTCGTCGCCGAAGGGTGGATTCCGACCGACGAGGTCGATACATTCGAGGACGGCCTCCGAAGCGCCGTCGACGACCACGTCGAGGTCGACGAACTCGAACGAGCCGACTACGACGGGGACGGGTACCCGACCGAGCGTGAATCGGTCGCGGAGGCGACCGGCGACGCGAACGAGGGGGCTGGCGAGGTGGCCACCGACGGGGGCACGAGCGGGATCCTGCCGATGAGTACGGGGATGCCGCCCGTGGTTCAGGAGAACCCCGGGCCGTCTCGTCCTTTCGAATCGCTGGTCAAAGTCATCAACCTCCCGAAGTACACGGAACTGGACCCGACGGTCGCGCTGTTCCTGACGTTCCCGCTGTTCTTCGGGTTCATGATCGGGGATCTGGGCTACGGAACCCTGTACTTCCTCATTGGGTACGTGATGTACACCCGGATGGAGAGCGATATTTTCCGGAGTCTCGGCGGCGTCGGCATGTGGGCCGGCGGTTTCACTGCCGTCTTCGGCGTCCTCTACGGGGAGTTCTTCGGACTCCACCAGCTCGGCGAGATCGTCTGGAACGGCCATCCGCCGATTCACAAGGGACTGCAGCCGCACTACCTCACGTTCGCCCAGGCGTGGCTACTGGGTAGCGTCGTCGCCGGGACGGCGCATCTGGTCTGGGGACGAGCCATGGATTTCGCAAACAACCTCGATCACGGGATCGGCGAGGCGTTCGTCGAGAGCGGTTCGTGGATCATGCTGACCGTCGGACTGTGGCTGTGGGTGTTCAGCACGCAGGCCCGTGGGCCCAAGCCCGAGTTCATGTACACCGTCTTCAGCTCCGGCGAGGGCGCCGCGATCCCACTCGGGTTTACGGGCTTTTCGCCAACAGTTGGGACGGTTGGACTTGCCCTGGCAGCCGTTGGTCTCGTGTTGGCAATCTATGCCGAAGGTGCTATCGCGCTGGTCGAGAGTATCACGCAGGCGTTCGGTCACGTCCTCTCGTACAGCCGGCTGGCCGCAGTCCTGCTGGCGAAGGCCGGCATGGCCCTGGCGGTGAACCTGCTGGTGTTTGGCGCCTACGCCCACGACGGTGAGTTCCACCTCATCTTCTTCAATGGCTTCCCCGAACACAGCGAGAGCGTCATTTTTGCCGGCGTGGTCAACGGGAGCGAGCCGGTGGTACTGGCGCTCGGGTGGCTCGCCGGGATCGTGATCCTCCTGCTGGGACACCTGCTCGTGCTAGTGCTCGGGGTCACATCCGCCGGCCTGCAAGCGATCCGTTTGGAATACGTCGAGTTCTTCGGCAAGTTCTACGAGGGTGGCGGCAAACCCTACGACCCATTCGGCCACGTTCGCGAATACACAGCCGAGGGGTAACGTTCCCTCTCGAAGACGTGGACTGCCCTTGACGCATTGCAGGCCGCGTGACGACGCGCTGCCAATCGTCCGTCTCGTTCTCGCAGAAGACGACCGGAAAATGATCAGAATGGCAGGTAACGGGCTGAAAACCGGCAAAATCCGAGAGGTCGGTGGGTTTGGGAAGTTTTATGAACATCGTAGGGTGAAGCTATTACTGTTCAGACAACCCACGCAACCATGAGTGTACTACAAGCCCTTACCAACGTTGTACTCCAGACGGAACCAGCATACGCAATTCCCCCGCTTGCCGGCGCTGCCATAGCAGTCGGCCTGGCGGCGTTCGGTGCAGGGTATGCAGAGCGCGGTATCGGTTCCGCGGCGGTCGGTGCCATGGCCGAGGACGAAAGCCTGTTCGGTCGCGGCCTCATCATGACGGTCATTCCGGAAACGTTGGTCATCCTTGCACTGGTCGTCGTCTTCTTGACGCTATAAGCGAGGTTCTCTCAGGTATGAGCCTCGAAACGGTCGTCGAAGACATCCGAGAGGAAGCACGCACGCGCGCGGAAGAAATCCGCGCTGAGGCCGAGGAGGAGGCCGAAGAGATCCTTGGCGACGCCGAAAGCGACGCCGAGGAGATCCGCGACGAGCGTGAGCAGGAGGTACAGCGCCAGATCGAACAGGAGCGCGAACAGCGCCTCTCCAGCGCGACCCTCCAGGCCAAACAGGAGCGCCTGAAAGCGCGACGAACCGCGCTCGAATCGGTTCGAGAACGTGTCGAAGAGCGTCTCGCGACCCTCGAGGACGATCGCCGGGAGACACTCACACGCGAGTTGTTGGATGCGGCCCTCGAAGAGCTCGACAGCAGCAACGTTGACGTGTACTGTCGACCCGAGGACGAGGCGTTACTCGAAACGATCCTCGAAGAGTACGACGCGTCGCTTGCGGGACAGCGAGACTGTCTCGGCGGTGTCGTCGTCGAGAGTTCGTCTTCACGGGTCCGTGTGAACAATACCTTCGATGCGCTCGTCGAAGACGTCTGGGAGGACGAGGTTCGCGAGATCAGTGATCACCTGTTCGACGAGGCCGAAAACGAACGCGAGCAATGAGTCCGAGTATCACCAGCACGGACGATTCAAGCAACTACGAGTACGTAGTCGCGCGAGTCCGGGCCCGTCGGGCCGCGCTGTTCGATGAAGACGACTACCGCAAGTTAGTCCGGATGGGACCCGGCGAGATCGCCCGGTTCATGGAGGAGACCGAGTACGAACGGGAGATGAATGCACTCGGTGCCCGCTACTCGGGCGTCGACCTGATCGAGTACGCTCTCACTCGGAACATGGCAAAGCACTTCGAGGACATGCTCCGGTGGGCCGAAGGCGAGCTATACGAAAATATCGCCCGGTACCTCCGACGGTTCGACGCCTGGAACGTCAAGACGGTACTACGCGGGATCTACTCGGGTGCCGACGCCGAAGCCATCGAGTCCGACCTGATCCAGGCTGGTGAACTCACCGAGGGAACGCTGGATCGGCTGGCGGCCGCCGAGTCGATCGATGGCGTCATCGAGGGGCTTGAAGGGACGATCTTCTACGAGCCGCTGCTCGGTGCCTTCGATGACTTCGAGGCCGAGGAGTTGCTCGTCCCTCTCGAGAACGCGGTCGACCGGACGTTCTACGAGAACCTGATCGAGGGGGTGCCCGAAGAGCAGTCCGCCGACCGGGCGACCCAGCTGTATCTGGAGTTCCTCCGGGCGGAGATCGACTTCCGAAACCTCCGGAACGCGCTACGGATCGCACGCAGTGGTGCCGACATCGACCCCTCGGAGTACTACATCGAGGGCGGTAATCTCTTCGATGCCGAGGAAGTCCGACGACTGGCCGGCGACAAGGACCAGCTCGTCGAACACGTCCGGGAGAGCGAGTACGGTGAGAATCTCGAGGCTGCCCTCGAGGAACTAGAGACGGCCGAGGACCTGATCGGCTTCGAACACGCACTGGACGCGGCGCTGCTCGAATATGCCGATACGCTGTCCTACCGGTATCCCGTGTCGATCACGGCCGTCCTGTCGTACATTCTGGCGAAGGAACGTGAGATCGACAACATTCGCGCAATCGCTCGCGGCCGCGAGAGCGGCCTCGAACCGGATGAGATCGAACGGGACCTGGTGATGCTATGAGCAAGGAGATTGCGGTTATCGGCAGTGGGGACTTCACGACCGGGTTTCGGCTGGCCGGCGTTCGAAAGTTCGCCAACGTCTCGGCCGATCCGGATCAAGTCGAGATGGACGAGGCTGTGACTGAGTTGCTCGAGGACGACGACGTCGGAATCGTCGTCATGCACGAGCCGGACCTCGACCACCTCTCGCGTGAGGTCCGCGAGCGCGTCGAGACGAGCGTCGATCCCGTCTTGGTGACACTGGGTGGCGGCGCCGGCAGCGGCGGGCTACGCGAGCAGATCAAACGCGCCATCGGCATCGACCTGATGGAGGAAGAGTAATTATGAGTCAAGCAACGAGTACAGACGTCCGTGAAGACGGCGTCATCGAGAGCGTGAGCGGTCCCGTCGTCACGGCGACGGGCCTGCAGGCCCGGATGAACGACGTGGTCTACGTCGGCGAAGAGGGCCTGATGGGCGAGATCATCGAGATCGAGGGCGACCTGACGACGATCCAGGTCTACGAGGAGACCTCAGGCGTCGCGCCGGGCGGTCCCGTCGAGAGTACAGGTGCACCACTCAGCGTCGACCTCGGCCCGGGGATCCTGGACAACATCTACGACGGCGTCCAGCGTCCCCTCGAAGGCCTCGAAGACAAGATGGACTCGGCGTTCCTGGATCGCGGGGTCGACGCCCCCGGGATCGACGTCGAGAAGACCTGGGAGTTCACGCCCACCGTCGAGGAAGGCGACGAAGTTGTCCCGGGCGACATCGTCGGGACCGTTCCCGAGACCGAGAGTATCGAACACAAAGTGATGGTGCCGCCCGACTTCGAGGGCGGCGAGGTCGTCGGGACGGAGACGGGTAACTTCACGGTCGACGAGACGGTGGTCGAACTCGACACGGGCGAAGAGATCACCATGCACCAGGAGTGGCCGGTCCGTCAGGCCCGGCCCGCCGGTGACAAGGAGACGCCGACGGATCCGCTGGTGACCGGCCAACGGATCCTCGACGGCCTGTTCCCGGTCGCGAAAGGCGGGACGGCCGCAATTCCGGGACCCTTTGGCTCCGGAAAGACGGTGACCCAGCACCAGCTCGCGAAGTGGGCCGACGCGGACATCGTCGTCTACGTCGGCTGTGGCGAACGGGGCAACGAGATGACGGAAGTCATCGAGGACTTCCCCGAGCTGGAGGATCCAAAGACCGGCAAACCCCTCATGTCCCGGACGAGCCTCATCGCCAACACGTCGAACATGCCCGTCGCGGCGCGTGAGTCGTCGGTCTACACCGGCATCACGATCGCCGAGTACTACCGTGACATGGGCTACGACGTTGCGCTGATGGCCGATTCGACCTCTCGGTGGGCCGAGGCCCTGCGCGAGATCTCCTCGCGACTGGAGGAGATGCCCGGCGAGGAGGGGTATCCCGCGTATCTCGGCGCGCGTCTGAGCGAGTTCTACGAGCGGGCTGGCTACTACCAGAACCACAACGGCACCGAGGGGTCAGTCACAGTAGTCGGCGCAGTGTCACCGCCTGGCGGTGACTTCTCGGAGCCCGTCACGCAGAACACCCTGCGGATCGTCAAAACGTTCTGGGCGCTGGACGCCGACCTCGCCGAGCGTCGGCACTTCCCGGCGATCAACTGGGACGAGTCCTACTCGCTGTACCGCGACCAGCTTGACCCGTGGTTCCAGGCCGAGGTCGCCGACGACTGGCCGACGATCCGCCAGTGGGTCATCGACACGTTAGACGAGGAGAGCGAACTCCAAGAGATCGTCCAACTGGTCGGCCAGGACGCGTTGCCGGCCGACCAGCAGCTAACCCTTGAGGTCGCCCGGTACATCCGGGAGGCTTACCTCCAGCAAAACGCCCTCCACGACGTCGACACCTACTGTGGGCCCGAGAAGACCTACCGGATGATGGAAGCGATCAAGACGTTCAACGACGAGGCCTTCGACGCGCTGGATGCCGGCGTGCCGGTTGATGAGATTACCGACGTCGAGGCTGCACCGAGACTCAACCGGATCGGGACGACCGAGGACTACGAGGAGTTCATCGGGGAGATCGAGGACGATCTCGCCGAGCAACTACGGGGGATGTACCAATGAAAGAGTATCAGACGATCACCGAGATCAGCGGTCCGCTGGTGTTCGTCGAGACGGACGAGCCGGTCGGGTACGACGAGATCGTCGAGATCGAGACCGGCGACGGCGAGACCCGCCGCGGCCAGGTGCTGGAGTCGACCAGCGACCACGTCGCGGTCCAGGTCTTCGAGAGTACCCAGGGGATCGATCGGGAGTGCTCGGTCCGGTTCCTCGGTGAGACGATGAAGATGCCCGTCACAGAGGAACTGCTCGGACGGGTGCTCGATGGCACTGGTCGGCCGATCGACGGCGGGCCGGACATCGTCCCCGACGAACGCCAGGACATCGTCGGGAAGGCGATCAATCCAGTCTCCCGGGAGTATCCACGAGAGTTCATCCAGACCGGCATTTCTGCCATCGACGGCATGAACACGCTGGTCCGGGGCCAGAAGCTCCCGCTGTTCTCGGCGTCGGGGCTGCCCCACAACGAACTCGCGCTCCAGATCGCCCGCCAGGCGGAAGTGCCTGAAGAGCAAGAGGAGGGCGAGGAGAGCGAGTTCGCCGTCGTCTTCGCGGCGATGGGGATCACCGCCGAGGAGGCCAACGAGTTCATGGACGACTTCGAGCGGACTGGTGCCCTGGAACGCTCGGTCGTCTTCCTGAACCTTGCGGACGACCCGGCCGTCGAGCGGACGATCACGCCGCGGCTGGCGCTGACCACCGCCGAATACCTGGCCTTCGAGAAGGGGTATCACGTCCTGACGATCATGACGGACATGACCAACTACTGTGAGGCCCTGCGAGAGATCGGGGCCGCCCGCGAGGAGGTCCCGGGTCGTCGGGGCTACCCCGGGTACATGTACACCGACCTGGCAGGGCTGTACGAGCGGGCCGGTCGGATCGAGGGCGTTGAGGGGTCGATCACCCAGATCCCAATCCTGACGATGCCCAGCGACGATGACACGCACCCGATCCCAGACCTGACGGGGTACATCACGGAAGGCCAGATCTACGTCGACCGGGACCTCAACAGCCAGGGGACCCAGCCACCGATCTACGTGCTGCCCTCGCTGTCGCGGCTCATGGACGAGGGAATCGGCGAAGGGTTGACCCGCGAGGATCACGGCGACGTCTCCGACCAGCTCTATGCCGCTTACGCGGAGGGGGAAGACCTCAGGGACCTCGTGAACATCGTCGGTCGCGAGGCCCTCAGCGAACGGGACAACAAGTACCTGGACTTCGCCGACCGCTTCGAGAGCGAGTTCGTCGACCAGGGCTACGACACCGATCGAACGATCGAGGAGACGCTCTCGATCGGCTGGGACCTCCTCTCGATGCTGCCCGAGGAAGAACTCAACCGCATCGACGAGGAATTCATCGAAACCTACTACGGCGCGGGTTCGGACGCGACGGTCGAGGCCGCCGAGGCCGACGACTGAACCGGCGATCCAAGGGAGTAAGTGACTGCGCTCCGATCTCACCTCAATGGTCGAAGCCGATCCGGTCATGCGCGGCGCGCGCAACGGGTTTCTCGCCACCGTCGTGCTGTTAGTCTCGATCGGTGGCTACCAGTTCGCCACGATTGGCACGGTACGGACATCGATCGCAGCGACCTGGATTGTCGCCGTACTCATCTATTACGGCTCGCAGTACTACTATCGCCGAACGGACGGCGAGGGGAGCAACACGAAAGACGAGTCCGACAACTGAACGCGGCCGCGTCGTGTTCACAATCGACAGTCGCGACGTCGAAACCTTCCTGCCGACCGACCCCCAACCGAGAGTTGTGGATCCCGTGGTCACCGATTCGACCGCCAACCGTACTGACGATCCGCGTCGGCTGGCCAGCCTCGTCCAGTGGACGGGCTGGCTGGCGCTGTTGGGGTTGGCGATTGTCTATCCGCTCGTCGCCCCCCTGTCCGATCGCGTCCGGTATCTGCCCTTGCTCGCGAGCGTCGGCGCGTTCGGACTGCCACACGGGGCGCTGGATTACGTGGCGCTGCCGCGGGCGCTGGACGACCGAGTCACGGTGCGGGGACTGGGCATCGTCGGCGCCCTCTATGCGGTCCTGGGTGTTGGGTACCTGGCGCTGTGGTGGCTCGCGCCGCTGCCGGCCGCAATCCTGTTTATCGCGTTGACCTGGTTCCACTGGGGACAGGGAGAACTGTACGTCCTCCGAGACATATTCGGCGCAACCTATCTCGATCGAATCCAGCAGGTTCTGACGATCGTCGTCCGCGGCGGCCTGCCGATGCTCGTCCCGCTGATTGGCTTCCCGGACCGGTATCGGGCGGTCCTCGAGACGTTCGTCGCGCCCTTCGGCGGGACAGTCGGGGGGTGGCCGTTGTTCGATCCCGGCGCTGGCCTCGTGTTGGCGATGGTCTTCGGCACGATAACGGTCACAACGCTGTTGCGCGGTCGTCGGCTCGCAAGGGACGGAGCAAAACAGGCCTGGCGACTCGATGCGAGCGAGACCGCGCTGCTGTGGGTTGCCTTCCTCGTCGTCGAGCCGGTCCTGGCGATCGGCGTCTACTTCTGTCTGTGGCACTCGGTCCGTCACCTCGGACGGGTCGGCTGGCTCGACGGGCGCGTCCGGTCGGCACTCGCGGACGGACGGTGGCCACGGGCTGTCGGCCGGGTCACCCTGGAAGCCGCGCCGCCGACGGTCGCTGCCCTGGCGTTGATCGGCGGCCTGTTCGTGGCGTTGCCGGCAACGACTGTCGCGGGGGCGACCGGCCTCTACCTCGTCGGGATCGCCGTGTTGACCCTCCCACACACGGCGATCGTCACGTGGATCGACCGCCGGCAGGGGCTGTGGCTGTGACCGGCGATCGATAGTCGCTGACTGTCCGATCGCGCTCGCGGGCGATCCTGCCGGCCGGGACTGACTGTGACCGGCAATCGATGCCGGGAACGGGTTTCTCCGGCGCTGGCTCGCCGACTGAAAAAGATTAACTGGATGGATCGGATAGACCCGGGTAATGGCACAGGACGTCAAACCGACCCGGAAGAACCTCATGCAGATCGAGGACCGGATCGAACTCTCCGAGCGGGGCCACGACACCTTAGAGAAGAAACGAGACGGCCTCATCATGGAGTTCATGGACATCCTCGATCAGGCCCAGGATGTCCGGGCGGACCTAGAGGATACCTACGACCGCGCCCAAGACCGGATCGACATGGCGCGGGCGATGGAGGGGGACGTAGCTGTCCGTGGCGCGGCGGCAGCACTGAAAGAACATCCTGAGATCACCACCCAGTCGAAGAACATCATGGGCGTGGTCGTCCCACAGATCGAGTCGACGAAGGTCCGCAAGAGTCTCGACGAGCGAGGGTACGGCGTTCTCGGGACGAGCGCCCGGATCGACGAAGTCGCCGAAGCTTACGAGGAACTCTTAGAGCAGATCATTCTCGCCGCAGAAGTCGAGACCGCGATGAAAGAAATGCTTGAGGAGATCGAAACGACCAAGCGACGAGTCAATGCGCTTGAATTTACGTTGCTCCCCCAACTCAACGAGAACAAGGAGTACATCGAACAGAAACTCGAAGAGCAGGAACGCGAAGAGATCTTCCGGATGAAGAAGATCAAGGCCAACAAGGAGGCCGCCGAGAAGGCCGAGCGGGAAGCCGACGAGGCGACCGGTTCCGCCTGAGACGTCCGGCAGATCGTTTTTGTGCTCATTGGGCAGTTCCCTTTCCCTCGCTGTAACACTGTCGTCAGTCCGGCGGTTCGGACGGTGACGCCGATCCGACACCGTCTGCAGGAACGTCGTCGTCACGGATCGGCGGCGCGAGCGCGAACAGCGGGAGGGCACAGACGACGAAGACGATTCCCAGCACAGCGACGGCGGCGACGGGCGAAAATAGATCCGCAAACACTCCGCTCCCGACGCGGAACGGGACGCCCGCGACGGCACGGACCATCGCGATGGCGGAGATGACGGTCGCCCGGCCGACCGAGGCGATCTGATCGTTGATATATCGACTCGAAATCGGGAAGATGAGGCTGTTCGAAGCTTTCATTGCGAAAAACATGGGGAAGACGGCGACGGGGACAACCAGCGGGGCGAGATAGAAGAGGGCGATCCCCAGCGGGAGGAGGTACATCGCACGCTTGATCCCCAGGACGGACTCGACCTCGGCGGCGTAGTCGCTCCCGATAGCCGAGACGATCATGAACGATGCATAGAGGAATCCGAGCGTCGCAGCTTCCGGGATCCCCTGGCTCGAAAGGACCGCGCCGTAGGTCTGCTCCAGCGTATCACGGACGACTGGTTGAATGTACATATCAGCGGTCAATACCGCACCGGAAAACAGCGCCATGTAGACGACGAACCACCGGAGTTCCCGCGACGTGATCCGGTCTCGGATGGTCGGCAGGGCCTCGAGTAGAGGGAGCGATCCGTCCTCATCGTCACTCTCGCGATCGGCCGCGTAGGCGGCGTTTTTCGGAAGCACGAAGACGAACGCGACGTTCACCAGACTGAACGCGACAGCCGCGTAGAACGGATAAAGCGGGTCGACGACGTACAGGAGGCCGCCGACGATCATGGTGACCGCCCGAACGGTTTTGCTGACCGCTCCGGCACGGCCGCTGATACGCGTAAACTCGTCGGTGATGTCGTGTTCCTCAAGGGTGTCGTACAGCCAGGCGCTTGCGCTCCCCGAGACGAACGTGTGACCAAAGGATAGCGTGCCGAAGACGAACAGAAATCCCCAGAGGTCCGTCGCCACGAGGTAGCCCGCGTTGGAGATCAGGAACAACACGGCCGCGATCGCGAGGCTGTTGCGCCGGCCGATCCGGTCGCCGATCCAGCCTGTCGGAATCTCTCCGCCGACCACGACCAGAGACTGGACCGTCGCGATGATTCCGATCTCGGTGAAAGTGAGCCCGTTCAACAGCAGGAATAGCGTGTAGATCGGATAGGTGAATCCCGGGCCGCTCGTCGCTCGATAGAAATAGTACTTCAGGACAGTTCTGGACGCTTCGACCATGAGAGGACCGAATTGCCGGTTTCAGTGCCCGATATTTCAATATGTCGGGAGCGGCGAACTCGCCACCGCGTAGGACTGCCCGCGGGCCTCGATCATCGCTTACAACCGTCGAGGGAGGCATTGACCGTCTCGTCAGCGCCCGTCCAGCCACTCCTCGGCGAGGACGGCGTACCGACGGGCGTCGACGTACTCGCCTTCGTAGAACGTTTCCTCGCGGTAGTGGCCCTCTTGCTGGAAGCCGAGTTTCTCGAGAACGGCCTGGGAGGCCCTGTTGGGTTCGACGACCATCGCCCACACCTTGTGGAGGCGACGCTCGCCGAAGGCGTGATCGAGCAACAGCCGCGTCGCCTCGGAAATGTACCCGTTGCCCTGCTGGGACGGGGCGGCCCAGTACATGAGCATCCCGACATCGTGGGGGCGGTTGACCCACGAGATGGCGACCTGACCGACGCGGGTCACCGCGTCGGTATCACCGGTCCGCAACGCCTCGGGTGATCCCGTACAGACGAGAAAGTCCATGTCATCGTCGTCGCCGTCGCCGTCGTAGACTTCCTCTTCGAAGTGTTCGGTCACCTGGTGGCGAGTCCGCGGGTTGACGTCGGTGAGCGGACGGCGGACCGCCGCGCTGTTGCGGTTTTCGTGATAAAAGTCGACATCCTCGTCCTCCCACGGGTGCAGGGCGACGGTGTCCCCCAGACGGAACGCTGGACCCGGCATCAGGCGTCCCTCCACTCGGTCGCAAGCAATCCGTACCGTACGATGTCGACGTGTCTCCCATCCCGGAAGGCGGCGTCGCGCATCCGTCCTTCTTCGGTGAAGCCGAGCGATTCCAGCAGTCCTCGTGAGGCGCTGTTGGTCGCGTAGCTGTCCGCCTGGACGCGATGGAGTCTGAGTTCCTCGAACCCGTACTCGAGGAGGAGCGAGACCGCCTCACGGCCGTACCCCTCGCGCCGGTGTTCCGGCAAGATCCAATAAGAGAGGTCAGCCACGCCGGGCGTTCGCTCCACCTCGGGAACAGAGACGGCACCGACGAGGTCGCCGTCCACGCCAGCGGTAAACCAGTAGCTGTCGTCGTCAGATACCGACTCCTCGTAGAACTCCTCGACCGTGTCGCTGTTTCCGGGAGAATCGATACCGAGTGGTAGTCGAACGTCGGGATCCGTTCGGGCGCGTGTGAACGCTTCGAGATCGGTTTCGGCGACAACGTGGAGGTCGACGCGGTCGCCGGACTGGAAAACGGGGCCGGGCATGCCACTGTGTTCTACGGGTCCCGTCAAATCGTTTGTGTGACGCGTGTGCGAAACTCGCCAACGGACGGTGACTGATGAGGCTGCCAGGCCCACTGACCGTCCTGAAAATGTCCCGTTGTCACCCGACGTTCCGCCGTAGCGTCGGTCGTTCCCGTTTCGACTGCACGGGAGTTTTTGTACACGGACGATCCAGATCGGACATGGACTGTCCGGACTGCGGTGCGGAACTACTCGCCTTCCGAGTTCCGGCCGATCAGCGGGAGTACCTGCCCGGCGACGAGCCGGGCGTAGCGATCTGTCCCCAATGTCTCCACCTCATCCCGGTCGGGAAGCCACCCGCGGACCTCCCCGATTTCCGGGCCATCGACGACGCCTTCCCGGCCCAGGCGGAGGCAGCGATCCCGATGGCACTCGCGCTGGGCTTGCTTTCGTCGCTAGCGATCCATCGCCAGGAGATCTCGATGCTGCTCTCCGAGGTCGAACGGGCGGGCGTCGACCCGCTGTTGGTCGTCGACCGGCTGGCAGTCGCCGACGGCGTCCAGACGCCGATCGACCTCGAAGGGCGACGCCGACAGCTCGAACAACTACGCTGAGAACAGCAAGCAATACCCGAAGAAATGGGCCGCCCGCCGCGGGAGTGTGGGATACCGAACTAGTTGGGTACCAAACTCAAGTGTGTGGCAGTATACCATACGTATGCAGTGGCCTTGCCACTGCTGATCATCGAACGCCCGGACACGTCCGGTGTATCCCCCAACCATTTCCCACTGGCGTTTCGACAGCCGATCGCCGGAATTCCGGCGATCTGGCCCCCTTTCGGGCGATCACTCATCCGGTTACCGACACGCACCGAGAGGGGTCACACGCCAGTCGAGTACCGCAGGATACCCGCAATACCGCCAAAGGCCGTCAACAGCTGTTCGCCCTTCTCGAAGTCCGTCGAGACGAACACGGTCTCGGTCCCACGCTGGCCGGCCAGTTCCATGAGGTGTTCGATGGCGTCCTCGCGTTCATCGAGAGCCATGTCCTCTCCGCAGGTCTCGCAGGCGATGTCGGGAACCTCAGCGTTTCGACCGAGCAGTTCGTACTCCGTGTGTCCGTTCGAACAGTCGTAGGTGGCGACGTCCTTCCGGAGGTCCTCACTGATGAGGAGCTGTTCAACCGATCCCATGTTGAGGTTCTGGCGGGTCTGGTCGAACCCGTAGGTCGCCTTCTCGCCGTCGTGGAGTTCCGAGAAGAACTCCTCCATGACCTGCTTGTCCTGGAGGATCTCGTGTTCGGCCAGGACGTCCTCGGCGGCGTCGACGAGATCGTACAGCCCTGACTCGTCGGTATAGGACACATCGAACTTCCCAAGTACCATGTCCTGGAGTTCGTGGTGGAGGTAGTCACCGTCTAAGAACTCGTCTTTGGTCGGAGAGGGACCGCCGACGAGGATCCCGTCGAGGTCGTGGCGCTCCGGGACGAACAGGTCATTGGCCATGCCAGCGACCTCCTGGTAGAAGTTGTCGATCGCCTCCAGACGCAGGCGGGCGAATCGCTGGGCGGACTGGCCACCTTTCCGTTGCTTGCCCGGGACGAGCGAGGAAGCGGATTTGACGGGTTCGACGCGCTTGCCCTTGAGCCAGCCGACGTTGGCCTCCCGGCGATCGAGGACGACCAGCCCGAACAGGCCCTTGTCAGCCAGCATCCCCTCTAGAGGTTCGGTGAGAAATTCCGAGTCGCAGTGGTAGCGAAACGACTGGATGGGGTCGGGCGGACTCTCCAGGACGCGAGTGATCATGTCGCTGCGGCCGCCGCCAGTGTCGATCGCGCCCGAAAAGAGAACCAGACCGTTCTCCGGCGGCCTGGTGTCGTAGTATCTGAGTCGGTCCTTGATGGACTTGAGGGCGTCCTGGACGTTCGTCCGGGTCTCCTTCGATTTGATGTTGCTGGCCTCGCTGTGTTCCTGGGTGACGTGGGCGACCACCTCGCTGATCAGGGTGTCATCCGGGATGTAGATGGTCACGAGCTGGGTCCCCGACCCTCGGTAGTCCTCCAGCTCCTCGATGACCTTCCGGAACTCGTACTTTTGCCGGTCGGTCTGCTCTCCGTCCTGTTCCTGACTACTCATTACGTCTGTCTAGCCGGATGACGGATAAGTATGCTTTGACCGCGGGGTTCCTGACTCGTCACCCAGGAGTAAGACGGACAAACGCCTTTATATGGGAGCCATGTGAGTATTCGCACGGCAAGGGATGTCGGGACACGTCTTCACTATCGCGGGCGGTAAGGGCGGGGTTGGGAAGACCACGACGGCCGTCAACGTCGGTGCGGCCTTACAGGAGGCCGACTACGACGTCGTGACCGTCGACGCCGATCTCGGCATGGCGAACATGGCAGCCATGCTCGGCGTCGAGTTCGACAACAGCCTCCATGAGGTACTCGCCGAGGAGTCGGCGATCAGCGACACGCTCACCGAGGGGCCAGGCGGACTCACGGTCGTGCCGGGCGAGCAGAGCCTCGAGGCCTTCGCCGACGCCGACCCGGCCAAACTCCGGAAGGTCGTCAAGACGCTGGTCAACGCCTACGACGTGGTGTTAATCGATACGGGTGCCGGCCTGAGTCACGAGGCGACCGTCCCGCTGGGGCTGGCCGACAGCGTCCTGTTGGTGACCACGCCCGACGAGGTCGCCGTCGGCGACGCGAACAAGACCGCCGGGCTCGCAAAGCGCGTCGACGGCACGGTTATCGGCTCGGTCCTGACGCGGGCGAACGGCCCCGAGGACATCGAGGCCGTCGCTTCCGACCTCGAACACGACCTCCTGGCCGTGATCCCGGAAGATGCCGAGGCGACGTCGGACGAACCGCTCGTGTTGCATTCGTCGGACAGTCCGGCCGCCGAAGCGTACCGTCGGCTGGCGGCGTCGCTCGTTCGCATCCTCGAGGGCGAGTCGGCCAAGACCGTCGTTGACGAGGAGACCGAGTGGTTCCCCAGCGAGGAAGAAAGCGAGAACGCGGCCGAGGAAGACACGGACGATGATGACGAATCGGGTGGCGTCTTCGGCGTCTTCGGTCGGTGACGCTCAACCCCTGACGGTGCCGGTCCCGCTTTTCCAATACGCGACGCCGTTTCGGGTGTGTTCAGTGCGCGCGACGACTCACATCGATTCAGGAGCAGCGACGCCGAGCACATCGAGCGCGTTCGCGACGGTCGTCTGGGCGGCAGCGACCAGCGCCAATCTCGCTGCCCGTGTCTCGTCGTCGGCATCGAGGACGGGACACTCCCGGTAGAAGACGTTGAACGCCTCGGCAATATCGCGGGTGTACGTCGCGACTACGTGCGGACGAAGTTCGTCGGCTGCCTGCTCGATCACACCCGGAAATCGTGCGATTTCCCGGAGCAAGTCGCGTTCCTCGTCGGTGGTGAGCGTCTCCGCGCTCACGCTCTCGGGCACCTCGTAGCCAGCTGCATTCCCCTCCTCGATGATCCCACAGCAACGAGCGTGGACGTACTGGACGTACGGCGCGGACTGTGCCTCGAAGTCCAGCGCGCGGTCCCACTCGAAGGTGATGCCTTTCGTCGGCTGTTTGGCCACCACGTCGTACCGGACGGCCCCGATCCCGACCTGATGGGCGATGCGCTCGACGTCCGCAGAATCGAGATCGTCGCTCCGCTGGCGGCCCTCCAGGCGGTCCTCGACCTCTTGGCGTGCGCGATCGATGGCTTCGTCGAGCAGGTCGTCGAGGTCGACGCCCGTCCCCTCCCGAGTGCTCATGCCGCCCTCGGGCAGATTGACCCACGAGTAAAAGACCTGCTGGAGCCGGTCGGTGTCATGGCCAAGCAGCTCCAGCGTCGCCGAGAGCTGATCGGCCTGGAGTTTGTGGTCCTCACCCAGCACCGTCACTGCGCGGTCGTAGTGCTCGAACTTCCATTCGTGGTGAGCGAGATCCCGCGTGGTGTATAGGGACGTGCCGTCCGACCGGAGGAAGACGAGGTTCTTCTCGAAGTCCGGCAGGTCGAGTTGCCAGGCATCCTCCTCGAAGACGGCCGCCTCAAGTTCCTGCAGGCGATCGACCACATCGTCGGTCGACCCGTCGCGCATGAACCGCGTCTCCTTGACGAACTCGTCGAACTCGGCTGGCAATCGTCCGAGAGTGTCGCACATCCCGCCCAGAACGGTATCGACGACCTCGCTCACGCGCTCGTAGGTCTCTTCCTCACCCGCCTCCAGGCCCTGGAGGATCGCCTGGATCTCGTCTTCGGCGGCCTCGCGTTCAGGCTCGTCCGCCGCCTCGAGGTACTCGTTGGCCTTCCGGTAGTACCGGACCATTTTGTATTCCGGAGCGTCGCGTTCCGGTTCGGGGAGGGCCGCCTCTGTGAAGGTTTCGTAGGCCCAGGTGAAAACCGCGATCTGGCGGCCAGCGTCGTTGACGTAGTAGTGAACGTCGACGTCGTTACCGGCGTAGGCAAGAACTCGGGCCAGCGCGTCGCCGACGATGGGGTTGCGCGCTCGGCCGACGTGGACCGGTCCGGTCGGGTTGGCGCTGGTGTGTTCGACGACGACCGACTCCCCTGTGGCTTCGAGCGTGCCGTAGTCGTCAGCCTGGGCGGCCGTCAGTGTCGCTTCGAAGTAACGGTCGCTCGGGAGGAAGTTGACGTACGGCCCCTGGGTCTCGACACTCCCCACGTACTCGTACTCGTCGGGATCGATCTCACTGGCGAGATTGGCAGCGATCTCCGGTGGCGGCGCGCCAGCCACATCGGCGAGTCGATAGGGAGCACTCGAGGCCAAGACTGCCGGGACGTCCTCCGGGGGGCGTTCGATCCCCAGATCGTCGGTCGGCAGATCGAGCGCCGCAAGCGCCCTCGAGAGCGCGGTCTCGACCTCGTCGCGGAGTGTCAGGAACATACCCACGATATTCCACCGGCGACCATAGGGATTACGAGATGGCGAGACGAACGCCCTCGATCTGTGGTGAGGCCTCCACCCGCCGCGGCGGGACGGTCGTAATGATCGGTCTCGCCGACGAGGCCGACTTCACCGAACCGCTGGAAAACGTCCAGGCCGCCTTCGAGCGTGCCCGCGATGACGACGACACCATATTCTCGAAATGCTCTGCAATACAGCGCCATCCCTCCGTGATGGCTCCTATTCACATTATTTTCATTAATTTCATTCCTAACACTCTTTACAGTGGCTGACATCGTCTCATCCATGTCTATCGACCGGGAGACCTTCGAGAACACACGCGAGGACGAACTCAAGGAACTATCCGTTCCGGACCAGGTCCTCGGATTCCTCGTGGCCCACGAGGACCGTGCGTTCGAGGCGAGCGAGATCGCCTCCCGGACTGGAATAGACGACGGTGCTGTCAGTACCGCACTGTCGCGCCTGAAGCATCGCGACCTCGTCGAACACAAGGCGACGTACTGGGCGGTGACAGACGACGCTGATCGACTTGACGGGTACGGTGGCTACGAGCGAGCGACGGCCCTGTTCAACGAGCAGTTTGGTGCAGAAGAGAAAGAAGCCTGGCGCGAACACGCGCCGAGGGAACCGCATCCGAACACGGAGAACGAACAGTGACCGACGAGGAAGCCACCTCGATCTTCGAACGGGCGACGTGGTGTTCGGCGACGACCCATTCAAAGGTGAGAAAGCCGCACGACCGTGGCTGGTCCTCTCCAATCACGAAGGTCGTCCGTTCCACGGCGAGCAGTACATTGCAGTGACGTTAACGACGAAATCGTGGTTGGACGGACTCATCGAGGTCCCCGAGGAAAGCTGGATTCGCGGGGGAACTCCAGAAACGAGCCGGACCGTTCCGTGGGGAGTGCAATCGATCGATCACGCGGACATCGACTTCTGGCAGGGCCGCCTGGAGCGCGATATTGTCGATGAAGCAGTCGATACGCTCGTCGAGGAACTCCGGTAGCGCCCCTCCAACGGGACGCCATGTCGATCCGCAGTGTCGCTTTCCGCACGCTTTTGACCCTCGACAGGGTACGAACCGTCGATGACTGAAGACGCCCGCCAGGTCACCGATCCTGACTACCACAGCGAGGGCCACACCGCCGCCCAGACCTGCGGGTGGACCGACAACGCCCTCCAGGGAGAGGGGCGTTGCTATAAGTACGCATTCTACGGCATTCGTTCCCATCGCTGCATCCAGATGACGCCCGTCGTCCGGTGTAACGAGCGCTGTGTCTTCTGCTGGCGCGATCACGCCGGCCACACCTACGAACTCGACGATGTCGAGTGGGACGACCCCGAGGCGGTCGTCGACGCCTCAATCGCCCTCCAGCGCAAGCTCCTCTCGGGATACGGCGGCAACGACGCGGTCCCACGCGAGCGCTTCGAGGAGGCGATGGAACCCCGTCACGTCGCCATCTCGCTGGACGGCGAGCCGACGCTGTACCCTCACCTGCCCGAACTCATCGAGGCCTTCCACGATCGGTCGATTACGACCTTTCTGGTCTCGAACGGTACCGATCCCGAGATGCTGGCGGAATGTGAACCGACACAGCTGTACGTCTCCGTCGACGCTGCTGACCGACAAACGTTCGACGACGTCGTCAAAGCAGTCGACGAGGATGCCTGGGATCGCCTCATCGAGACACTCGATGTCCTCGCCGAGAAAGAGGATACTCGGACAGTTTTGCGGACAACGCTGATCGACGGTTACAACATGCATCGGCCGGCGTGGTACGCCGGGATGGCCGCCCGCGCGGATGTCGATTTCTACGAATTGAAGGCCTACATGCACGTCGGCCACTCGCGGGGTCGTCTTGACCGGTCAGCGATGCCCGACCACGAGGACGTGATCGAGTTCACCGAGGCGGTCGGCGAGTACCTGCCCGACCACGACGTGCTGAAGGACTCGGCCGACTCCCGGGTCACAATGCTCGCCCGTGAGAAAGACACCTGGGTCGAGGAACTCGCCCCGGAAAGTGACTTCTGGGAGCAAGAGACGACAGCCGATTGGACGCCGAAGGGTGGCCAATCCTGAGTCAATAACCTATCAGAGTCAAGCCTTGTTTGCCGCCGGTTAACGGCGGCTTCAGACCTCTCAAAGGACATTCTGACAAACCACCGATAGATTAAGCTGCGAGCGGGTGGGGTAACGGGTTCATGGCTTCGAGTTCGCGGCGCTGTGGGCCGCGAGCAGATTACGAGAGAGGGAGTCTCTCGAATCACTGACCCCGAGGCGATTCACAGCGGCAGCGTTCCTTGATCGACAACCCACTCCGGAAGATGGGGCGCCATTCACTATGAAAAACCATATTGGTTGTAAAGACAAACCAAAAGGAATGGGGAATATATGTCGAATACGAACCCTGAAACGCAAGATGACGTGACTAGTGAGTCGACGACACGCCGGGGCTTCCTGGAACTCGCCGGAGGGGCTTCGGCCGGAACACTCATTTCCAAACATGTCGGGGAAGTCGAAGCCGCCATCCGGCAAGTGACAGGGGGTGACGTTGAGGTGGTCTGGCTGCAGGGGCAGTCCTGCACCGGGTGTACCATCTCGATGCTTCAGGGTCAGCACCCGGCCCTGGAGGACGTACTCAGCGAGTTCCGGCTGGCGGTGACGTTTCATCCCACGCTCATGACCGAGACGGGCGAGAGCGCTCTCGACGCAATGAGCAAAGAACCGGACGTGCTAATCATGGAGGGGGCAGTTCCCGCCGGCATGCCCCAGGCTGCTACCGTCGGTCACACTGATGATGGCCACAGTAAACCCATTCTCGACTGGGTCGAAAGATTGGCCCCACGGGCCGAGTACGTGGTTGCCGTCGGCAACTGCGCCGCCTTTGGCGGATGGCTAGCGGCTGGTCACGGGCGGAAAAGGTACGACAGGGGTGACAACGTCACGGGTGCCCACGGCCTTCAGTTTCAGGGCCGCAATCGGGATGGGGTCCTCGATCCGGCGTTTACTTCCGGGGCCGGATTGCCGGTCGTGAACCTCCAGGGGTGTCCGCCGAAACCCGACACCATTCTGTTGACGTTGACGATGCTTCTCAATGGGAACCCGCCGGAACTCGATGAGTACAACCGGCCGGTGACGTTCTACGAGTCGCCCAGCCAGGACGGCTGCTCGCGACGAAGACATTCCGATCGCGGTGGTTCGTCCGGTCGCCACGGCCGCTCGGGACGTGGGCACTTCCACCGCCCCAGGTCGGCCGAGAAAGCCCACGATGAAGGTCCTGTACAGGAGGACGGCCGTGCCAATTCCGCCACCTACCGCGACGGCAGAGAGCAGCCACCGAACGGCGGGACTAACGCCTGTCTGAACGGCGACGGCGAAACGAGGTGATCTCATATGCCAGAGATAACGATCGATCCGACGACGCGTATCGAGGGACATCACGCCACGACGCTCGACGTGGAGGACGGTGTGGTACAGGACGCAAAGAGCCACATGGAGATGTTCCGGGGCGTCGAATTGGTCACGCTCGAACGCCCGCCGTCAGCTGTCCCGGATCTCACGGGGAAGGTCTGTGGTGTCTGTTTCACCTGTCACAGACTAACCTCTTCGCGGGCGGTCGAGGACGCCGCGATGGCGGCCGGCGTCTTCGACGGCGTCCCGCGGAACGCAGTACTGCTTCGGGACGCGATGGAGGGGATATTCTACCTGTGGAATCACACGATCCACCTCTATGCGCTGGCCGGGCCGGACTACAGCGATGCCGTCGCAGAGACCGGCCTGACGCGCCTTGACCCCATAGAAGGTGACGGCTATATGGAGGCGATGGACCACCAGCGCACGCTGATGAAGGCCTTTACCGAGTTCGGCGGTCGCGTTCCGAATTCGCTGACGTACGTGCCTGGCGGGATGTCCGCCGATCCCGACGCCTCGACCATTCAGTCGATCAAAGATTACGTTGGAACGGTAAGCGAGTGGATCGGCCCGACCGATGCTGTCCCTGCGGTGATCGAGAACGTCCGAAACGGGGAGTTCGATCCGTCGCTCGGTTCCGGACTCCACGATCTCGTCGGGATGTTGTACACTGCCGCCGAGGCAGGTGCCGCAGAGTACGGCGTGGGTCCCGGTCGGTACTACTCTAACGGCGTGTTCCGCCTCCCCGAAAGCGAGGAATTCCTCTTCGAACGCGGGATCTACCGCGATGGGTCGGTCGAACCAAAGACCAAAGCGGAGATCCTCGACGGGATCACCGAGAGTACAGCCTACTCTTGGTACACCGCTGACTCGGCTGGCCATCCTGCAGAGGCCAAGCCTCCCGAGCCCGCTCCCGAGAAAGACGGCGCGTATTCGTGGGGAAAGGCACCGCGCTACGAGGGCCAGACCATGGAAGTCGGTCCCCTGGCACGGCTCGTGGTCTCGGATCTCGATCCCTTCGACTTGCGGGCGGAGTTGGGTGGGGGGAGCGCGGCGAGTAGCACGCTCAATCGCCTCATTGCCCGCACTCAGGAGATCCTGATCGTTCGAGACAATGTCCTGAAACTGCTTGATGCGATCGAGCCTGGAAAGCCGTTCACGGCAGAGTGGGACGACGACTTTGACGGGAAGGGCGTCAGTCTGTTCGAAGCTTCTCGGGGCGCACTCTCACACTGGGCCGATATCCGAAACGGACAGATCAATCAGTACCAGATCATCACGCCAACGCTGTGGAACATGGGTCCCCGCGACGGCGACGATACGCCGGGTCCGCTCGAAACGGCGCTGGTCGGCATGGAGATTACAGATGTGGAGACGCCCCTCGACGTAATGCGGACGATCCGGTCGATGGATCCGTGCTTGGCCTGTTCGGTTCACCTCCAGACGCCGGCCGGCGAGTACGAGACGACTCTCGAACCAGCCACGCCAGGGGCCGTCGGCGAGGGGACGACCAACACGTGTGACAACGCCGATTCGGTGGTTGGGTCCGCGGGATCGAACACGACGAACGACCGTAACGACGAAATTACGGACGAACGATGACGACGCTCGACGAGGAGACGGACGTGGCGGTCATCGGCGTCGGTAACGCGATCATGGGTGATGACGGCGTCGGCGAGCAGGTGATCCACGCACTACAGGACCGCTCCGACGAACGGACAGAGGGAGTCCGGCTGTATGACGCTGGCACGACTGGCCTGCTCGCTCTGGAAGCGATGAGCGGCTGCGAGCGGGGGATCGTCGTTGACGCCATCAGCGCCGACGGCGAGCCCGGATCGATCTACCGCTACGAGTTCAAAGACGGGAGCTTCGACGGGGAATCCCCGCCGGTTTCGATGCACGACATCTCTTTCGCTGAAGGGCTCTCAGCCGGCCGCAAAGCCTATGATTTGCCTGGGGAGATCCTGGTGATCGGTGTCGAACCCGCACGCATCGAGATGTCCGTCGAGTTGAGCAAGGCCGTTGCCAAAAAGGTGCCCGACATCGTCGACTTGATCCTCCGGGAACTGGATCGCGAGACGGGCACCGAAGGGACGGTAGCCCGGCTGTGAGAGAAAATCAGTATTGACAGATATCGACGACGGTAGGGGACGTTCCCGTACTCGACTCGACGACACTGTGGAGGTCGGCCTTCAACAACCGCAAGTAGCCGATCGTCAATGAGATGATGAGTCAGAACGCGAGCATGCCGATCCCAACCCACGGCATCGTGTGGAACCTGCGACAGTACCATCCGCCTTAGCTAAGGGAACAACCACATAACAGCGATTGCTTATACGTTGGGCGGTGGTGCAGAAGACCTCACAAGGAAGCGGTAGGACGAATCTGATGTGTCTACGACCAGCTCCGTCCTACCAGATAACGCTACGGTCGAACAGGTCTTCAAAACACTGGACACCGAGACAACGGCACTGTTCGTACAGCTTGATCTGTCGGTTCTTACCGACTATCCCGTGTTCACCCCCGATCCGGGGGGCGAACACGGGTTCACGAGCCACCAGAACTCCTGAAAGGCGTCCTTCACTGCTTCTATCCCGACATCTATGGCCCTCGTCCGATGGCGCGGGAACTCCACAATGAGGATGTCTGGCGACAGTGTAGCTTCGAGAGTCCGCCGTCCCGGCGGACACTCTCACGGTTCATCACTGACTTCGAACTCGTCGCAGAAGACGTATTCATCGAGTTAGTCCACGAGCTTGCCGAGTAGGTACCGCTCAGCAATCTCTTCCGGATCGATGGGACAGATATCCCGGTTGATCAGCGTGACGAGGACGCTGACTGGAACTACGATCACGCAGAAGACGACTACTACTACGGCTACGGTTGCTGGGTCGTCACCGCAGCACACAACATTCCGGTCGCAGCAGCGTTCACTCCGGCGAAGAAGGTCGATGAGGAGACGGCGATGCGCGTCACGCGCTCACCGTTGACACTCCACGCTGGTTCCTCGGAGATTCCGAGTTCGATATGCTGGGGTGGCACGACTGGCTGCTGGAGCAGTCAGTCGTGCCGATATCGCCGTACAACCCACGGAATACAGACAATCCTACTAACATAGAATACCGCGTCGAAGAACGAATCAAAGAACACAGCGATACCGTTCGTCTCTGGCAACGCCAGCTTGACGAAACGTGTACAGAACGCTCACGGGTTGAAACAACGATTGGCGTCTGCAAGGATCTCGGCCTCGGGAGCCCGCGGGTCCGAGGCCGAATACGCGTCAAAGCACACGTCTTCATCGCTCTTTGTCTGCGATTGGAGGCTGCACTCGCTACTCACCATCGAGGAACCGATGTCGCCAGCCCAACCATCTCCCTGTGAGAACAGTTCTGCACCACCGCCCCATATCAAGAGAGCCCCGCATGGGGTAGTTGGGGCTTGGCTGTGGGCACCGGGAGGGGGCCGTGACGGCGTCTCGACTCGCGGTCCGTACATTCATACTGCTCTCCCGTGTAGGGACCGACAGATGCGCCTCGACGACTACATCGAGGGCTTCGAACGGGACGAGGCCGCCGAGAAGCGCCGCCTCGCAAAGGAGAAGTCCTACGCGATCACCGACCACCTCGAAGACGTCGAGCGCCAACTGGAGGAGACGCTGTCGGGTGACGCCCTCTTTGGCTCGACCGCCCCGGAGATTTTCGTGGGGCGCTCGGGCTACCCGCAGGTCAACTCCGGCGTGCTTTCGCCGGTCACCGACGATCACGATCCGACGGACTTCGCGACGAGCGGCGACTGGTACGCGAACGGACTCGGGATCGAGGACGTCCTCCAGCGCCGGACGGGGCTGCTCAACTCCCAGCGCTCGGCGAAGGTCGACGTCGAGGACGTCTGGGACGGGTTCGTCGGCACCCAGCGCGAGGTGGCGATCGCCGATCGCCCAGTCGACGTCGAGGTCGGCCTCGATTCGACGCCGGATGTCGATCTCAGCGTCGACGACATCAGCACGCCCACCGGCCCCCGTGCCCGGGCCGAGTCGGCCGATCTCGCGGAGAATCCCCACGTCCCCCGCGCCGTCGAGAAGACCCTCGAAGACGACGACTGGCGGGCCGAGGGGGCGATGACCTACCTCTACCGGAAGGGCTTCGACGTCTACGACGTGAACAATATCCTCTCGGCGGGTGCGCTCGGACAGGGCGCCAATCGGCGGCTCGTCCCGACGCGGTGGTCGATCACTGCCGTCGACGACACCGTTGGCCAGTACCTCCGAGGCCAGATCCGCAACGCACCCACCATCGACGAGACCCAGGTCTGGTACAACGAGTACATGGGCAACAGATACTGGATCGTCCTCACACCCGGCGACTGGGAGTTCGAACTCGTCGAGATGAAAGCCCCCGAGAGCGTCTGGAATCCGGTCGGCGAGAGCCACTATCTCGCCAGTGCTCACGAGGGCTACGAGGGGCGATCGAGCTACGTCAAGGAGACTGCCGGGGCCTACTATGCCTCACGAGTGGGCGTGCTCGAACACCTCACTGACCTGGGTCGGCAGGCAAAGTGTCTCGTGTTGCGGGAGGTCACGGACGACTACTGGGCGCCGGTCGGCGTCTGGCAGGTCCGGGAGGGCGTCCGGAACGCCTTCGACGACCCCGGCGGACTGGCCGACGACATTGCGGGCCGGTACGGTGTCGCCGAAACCTTCCGGGACGCGGTGACGAACGTTACCGAGCAACTCCCGGTCTCACTGGGGGCGCTCCGCCGGAAGTCCGAGATGGTCGCCGGTCTGCAAGCGACGCTCTCGGACTTTTGAGACTGGTCCCCCGCGTCGGCGTGTCCCTCTGACTTCGCTGACGGTGAACACGTCGTTTCCAGCGTCGACGGGGCGATCCGCGCCACCAGTTCGGGCGCGTCAGCGTCCGGGAGTCCCTCGATGACGTCTCGGGTGCGCTCGGCCGTTCGCTCGATTGGCTCGGCGGTCACCTCCGTGCGATAGAATCCCGTCGTGAATCGCGACTGCCACCCGGGAGACGACTCGCTGCTCGTCTTTCGATTCCGCAGGATCGAACCGCCAGCGCCCCTCAGAATACACTGAGGCCGTGGGCGTCCTGTGCGTGCTCGATGAGGTCCTCCGTCGTCTCGAAGGACTCACCACAACTGCACGTGTGATACCCCGGCTCGGGTTGCTGGCTTGTCGCCATATTCGGACGATAGGGCTAGTCCCTAATAATCGTTTATTATGATTTGGTAACAATCCACAAACATCGTGATACCATCTCTCAAACAATCTAAGTACGAGTTTCTCGCTTTGAATGTTTGATAACAGGCGACAGTATCGAAGAAATCTGGACGGATGTAAAATGATATTCGTCGGGGATGGACCTCACGACTGGGGGGACCCGCGTTTGCCACAGTTCGGGGACGAGCGTCCGGGAATCGGGAGTCACAGTTCTTATGGCTGCCGTCGGCCAATCCTCGCCAATGACTGTCTACGGAATCGTGGGTCTGCCCGGCAGCGGCAAGAGCGAGGCCGCCGCAGTGGCCCGCGAACTGGACGTGCCGGTGGTCACGATGGGTGACGTGATCCGGCAGGCGTGTCGGGACCGCGGACTCGACCCGTCGACCCACCACGGGGAGGTAGCCAGAGCGTTGCGGGACGAGAACGGCCCGGCCGCGATCGCCGAAGCCTCGCTCTCCCACATCGAGGATGGACTCGAAACGAGCGAACACGTCGTCGTCGACGGGATCCGTTCGGACGTGGAGGTCGAGTGTTTTCAGGAAGCCTTCGGCGCGGACTTCCTGCTGGTGAGCGTCGAGGCTCCCTTCGAGACGCGGGCTGAGCGACTCGACCTCCGGGGGCGCGACGCCGCGGTCTCGGAGGGCGGCGAGAGTCTCGAAGCGCGCGACGAGCGCGAACTCGGCTTCGGCATGGGCGAGGCGATGGACATGGCCGACGTGACCATCGAGAACGTCGATACCCTCACGGACTTCCAGGAGCGCGTCGAGACGCTGCTGACTGACGGCCCGTCGACACTGCTTGCGGACGAGCGGGTCGAACTCGCGAGGGAGAACTCATGAGCGGCGTCTACAGTGTCGACGTCGAGATCACGGCCCCGGTTTACGATACCGAAGTGACCGACCGGGTCGCCGACGCGATCACGAATATCTTCCCGAACGCCGAGGTCGAACACCGGCCGGGCGAACTCCACGCCGAGACCCACGACCTCGAACACTTCTCGGAACTGCTGCATCGCCGGGAGATCCTCGATACGGCCAGGGGTGTTTTCTTCGACACTCGTCAGGGAGACCGCTTCACCTTCACGCTGAAAAAACAGGCCGCCTTCGAGAGCGTGGTGACGTTCTCGGTGGGCGAACCCGACGAACTCGGCGAGATCCACGTCAGCGTCCGCGTTGCGGAACCCGACGTGGAATCGTACATCGATCACGTCGCGCCGCCGACCGAGGACGGCCGCCCGATCGATCCCAACGGGAACGCTTGAATGTCGACGGCAATCTTCTTCGATCTCGATGGAACCCTGCTCACGTTCGAGGAACCCTACGAGGAGATCGTCGCGGACGTTCTGCGCGGGACTGTCGCCGATCCGGCCGCCGCGAGCGAGCGGTTCCTCTCGACCTTCGGCGAGCACTTCGACGCACTCGAACCGGACCCTTACCTGGCCGGAATGGAGGCGGTCTGTGAGAGTGAGGGCCTCGACGCCAAGCCGGACGAACTGGTTGGTGCGCTACGCAGAGCCGAATGTGAGCGAACGACTGTGAGCGAGGACGCCCGTGAGAGTCTTGTGGCACTCGGCGCAGAGAACGCCCTGGGCGTGCTGACCGACGGCGTCGGCGATTTCCAGCGCGCGAAACTGAAACACCACGGACTACTGGACCACTTCGAGACTGTGATCGTCTCCGACGACATCGGCGCACACAAACCAGACGCGGCGATGTTCGATCGTGCGCGCGAGTCGATCGACGCCGAGGAGTACGTCATGGTGGGAGACACCGACGCCGACGTCGAAGGTGCTCGCGAGGCCGGGTTCGTTCCGGTCCGCGTCGAGCACGGCGAGGACATGCCGGACTTCTGGTCGACGCTGCGAGCGCTGGTCTGATTTTCCGACTGTCCTACACCAGTATCTGGACGACGACGAACAGCACCACCACGCCAAGCACGTCACAGACGTTCGTGACGACGGGGATCACCACGTCGTCGGGATCGAGTTCCAGCCGATAGGCCACGTACGTCGCTACGACGGTTACTACGATCGCCAGGATCGACAGCACCGCGCCGCTGGTGACGGCAACGGCGAGCACCGTCGTCACTGACAGGGCTGGCCCGCCAGTGAGCACACCTAAGCCCCATGCGCCAACGCCGATCACGGGAAAGACCGACACCGCCAGTGCGACCGTAGCGACGGCATTGCCCAGCAGTCGATCGTCGTCGACGGCAAAGGAGAGCGTCCCGAGGTGAAACGCCGTCGAGAGTCGCGCGGCCAGCATGGACCCGAGATTGCCTGCCGTCCCGATTGTGACGGGTACGAGGATCAACAGCGAGGGGTAGGTTAGCAGATCGGCTTGGAAACTCCCGAGGACGAGCCCGCTGCCGATCTCGATCGTAGTCAACACGAGCAAGACTGGCAACATCGCTCGCGTGATCGCCCGGACCGTCCAGTCGGTTCGGGCCACGTCAGCCGACCCCCCAGATGACGAGCCTGGCGGCGAGCAGCAGGGCGCCCATCCCGAAGACATCCCCCGCAGTCGTGACCAGCGGCCCCACCAGCGTGTCAGGGTTGTACCCGCGACGGAAGCCCGCGAAGACGAACAGGACGACCGTCGTCGCCAGCGCGAGTCCGGAGAGCAACCCGGAAATGACGGCGACAACCACGAGAATCGCCAGACTGGCAGCGGGTCGAGCCAGCCAGGCGAGCGCCGCTGTCGCCACGACGGCCGCGAAGGCGCTGGCGAGCAGGCCGTTGGCGATCGCCGCCGCGACCGCCCGTAGCAGGCGATCGTCGGCCTCACTCACGCGCGGTTCGAGCAACCCCTGGTGGAGCGCGGTCGCGATCCGCGCACCTAGCGACCCGTAGACGTTCCCTCGTGTGGCGAGCAACGCCGGGACCAGGACGAGCAACCCGTCGATCGCAGTCAGTTCTGCCCGCATCCCGCCGAGGACGACACCAGCGAGCAAGCCGCCCACGAGGCTGGCCGAAAGTGCCGGCAGCCCCTCCCTGTAGGCCCGGGCGGCCACCTCGCGGACGGTCATTGCCGGACAGATGACCGGCCGCCTCAAAAAACGACCGAGTGGGTACTCCTTCCGTGTCGACGTATCCCAATAGCCACGCGACGACTGATCTGTTTTCTCACTATCTTGGAATGATTGCGAAATACTATAACGTCCGGGAACCAATCCGAATGTGTGAGACAGCTATGACAGGATACGCAGTGGTCCTCGCATCCGGAGAGTTGGAGCGTGTACAGGCAGTCAGCATGATCAGCTCGATCGCGGCGTCCTCGGACACGCCAGTACAGGTATTCGTAACGATGAACGGCCTTTCGGCCTTCGAGAAAGACCGCATCGAGAGCGGTGATTTCCAGGTGGCCGGGCCGGCCGGCGAAGCGATGCTCCAGGGCGGTGGCGACGAGGTCCCGCTGTTCTTCGAGCAACTCGAACGCGCAAAGGGAATCGGTCCGCTCGAGGTCTACGCCTGCGAGATGGTGATGGACATCATGGATACGGATCTCGACGATTACGTCGACGTCTTCGACGACACGCTTGGTGTCGCCGGCTTCCTGAAACGTGCATCGGACAAGCAGGTGCTGTTCGTCTGAGGTGACCACCATGAGTGACACACCAACCCCAGATATCGAACTCGACTCGCGCGGCGCAACCTGTCCCGGCCCGCTGATGGACCTCATCGGGAAGGTCAAAGAGGTCGAAGCCGGGACCGTCATCGAACTGCTGACGAGCGACGAGGGTTCGAAGAACGACGTGCCCGAGTGGCTCGAAGAGGCAGGGCACGAACTGGTAACGATCGAAGAACACGACGACCACTGGGCCATCTACGTCGAGACCACATGACCGAAGAGATCGTCGTCGTCGGTGGCGGCACCGGCGGCACTGTCCTGGCGAACCGACTCGCCGAGCGACTCGGGTCGGCGATCGACGCCGGCGACGCCCGCGTGACCGTGATCAACGACGGCGAGGACCAGCAGTACAAACCCGCCTACCTCTACGTCCCCTTCGGCAAGAAGACCGTCGAGGAGGCACGGCGGCCCCTGTCGGATCTGCTGGACCGCCGGGTCGATCTTCGCGTCGATCGCGTGACGGGGATCGACACCGACGGGAAGTCCGTCGCGCTCGAAGACGGCGGCGAACTCGGCTACGATCACCTCGTGATGGCGACGGGCGCGAACCTCGCCCCAGAGGAAGTCCCAGGTCTCGCTGAAGGGGGCCACCACTTCTACGGACCTGCGGGCGCCGAGGCTCTCCGTGACGAACTGGCCGACTTCGAGGAGGGCCATCTCGTGCTATCGGTCATCGGCGTGCCCCACATGTGTCCGGCGGCCCCCCTCGAGTTCGTCTTCATGGCCGACGACTGGCTGCGCCGTCGCGGACTCCGCGAGGACGTCGAAATCACCTACACGTACCCGATCCAGCGCGCCCACGGCCTGCAGTCGGTCGCCGACTGGGCGACGCCGAAACTCGCGGAACGGGACATCAACGTCGAGACGTTCTTCAACGCCGAGACGGTCGATCCCGACGAGAGAGTCCTGGAGACGATGGAGGGCAACGAACTCGAGTACGATCTGCTCGTGGCGATCCCGCCCCACACTGCCAGCGAGCTGGTCAGTGAATCCGGACTGGGCGACACCTGGATCGACGTCGACCGGGCGACACTGGAAGCTGAACACGCCGACGATGTCTACGCGATCGGCGACGTGGCCGACGTCCCGACGAGCAAGGCCGGCAGCGTCGCCCACTACGAGGCGGGCGTCGTCGCCGACCGGATCGCCAGCCGCGTTCGTGGGGAAACCCCGACATCCGCATACGAAGGCAAGACGGTCTGTTTCATCGAGACCGGCATGGACGAGGCGACGTTCGTCGAGTTCGCGTACGGTGACGAACCGACCATGCGCGAACCCTCCAAACCCGTCCACTGGGCGAAACTGGGCTACAACGAGTCCTACTGGTTGACCGCCAGAGGGCTCCTGTGAGGTGGTTCGCGTGAGCGACTCCGAAACCGCGGCGATGGACGACGAGACCGACGCGCCGGCCGACCTCGAATCGCTGGTCGCGGACAACCCCGAGGAGGTCGCCCGTCTGCTCGAACGCCTCGGGCTGGTCAACGATCTGCTGGACGCCGCCGACGTCGCCACCTCGGCGATGGACGACGAGATGATCCAGTCGCTGGCCGGAACGGGAACGAATCTCGGGCTGGCCGCCAACGAAATTGCCACCGACGAGACCGTTCAGTTGGGCGAAGCCGTCGGGCAAAACGCCGACGACCTCGCCGACGGTGTCGAGAAAGTCGCCGAGCTGCAGCGGACGGGCACGCTCGACGATCTACTCGACCTGGCCGAACTCGCCTCGCTGGCGAGCGCTGCGATGGACGACGAGATGGTCATGTCGCTTGCTTCGACCGGAACGCGACTTGGCGAGGTCGCCGACACCGCAGCGGACGACGACATCGCGCGCGGACTGGAAGACGCACTGGCGGCGCTGGGCGAGGCGACCAGCGAGGAACCCGAAGAAGTCGGCGCGATCGGGTTGCTGAAGGCCACTCGAGACCCCGACGTCAAGGCCGGGTTGGGCGTCGTGATCGCACTGGCCCGGGCGCTCGGCCAGCAGACCCACAACCCGTCCGAGGCCTAACTCCGCCCGTGTCGGCCGACCGGCATGGTGTACTCATCACAACGCCACCCTCGATTCAGTGAGCGAGGGTGATTCTGCCTTGCTCGTTCCTTCGTGAACCGACGGTTTCCCATCCGGAAGACGTCGTGCACTCTCCTTCGCGCCTTCACCTGTCGACGGGTACTGTCTCGCCCGTCTCGGCGGATTCGTAGATCGCATCGATGGCTCGCATGTCCAGGCAGCCGTGCTCGCCATCCGGTCCGGGATCCCGACCCGACAGCAGGCACTCGGCGAAGTACGCGAACTCCTCTTCGAGCTGGTGGACCTGGCTGACGTCGATGTCGATCCGCTCGCCGTCGCGTCGGATCTCCAGGCCACGGTCCTCACGCTCGAAGAACGCCGGGTCGATGATGACCTGTCCATCCGTGCCGGTCACCCGGAGGAAGCTGTCGTGGTAGGCATTGTGGTTGGCCGTGAACAGCACGGGGACGTCACCTTCGAAGGTCGCCCGGACGGCGACCTGCTCTTCGACATCGGCAAACGCCTCGTGGGTCGACCCGATCGAAGCGGAGACTCGCTCGGGATCGGCGTCAAGCAGGAACCGCGTCGTGTTCAGCGGGTAGATCCCGATGTCCATCATCGCGCCGCCACCGGCGAGGTCGGGGTCCAGTCGCCACTGCTCGCCAGCGTCGCCCTCGAGTTCGGCGATCATCCGCTGGGACATGTTGCCCTGTACTTGCACGACTTCGCCGATCGCACCCGCCTCGATCACTTCCTTGCTTCGCCTGACGACGGGATCGAGGTGCATCCGATAGCCGATCATCAGCGAGACGTCGGCCCGCTCACAGACCTCGACGAGTTGGGCCGCCCGTCGGGCGTCGGCTTCCATCGGCTTCTCACAGAGGACGTCTGTGCCGGTCGCGGCCGCCGTCTCGACGTACTCCAGGTGGGTCGCGTTCGGCGTACAGACGTAGACGGCGTCGTACTCGGTCTGGGCGACACCGTCGTGGAACTCCCCGGGCGTGAGGTGGGTCATGCCATGCTCGTCGGCGAGTGCCTCGGCACGTTCGGGATCGACGTCGACGATCACCGTCGGCTCGGTGTGGGCGGCGCGTTCGACCCCCGGTAGCGCCCACTCGCGGGTGAACCACCCGGCACCGATCAGCGCCAACCGGACCGTCCCCTCGAGGTCGTCAGTCTCCCAGTCCCGGCGGCCGAAGTCCTCGAAATGCTCGGTGAGATTCACGCCGCTATTTACGGCGTATCCGAGGAAATACGCTGTGGGTCCCGCAGGTGCGTGGTCGACGCGCCAGTCTCGGCTGGCGAAACGGACGGCGGATCGTCTTCAGCCCGGCGTCCGGACCGGTCTGGTCGCTTCCCGTCGGACGGCGCTCGGTGACGTGGTCGTGCAGTTCGAGTCCGTCGAGGCCAGCCATCCAATCGTCGCTGATCACGCAGTCGATCGGCAGATCGCCGTCGTCCCACACAGACATCAACTACCGTGACCCACAAGTACGCCAGTCACATATATTGTGCCGTGTATCCATGGGACGCGCCCACAATCAACAGTCAGTCCCGCGAGTGCCGCGGCGAACGATCGGAGTCACGTCGGCCGACGAGAGGGCTAGGCGGGCGGACAGGGGCAGACACCAACACGCCGTGGGTCGAGACGAACCATGACGGGGACTGAACCGACCGCGGCAAGTCGGTCCCACGACGAGGCAGTCGAGGAGGTAGGGGAGACGGTCGGGCGCGTCATCGAGTCCGTCGGGGAGGTCATCGTCGGTCACCGCGAGGTCGTCGAACACATTCTCACGGCGATGCTCGGCCGGGGACACGTTCTCTTGGAGGACGTCCCCGGTGTCGGCAAGACGATGCTCTCGCGGGCGATTGCGGCCTCCTTCGACAGTTCGTTCAAGCGCATCCAGTTCACGCCGGATCTGCTTCCCTCGGACGTGACGGGGGCGAGCGTCTACAACCAGGAGACCGGGGCCTTCGAGTTTCGGCCCGGCCCTATCTTCGCCAACGTGGTGCTTGGCGACGAGATAAATCGGGCACCGCCGAAGACCCAGAGTGCGCTGCTTGAAGCAATGGAGGAAGAGCAGGTCACAGTCGACGGCAAGACACACGCGGTCCCACAGCCGTTCACCGTCATTGCGACCCAGAACACCGTCGAGCGCGACCGAACCTACGATTTGCCGATGGCCGAACTCGACCGCTTCATGAAGAAACTCGAACTCGGCTACCCCGGGGAGGAGGAGGAAAGTGAGATGCTCGAACGGGTCGTCGGGAGACATCCGATCGAGGCGGTCGATCCGGTCGCGACGCTGTCGGACCTCGAGACGGCTCGGGAGGTGACCGCGAACGTGACCGTCGAGAAACCGATCCGGGAGTACGTGACCCGACTGGCGCGGTACACGCGCGAACACGCCGAACTCGGTGCGAGTCCGCGGGCGTCGTTGCTGTTGCTCCGGGCGGCCCAGGGCCGGGCTGTTCTCGAGGGACGTGGCTACGTCGTCCCCGACGACGTACAGATGGAGGCCGAAGTCGTCTTCCCCCATCGACTCCGTACGCGCCTCGACGAGACGACGGCTGCCGGACTGTTCGAGGAAATGATCGAGGCAGTCCCCGTCGAGTGATCCATGCGACTGACTCGACGCGGGTGGGCGGTGGTCGGGGCGGCCCTCGCCACCGTTCTCGTGGCGTGGGTGTTCGGGAGTCGGGCGCTGAACGCCGTCGCCGTCACGGCGGTGATCGCCCTCGCGGTCGGCGCCGTCCAGCTTCGGCTGGCCGATCGCCCCTCGATCGAGCGCTCGACGCCCGCGCCCGGGTTCCCGGCTGAGACCCGGACCGTCACGCTCGCCGCGAGCGGCACCCGTGGAACGATCGTCCACGTGACGGACGATCTCTCGGACGGGCTGGGGGCGGCCGGAAACGACTTCGAGGGGACGCTGCCGGTCGAGATAGCCTACGAACTGACGCTGGCAGAGCGGGGCCGACACACGGTTGGCCCGGCGACGATTCGACTGCGCGATGCACTCGGTCTCTTCGAGCGAGCGGAGCGCCTCGAGGAGCGGACGTCGGTGCTCGTCTATCCGTCCGTCTCCGACGTCTCCGGGTCGGAAACGCTGTCGGCGATCGTCCAGAAAGCCCGGACGTCGGAGCGACAGGAGATCGACCGGCTCCGGGAGTACGTGCCGGGCGATCCGCTGCGCGACATCGCCTGGAAGGCCAGTGCCAAGCGGCTACCGGAGTTCGTCGTCGTCGAGTTCGCCGGCCAGGAGTCGACCGGTACCGTCGAACTCACGGTTTCTGCGACCCGCGAGCGGATCGACGATGCCGCGGGCGCCGCCGCCAGCATCGCCCTGTTTCTCTTGGAGATGGGGCTGGACGTCGGAGTGACGGCTCCTGACGGACACCTCGATGCGGGCAGCGGCCGGCCCCACCGCGGTGACGTGCTCAGGTTGCTGGCCGAGACCGGGCCGGGAACGCTCGACGAGCGCACCTGGGACGACGCTGATGTCCGGATCGTCGGTGAGGACGACGCCGTTACCGTCGATACCGCGGACCGAACGCTCGCTTTCGAGACCATCCGGACGGGCGAGCGGGCGATCGACCTCCCGGCACGGTCGGGCGGACCGGACCGGACGGAGGTGTCCGCCGCGTGAGGATGGACGAGGGGCGTGTCGGTACGGTATTCGAGCGCGTGTCCGTGCCCGCGCCGCTTCGAGTGCTGGCATTGGGGGCCACGCTGTTAGTGATCGGCTCGTTCGTCGGCGTTCTCTATCACGTAGTCGACGTGATCAGCGATCCCCGGACGTTCCTGACGATCGTCGCGCTGACGTTCGTGGGGACGACGGTGCTCGCCCGGTATCTGACTGACCGGGTGGCAGTCGTGCTGGCGGCGCTCCTGCTGGTCGGCGGACTGGGCTGGTATATCACCGGGCTGCCCCGCGTCGGCTTTGAGCTGTGGCCCCACGTCCGCTACACCATTGCCCTGCTGACGGGTCAGTCCGTGCTGGCGATCGTCAACCTCCAGACGTGGGTGCTCGCAGTGACGCCGGCTCCCGTGTTCCTGACGTGGTATCTCGCTGTCAGGCGTCGCTACGTCGCCGGCGCTGGCGTCGGCGGCACGACGACCCTGTTTTTCGTCCTGACAGGCGATGCCGGGCCAGAATTGGCACTGCTCGGGGTCGTCGGCGTGGTCGCGCTCGTCGGCGTCGGCGAACTCGATCGACTCGAGGCGTCGGTCGGCGACGCCGACATCGTCGCGACGGTCGTGGCCCTGGTCATCCTCACGTCGGCGACAATCACGCTCGTTCCGACCGGGATGGGGTACACGTTCTCGCCCGATACCGGTCTCAACAAGCCGGGGTTTGGCGAATCCGGAACGGCCGACACGATCGAGGGCAACCTGCTCGAAGCCGACTCCGAATTCCAGATTCTCGGGAGTCTCGAACTCTCCTCGTCGGTCCGCTATCGTGTCCGGAGCAACGAATCCGAATACTGGCGGGTCGGCGCCTACGACCTCTACACTGGCGATGGATGGATCCGGCAGGGATCGACCGGGTCGCTTGACCGTCGGCTCGGAACGCCGGCCGGCCGGGATCGCGTCGTCGAGCAGACCTACCGGCCGTTGACGGAGATCCGGACGATGCCGGCTGTCTGGCGGCCGCGGGCCGTGACTGGCTTGCCTGCGGAGTCCGCACGCGCTACCAGCCTGGGCGGGTTGCGACCGTCACGGACGCTTGCGCCCAACGAGACCTACCGCGTCGAGAGCGCCGTCCCGGTCGCGACGCTGCCGGAACTTCGGGCCGCCCAGCAGGACTACCCGGCGACGATCGCGGACCGGTACCTCCAGTTGCCGGATAGTACACCCGACAGAGTCGGTGCCCGGACCGGGCGGCTGACCGCCAACGCCGACAACCCCTACGACACGGCACGGGTGATCGAAGACTGGCTGGAATCCAACCGGGAGTATTCACTGAACGTTTCCCAGCCGTCGGGTGACGTGGCCGATGCGTTCCTCTTCGAGATGGAGCGGGGCTACTGTACGTACTACGCGACGACGATGACGGTTATGTTGCGGAGCCAGGGCATCCCGGCACGCATGGTCGTCGGATACGGGCCGGGCCAGCGCGTCAGCGAGAACGAGTGGGTCGTCCGCGGGCACGACGCCCACGCCTGGGTCGAGGTGTACTTTACGGACATCGGGTGGGTCCGATTCGATCCGACGCCGTCGGGGCCGCGGGACTCGGTCAGACAGACCGATCTGGAGACCGCCCGCGAGAGCGGGGGCGCGAACGTCGACACCAACGACAGTCAGCGCGGCGAGTGGACGCCGACGCCGACGACTGAGGGTGACGAACCGGACGCAGCCAACGGGACCAGTCAGTTCGTCACGCCGATGGTTCAGGGCGAACAGGTGCCGGTGGACGTCACCCTGACGCCGAACGGCGAATCATCGGGCCAGTCCGGTTCGGGAACGGACACCCGGACGGAGACGGGCATCACGACCGTCGGGTTGCCGACGGCCCAACAGGCAACGCTGGGGCTGCTTGCCTTGTTGGGGATCGTCGGCATGGCACACCGAACCGGGGTGAGTCGGCGGGCCTATCGGGCCGTCTGGCTGCGCTGGCAACCCCGGGGAGACCCCGAAACAGACGTCGAACGCGCCTCCGAGCGACTGTCTGCGTTGCTGGCACGCCGACATCGACCACGCCGACAGGGTGAGACTGTCCGGACGTACCTCGACGCGGTTGACGCCGACGACCGTGCCCGGCGCGTCGCAGCCATCCGGGAACGAGCCATATACGGTGGGACGGTCAGCGAGGCGGCGGCCGAGGAAGCCGTCGAACTGGTCGACGAACTCGCCAGGGAGTGACGGGGACGCCGTCGCGTAGCTATCAGAGAAGAACTATTTCGACGTACGTCCCGTGAGAACGTCAGTCAAGCGGGCGCTGGCGGTCGCTTTTCGGTAGTAGCGTGGCAAATCCCGACAGTGTTTAATAGGAAGATTCCCAACAACGGACTGTAATGTCGGAAGTCTGCTCGACGTGCGGGTTGCCTGAGGAGCTCTGCGTCTGTGAAGACGTCGCCAAGGAGTCCCAGGAGATCAACATCCGCATCGACGAGCGCCGTTACGGGAAAGAGGTAACGATCATCGAAGGGTTCGATCCGAGCGACGTCGACATGGACAGCCTGTCTTCGGACCTCAAATCGAAGTTCGCGTGTGGGGGTACCGTCGAGGACGGCCAGATCGAACTCCAGGGCAATCACACCGGGCGCGTCGAGGATTTCCTCCGCGAGAAAGGGTTCAACGTCGCCTGACTCCCTGCTGTCGGGGCGCGCCGCGAGTCCCGCCGGTAGCTTCGTGCTTTTCTCGTCACGAAAGATCGACGGTCGAAACCCCGCTGAACAGGGGCGACTGACTACCGTTACGATCGAGAATCGACCGCTGAGGACACGAATCGGGACCGATAGTCGGAGCTATCGGGCCGGCTGTGTCCTGGGGGCTCGCCCAGGAGAATCGACGGTGGCTCGGATGAGCTTCTCATCAGAAGGGGCTCAGTGGGGGTAACTGCTCGTCATCGCCACCGTCAGGGTGTAGCGGACCGATCCTGAAAAATACACGTATTCTCCGTGCGACCGAGAGATCGACTAGATCCGACGCAGCACTCTCAGATATTCAAGAGGCCATGACTTTAAATGAGGGGAAGACGAACGTCAGACTAGAGGAGCCTGGAATGACGGACGATCCACGCAAGGACACGCAGTCTTGGACAGCGGCGACGAGCGCACGCGAACGGGTCCAGTCGGTCGCGGAGACGCTTCGTGAACCGCGCTCGACTAACTGGATCAGCGAGCAGGCGGACGTTGCCTGGAGCACAGCAAACGAGGCGCTCGAAGATCTGCTCGAACAGGGTCGACTCCAGCGGATCGACAGCGACGACGCAACCCGGTATCAGCCGGATCGGACACAGTTGTTCTTCGACGAGATCCGGACGCTGATCGAGGAGAACACGCGCGAGGAACTCCGGAGTGAACTGGCGACCATCACCGCCGAGATCGAAGACTGGCAGAAAGCCTACGACGTGGACTCCTGGGAAGGGTTAGAGCAGACCCTCGCCGACGACGCGCTGTCGAGTGCCGAGATCAGCGAACGGCGCGATGTCATCTCGTTCTGGCAGGAGAACGAGGCAGATCGAAAGATCCTCAAACACGCCCTGGCGCTGTATGCCGACGTCGAAGCGTCCCGCGAGGGGATGCGATCCATGGCCGAGCGAGCGAGGAGTTAACGTTCGATGCTGTTTCTCGCCGGCCGGGATCGTTACACGCAACGAACGCTACTCCGGAGGGTCCACGACAGGCTTTCGAAACATGCCGGCTGTGAGAGCGTTCGATATAGCCCATCTCGGCGACGACCGCGTTACGTACTTGCCGACGTCAAGACGGCGGTGTTCTTCGGCGATTCCTACGATCCCGGGACCGCACGGCTGGAAATACGATTCTGGTATCCCCGCGACGTCGACTATGCCTTCTATCGTCTGAACTGGATCGAACCCGAGCGAGATCTTATGCTCGGATTCCACCGGGACGCCGACCATTCCGATCTCGGACCGTGTCACGTCCAGGTTGACTACGAGGGGACGACGGTCGATCGCCACGCGGCCGATTTTCTCGACGTACATCCACTGTCTGTCCTCGAAGACCGCCTCACGCAACTTCCGGTCGTGCTTTCGGCTGTTCGATGGGAAGACAATCAGCCTTCACTTCCAGAATCGCCCGTCTGAGACGGGGCCTGTATATTCCAACGTCTCGACTTTCGACTCAGGCCGCCCAGTCGGCGTTCTCCCGGTGGTCCGCTGCCACGGTCTCGATACCCGCCGGATCCAGCACGCCACGGTCGGTGGCGATCGCGTCAATCACGTCCGGCGGCGTCACGTCGAACAGCGGCGAGCAGACCGACAGATCGCTCGGGCCATCGTAGACCGTCTCGGGGCCGGCTGACTCGATCACAAGGTCGCCATTGGGGCTGACCTTATCGGCGGCCGCGACGACGAGAAATTCGATACCGTCGTGGGCAGCAGCGAGCGCGGCTGCCCGCGTGCCGACCTTGTTGAGGACGGCCCCGTCGGGACGGATCGCGTCGGCACCGACGAGGACGGCCTCGGCGCCCCACTCGTGGATCGCCCACGCGAGACCCGCGTCGCTCGACAGCGTCACGTCGGTTTCCCCAGCCAGTGACTCGGCGACGGCGACCCCCTCTCGACCGGGACGGGACTCGGCGATCAGGACCGCGTCGGGTTCGACCCGTTCGAGTGTCGCGCGGACGGTACCCGATCGAGAGAGCGTCGCGATCCGTTCCGGGAGGCGGTCGGCAACGGCGCTCACGGCCGCCTCGTCGGCCGAGAGCCCCTCGGCGATGACTTCGCGGGCGTACTGCTCGATGCGTTCCGGCGTGTGTTGTGCCCTCGTCATCACCCGGTTGATGCGGTTCGTGACGACCGGCATCGAGGGGCGCACGTCGCGGAGTTCCCGGGCGATATCGGCGACGCCGGACCAGTCGCCGTCCGGTCCCCACGCGGCCAGTCCTGCCTCGTCGCGCAACACTTCCAGCGCCCGGACGGATAGCCATGCCGAGCCGTGTTCGCGATCCTCCCCGACGGTCTCGACAGTCGGTCGCACGCGATCGTACGAACCCCAGAGGTCCGGAACGGTCTCCCGACGGAGGATCTCGGTGGGATGGGTCCACTCGAACTCGCTGGTCTCCCAATCGACCTCAACCTCGCGGTGCTCGCTTTCGAAGAGGTACGGATGGACGACCCAGTGTGTCCCGCGTTCGTCGTCGACGACGTCGAAGGCCTCGCCACGCCGTCGGAGTGTGACGGCCTCTGCCAGTCCGGTTTCCTCGGCGATTTCTTCTCGGGCGGCGGCGTCGGGATCGCCCTCGGCGTGGCCGGCGACGGCTCCCCACTGCCCGCGGTAGGAGCCCACCGCCTCGCTACGGCGTAACAGCAGCACTTCGGCGTCGTGCCGGAGGAAGCAGGTGACGACGTCGGTCTTCTCCATGACAGCGGGTTGGGGGCGGGTCCCAAAGAAGGTACGGCGCGGAGACCCGACAGTCGGGAGTGACACGGGAATTAAGGCCGTCCGTCCACGACGGCGCGACATGGACGTCGCCATCGTCAGTGATTCACACGTCCCGACCAGGGAACCCGGGATACCGGACTGGGCGCTCGAACGCATGCGAGGTGCGGACCACGTCATCCACGCCGGTGACTTCGACTCCTCGAAGGCGCTCGCGGACGTCCGCGGCGCCGCCAAGCGTCTGACGGCCGTCGCTGGCAACATGGACCCGCGAGCGCTGGGCTTGCCGACGGTCGAGACCGTGACGCTGGGCGGCGTCAAGTTCGTCGTCACGCACGGAACGGGTTCGCGTCAGGATTACGAACCCCGAGTCGCTGGGATCGTCGCCGAACACGCGGGTGAAGGGCCGACAGTCGGCGTCGCCGGTCACACCCACGAACTGCTGGACGAGGTCGTCGACGGCGTGCGCCTGCTCAACCCCGGGAGCGTCACGGGCGCGTCCCCGGCAACGGAGGCGACCATGTTACTCGCCGAAGTCGCCGACAGCGAGATCGATGTGACCGTCCATCGAGGATAGTGAGACCGAGCGGAGCGAGGTCTCATTGAAAGTGAACGGTGAGCGTAGCGAGCCGTGAACAGCGAGGCCGACCGCAGGGAGGCCTCGACACAGGCGAGCGGTGAGTGAAACGAACCGCGAGAAGTGAGACCGAGCAAAGCGAGCCCTCGGTATCTCGAACGGCGAAGCCGTGAGAGCGTAGCGAGCCGTGAACAGCGAGGCCGACCGCAGGGAGGCCTCGACACAGGCGAGCGGCATCTGAGAGATGCCGCGAACAGCGATAGGGCGGTTTCGACGGCGGCCGAACCGGCCACGACCGGGCGACTTTTGGCGGGTCCCACCGGAGTCGACGGCATGGAGGTCTTCGCGGTCGAGGGACTGCCGGAGGTCCGTCCCGGCGACGATCTGTCGGCGCTGATCGACGAGCACGTCGACCTGCAGGATGGCGATGTCCTCACCGTCGCCAGCACGATCGTCTCGAAGGCCGAGGGCCGGCACGCGGATCTGGCAGACTTCGATCCCGGCGACCGGGCGCGGGAGATCGCTGCCCGGATCGGCGACGTCGCTGGCGAACGAAAGGACCCCCGATTCGCGCAGGCGGTCATCGAACAGAGCGAAGAGATCATCCTCGCGTCCCCGTTCATCCTGGCGGTCACACGCTTCGGGCACATCACCGTCAACGCGGGCATCGACCGCTCGAACGTGCCCGGCAGTGATCTGCTGTTGCTGCCCGAGGATCCCACGGCGAGTGCGACGGGATTATGCAAGGCACTCGACGTTCCCGTAATCGTCACGGACACGTCGGGGCGGGCGTTCCGCCAGGGCCAGCGTGGCGTCGCAGTCGGCTGGGCCGGCCTGCCGGCGTGTCGGGACTGGCGCGGCGAGTACGATCGGGAGGGACGAGAGATGACGGCGACCGTCGAGGCGGTCGCCGACGAACTCGCGGCCACAGCCAACCTCGTCACTGGTGAAGGAAGCGACGGACTCCCAGTTGCGGTAATTCGCGACTGGGAGTTCGGCGATCACGCCGGACACGACGCGCTGTTTCGCGACCGCGAGAGCGATTTCGTCCGCCAGGCACTCGCCGACTACGAATACGACCCATGAACGCGATCGAACTCACCCCTGAACACCCGGTCGAAGAGGTAACGCAGCTGGCGGAACGCGCCGAAGCGGCGGGCTTCGACGCCGTCTTCGCCAGCAACCACTACAACAACCGCGACCCGTTCCTGACGCTTTCGTCGATCGCCCGGGCGACCGAGACGATCGATCTGGGCCCGGGCGTGGTCAACCCCTACGAGACCCATCCCGTCCGGCTGGCTTCGCGGATGGCCACCCTCCAGGAGGTCAGCGATGGTCGCGGCCTGTTCGGTATCGGTGCCGGGGACGCGTCGACGCTGTCGAACCTGGGCGTCGAACGCGAGTCGCCGCTGCGCCGAGTGCTGGAGGCGTTCAAGGTTGCACAGGACCTCTGGGCCGGTGAGACTGTCAACCACGACGGGACGTTCCAGGCGACGGACGCGAGTCTGAACTACGCGGTCGAGGAGATCCCCGTCTACGTGGGCGCACAGGGCCCGCACATGCTCCGGATGAGCGCGAAACACGCCGACGGCGTGCTGGTCAACGCGGCCCATCCCCGGGACCTGGAATGGTCGGCCGAGCGGATCGAGGAGGGCCGCGCCGAGCGTCCGGCGGACCGTGGGGCGGTAGACGTGGCCGCATACGCGAGTGTCAGCGTCGCCGATGACGGCAAGGCAGCACGGGAGGCCGCCCGCCCACCTGTCGCGTTCATCGCCGGCAGCGCCGCGCCGCCGGTGCTGGACAGACACGATCTCGATCACGACCGCGCGGCGACGATCGGCGAGGCGATCGGACGTGGAGACTTCGAGGAAGCTTTTGGAGCGGTGACTCCGGCGATGATCGACGCATTCGCGATCGCCGGAACCGTCGAGACCGTCGCCGAGCGGATCGCCACGGCTCGCGAGCACGTGGACAGTTTCGTTGTTGCGTCGCCGCTGGGCCCCGATCTGGAGGGGGCTATCGACCTCGCGGCCGATGCTCTCGCGCGGGCCGGAACGGACTGAACAGGTCGAGGACCGCTCCCAGCGAGAGGACGCCACCCGCGAGCACTGCCAGGCCGACGAACAGCGCGCCGAACGCGATCAGAACCGCGCCGATGGGATCGTGCATCGCGACGTCGGCGAACTTCGCCGGCATCTCGACGATGCTATCGAGAAGCTTAGTGAGGAACGTGGCCATGGGTTTAGTTCACAGGCACGGTACTTGGGTGCTTGGACAGCGGAAGTGAAGCTTGGCCCGCGGAAGTGAAACTTGGCTCGTGGAAGTGAAAGCCGGCCCGGAGACGGTTGGCAATCACACCGGCTGCCGGAGCACCAGACCGATCAGTCCGTCGTCGCGGCGGCCCGCGATTCGATCGCTTGCCCGCCCTCGAGAGCTGCCAGGCAGTCCAGCCACTCCTGCAGGTGTTCGCCACAGTAGGCGAGGAACTCGCTGTTCTCCCACTCTGTGGCGTCGGCACCGATCAGTTCCGCAGCCACTGCGTCGGCGACCTCGCGATAGGAATCGGCATCCTCTCCGGCGCGGTCGAGGAGTTCCCAGACGTGTTCGTTGAGTTCCAGTCCGGCGACCTCGTTCGCCAGGTCGCCGAACGTGGAACGTGGGGCTTTGTTGTGTTCACAGAGGGGATCGCCGTTGTATATCTGCTTGCCGAGGACGTCGGCAGCACGCTTGAGGACGAGGCCGGACCAGATGTCGTCGAACCGCCCGACATCCCAGGGGTTGTCGTCCATCGGGAACTGGTAGAACGCGGGAACGACCTCCCGGCGGAAGGCCAGATTCATCGAGCAGACGGTGAGATAATTGTCCGGCGCGACTACGAAGTCCCGGCCGAAGTCCTCGGCCGTGGTGCGGGTCTGGGCTTGCCCCTGCAGGTCGCCGTCCATGAGGATCCGCACGGCATCGAGATCGGGGACGTTCGTCCACAGCCCCTGGGAGGCCACGACGTCATCGACATCCGTGGTCGTCTCGCTCCAGTCCTCGTCCATGGCGCTGTAGGGATATCCCCGGGGGTAGAGGTCGGACTCGGACTGATAGAGCACGTTGACCCAGTCCTCGTCGGATTCGACGGCGGTGACTTCCCCTTCGTGGTGGAGGTTCGCGAGGTGGGTCCCGAAGAAGTCCACATCGTCGTGTGGCAACGTATCGTCGTCGATGAAGACGCCGTACTCGAAGTGATCATATGCCCAGAGATACAGCAGCCCGAAAGATGTCTGGGCGTGACTGGCCGCCGGGATCAGGTGGTCGTACTCTTCGATCCCCTGCTCGCGGAACCACTGCTCGCGGGCGCTCCCGTCGAAGACAGCGCCGTCGAGTCCTTCCTCGTCGAGCATCCGCTCCATCGCCTCGGTGTCACAGAAGTCCTCCGTGACGAGGACGACGAACAACCGTTCGAGATCGAACCCGTGCTTGCGGGCGTTCTCGGCGTACGCCCGGACGGACTCGTAGTCCCGTATCGTCGGCACGATTATGCAGACGTCCTGGGTCGGCATTATCGCACGATTATTTAGGGTAGCCTAAAAAGTTGCTGGTCCCGGCCCTTCGCGACGCTCCCGGACAATCCCATCTTCGTGTCAGTCGGGCCTGTCGGCCTCGAGATCGTCGACATCGGGAAGGTCAACGTCAGTCGCTTCGGCCAGGCGCTCGATCCCGGTCTGGTCTTCGGCCATACCGGTCGTCATCAGCAGGCGAATCGCCCGCCGGACGCTGATGTCGACGTCGTAGGTGTCGGTTTTCGGGACCAGCAGGAGTCGCCCGCCGGTCACGTTCGGGCTGGTGGGGACGAAGACGTTGAACGCCTCGCCGGCGACTGTCTGGACGGATTCGGGACTCTCGGCGGTGACGAACCCGATCGAGTAGACGCCGTCGCGGGGATACTCGACGAGAACCACGTTCTCGTAGCGGTTCTCCCGGTTGCGCAGTGCGTGGGTCATCTGACGGACGCTCGTGTAGATGACACTCACCACCGGCACGAGGCCGAAGGCACGGTCGAACCACGCGAACAGCCACTGGCCGATCGACCGCTGGGCGAGATACCCGAGGATGGTCACGACGAGGACCAGCGTGATCGCAGTGATGGCCTGGGCGACGAGTGTGATGTTGGCAGTGTACTGTGAGAGCGCAGTCGCTTCGACGATAGGGTTGACGAAGCCCGACGCCCAGCCGATCAGCAACCGCAGCGCGACGATGGTGACTATCAGCGGGGCCACGAAGAACACCCCCGCGATGAAGCTTCGACGTATCGTCTTGGTCCGAACCATCGTCCATATCGAGCCACGGGAACGTCTTAACTCCCGGCGCCTGACGGTGTCGACCCGATGATTGCCGTCCGGTCGCGCCTCAGCGGTCGAAGACACGATCGGATCGACGCCCCCAAACCAGTCCGGCCGCTACGGGATAGCGATGAACGTCCGGTTTCTCGGTGGCGTCCGCGAGATCGGCCGCAGCGGGGTGTTGATCGACGGCGACCTGCTGATCGACTTCGGTATGAAGACGGCCACGCCCCCGCAGTTTCCGCTGGATGCCGACCCCGAGGCTGTCGTCGTGAGCCACGGGCACCTCGACCACGTCGGGATGATCCCCGCCCTGTTGTCGGGGGATCGCCGGCCATCGATTCACTGGACGCCGCCGACACGGGAGCTCGCACTGACGCTGGCGCGGGACACACTGAAGCTCCACGGGGGCACCTACGACTGCCCCTTTACCGAACAGGAGGTCAAACGCGTCACACAGGTCTCGGAAACCCACGGCTACCGCGAGACGTTCGAGGCGGCGGGCTACGCGGTCACCTTCTTCGACGCCGGCCACATTCCCGGCAGTGCCCACATTCTGGTCGAAGATAGCGAGTCCCGAAGCGCCTCCGGAAATCGGACGCAGTCCGATGATGGGGGGACGCGACTACTGTATACGGGGGACTTTCATACGGACGATCAGCGATTGGTCGCCGGAACGACTGCCCGCCCCGAAGCCGACGTGGTGATCACCGAAAGCACCTACTCGGACGTGACCCACGAAGCCCGGGCGGCGATCGAGGAACGCTTCGCCGAGAGCGTCAGGACGACGCTGTGGGAGGGCGGGACGGTCGTCATCCCGGCGTTCGCGATCGGGCGCACCCAGGAAGCGATGCTAATCTGTGACGCGTACGACATACCCTGTTACGTCGACGGAATGGGCACGCACGTGACTGAACTGATCCGTCGTCACCCGGAGTTCGTCCGCGATCCCGAAGCGCTGCGCCGGGCGAAATCTCACGCCCGGTTCGTGGATGGTCGCGACGGCCAGCGCGAGCGCATTGCGGCCCAAAACACGGCGATCATCACCACTTCGGGAATGCTCTCGGGTGGCCCGGCGATGACCTACGTTCCCGAGATTCGCGATCGGCCGGTGAACAAGATCGCGATGACCGGCTATCAGGTCGAAGGGACCCCGGGCCGGGAGTTACTGGAGACCGGCCGCGCCGAGATCGACGGCCAGGTCATGCCTGTTGCGGCCCAGGTCGAACAGTACGACTTCTCGGCCCACGCCGACCGCGACGGCCTGCTCGCCTTCCTCGATCAGTACCGTAACTCGCAGGTTCTCGTCGTCCACGGCGACCGCTGTGAGGCTTTCGCCGGAGAACTGTCCGAAGACGGGTTCGACGCCGCGGCCCCGGAACGCGGGGACACGATCGAGCTGTGACGATGGACGAGGTCTGTCACACTCCCTCGCGTTCGTAGACGATCTCTCCGCCGACCAGCGTCGCCTGGACCTGCAGGTCCGAATCGAGGATCGTCACGTCTCCACGCAGCCCAGGGGCCAGTCGGCCCCGATCGCGTAGTCCCATCGCCCGGGCGGGGACCGCACTCGCCATCTGAACTGCCGTGGGGAGGCCCACACCGACGGACTCGACGAGGTTCCGGACGGCGTCGTCCATCGTGAGCGTACTACCGGCGAGCGTCCCGTCCGGGAGGCGGCTGACGCCGTCCTCGACGACCACGTCCAGTTCACTGAGGCTGTACTCGCCGTCCGGGAGCCCCGTCGCGGCGATCGCATCGGTGACGAGCATGCATCCCTCCGGACCCTTTGTGGCCAGCGCGAGTTCGATCGCGGCGGGGTGGAGGTGGATCAGATCCGCGATGAGTTCGGCCGTGACATCCTCGCGGGTGAGCGCTGTCCCCAGAACTCCCGGTTCGCGATGGTGGAACCCCGCCATCCCGTTGTAGAGGTGCGTCGCGATCGAGACGCCCGCGTCGAAGCTCCGGGACGCCGTCTCGTAGTCAGCCGCAGTGTGGCCGGCCGAGACGACGAGCCCACGTTCGCGAGCCCACTGAACGGCCTCCGTGGCGCCGGACAATTCGGGAGCGAGCGTGATCCGTGCGAGCCGTCCGTCGGCGGCGGCCGCGATCTCTTGCAGTTCTCCCAGATCCGGGTCACGGAGGGCGTTGGGGTCTTGAGCACCCCGCTGGTCCGGATTGAGATACGGTCCTTCGAGGTGGAGCCCGGCGATCGCGGCGCCGTCGTGGTCGCGTTCGCCAGCGGTCACAGTCGCTTCGGCCGCCGCGACGAGGGGTGAGCGCCCTTCCGAGGTCGTCGTCGGGAACAGCGTAGTAACGCCCGTCTCGACGACGCCTTCGGCCATCCCAACCAGTGCGTCGGCGTCGCCCTCGACCGAGTGTCCGGCGTAGCCATGGACGTGTGTGTCGACGAACCCCGGAACTGCGATCCCGTCAGGGACGGAAAGCGACCCCCCGGCATCGTCGTCCGCGCGCTCGTCGATCGACGCAATGTGTCCGTCCTCGATGGCGATGACGGCGTCCTCGAAGGTAGTGCGTGGCGTCAGCACGCGACCCACGGTGACCGTCTCGCTGTCAGTCATAGTGCGGTACTACCCGGTCTGACCTGTAAAACTATTCGGCGCGATCGCCGACCGCCGATCTTCTGGGCACGCGCTCGGCCTTCAGACGGCACCGCGTTCGGTCCGCGCGTCGATGCTACCCCGCTCCAGTTGTTCGAGGAGTTCCGAGTAGCGATCGCGGATGGTGACCTCGCTGACGTCGGCTACCTTGGCGACTTCACCCTGAGTGATCCGGTCTTCGGTGAGCAACCCCGCGGCGTAGATCGCGCCCGCTGCCAGCCCGGTCGGGTTCTTGCCGCTGTGGATGCCGGCGTCTTTCGCGGTCTCGAGGAGTTCGCGGGCCCGTCGTTGCAGCCGCTCGGTCGCCTCCAGTTCGGAGACGAACCGCGGGAGGTACTCCGCGGGATCGGCCGGCGCGATCCCGAGTTCGAGCTGGCGGGCGAGATAGCGATAAGCGCGGGCGAACTTCTGGCGGCGGACACGACTGACGGGTTCGAACTCATCGAGGCTACGGGGGTTGCCGGCCTGGCGGGCGGCGGCGTATAGCGATGCCGTCGCCATCCCCTCGATCGAGCGTCCCGGCAACAGGTCCTCCTTCAGAGCCCGTCGATAGATCACGCCGGCGGTCTCGCGAACGTCCTCGGGAAGCCCCAGCGCGCTCGCCATACGGTCGACCTCGCCGAGAGCCTGTTTGAGGTTACGGTCCCGGGAGTCGCGGGCACGAAACCGCTCGTCCCAGACTCGCAGACGCCCCATCTTCTCGCGCTGACTGGCCGAGAGCGTCCGCCCACTGGCGTCCGTGTTCGACCAGCCGATCGAGGTCGACAATCCTTCGTCATGGAGGAGCTTCGTCGTCGGCGCACCCACGCGGCTTCGCGATTCTGTCTCGCTCGGCGTGAACGCACGCCACTCCGGCCCGTGATCGATCGCGTCTTCCTCCAGAACGACGCCACAGGACTGACAGACCCGTTCGCCGCGCTCCTCGTCGGTAACGACGGCTCCATCGCACTCCGGACAGGTGTCGACCGTCTGTCCGTCCGTGCGCTCGTCACTGCGTCGGTCGCCCGTTCGTTGCTCGGTCACGGTCCGTACCGAATTCGTCTTTGACATGGTCGAAGTGCCGCCTTTGCGGTAGGTATCTCTACGTAGCTGATCGGTCTATTTAGGGCTTTCGACAGTTTTTCACTACGATAGAAACAGTATGGTTACGATAGGGAGAATGATTTTGAGAGAGTCACTAAGCCAGAGCCGAGCGATTCCAGCGAATTCGTGGGATAGAAAGGGAACGCATCCGTTGTAACCTCCATAGAAACAACCAAAGGATTATTCGGGTGTGGGACAAACGGAATCTAACGGTATTTCAACGATGGTTCAGCCATGACCGACCAGGGGTCAGCCACGGGGGACGACGGCCGGTCGATCGTCGAAGAGAGCGTCGAGTTGCTCCGGACCTTCGACTTCACGGAGTACGAGGCGAAGTGTTTTGTCGGGTTGACCCGGATCCAGCAGGGGACAGCCAAGGAAGTCAGCGAGGTCGCGGACGTCCCGCGGGCACGGGTCTATGACTGTATGGACGGCCTTCAGGAACACGGACTGGTCGACGTCCAGCAGGGTTCGCCCCGGGAGTTTCGCGCGGCCGATCCCGGCGAAGCGATCTCGTTGCTGGATCGGCGGGTCTCCGAGATCCTCGAGCGACTGGACGAGTTGCTCGGACGACTCCAAGCCCCCGAGGCCGAGAAGGCGGCCGGCGATGTTTGGGTCATGGAAGGCGACGCCGAGGTCAGCGAGCGCATGGAGGGGTTGCTCGATACCGCCCAAGAAGAGGTGTTGCTCGCGGCAGCCGTCGAGGATCTCCTGACCGGCGAGTTACTCGAGGCCCTGCAGGCCGTGGCCGACCGCGGCGTCGAGATCGTGATCGGGTCACCCGCCGCGCCGATCCGCCAGCGATTCCGTGAGGAACTCCCGGCGGCCCAGGTCCTCGAAACCTGGACTTGGTGGGACTCACACCCGATCCAGCCCGGCGCCGTCAGCGCTATCCTCATGGTCGACGGCCAGCGGCTGTTGGTGAGTGCGGACATCGAGACGTCGCTACCGGGCGTCCGCAAGCACCGCGCGGTCTGGACTGACGGTGACTCTGCACCCCTGGTCGGCATGATGCGGCCGCTACTTGCCGACGCGATCCGGAGCAGGGCGGGACAGACGGTCTAAACCGACAAATTCCAGTCGGATTGTCTGTGGTCACTGTCGTCCGGAAGCCCCTCCTGGTCCGACCGACCGAACGTGATCGACCTCGCTGTGTCGGTCCAGTCATTAAGATAAGGTCTGGGACGCAAACGGCTGCACCAGTAGGGGGAGGGCCACGACACCCCTGGTTTCTAATCACTACGAAACGTTCGGGTCCGTCGACGGATCGTCGTCCTGCTGGTCGCTGCTGGTGACGTACTCGTACAACCCCTCGGCCGTCACCTCGACTCCCTGCCGTGAGAAGAAGTTCGCGACGTTCTCACAGTCCCGCCGGAGGAAGTCCTCGGCGTTCGGGGAGTGAATCGTCACGGCTTGGCCGAGGTCGATCACGACCAGTTCTCCCTCGTGAAAGACGACGTTGTACTCAGAGAGATCGCCGTGTACGAGGCCGGCGGCGTAGAGCCGACGCATGTACTCACGCAATACCTCGAAGGCCGTCTGGGGGTTCTCGATGTGTACTTCATTGAGGCGCTTGGCCCGCCCCTCCTCGTCGGTGGCGATGTACTCCATCACGAGGACGTTTCGCTCGACCGCAATCGGCTCGGGGACGCGGACTCCCGCCTGCTGGGCTCGTTTGAGATTGGCGAACTCCTTGCGGACCCAGGCAGTGACGACCTTCTTTTTGTCCGAGCCGATCCCCTCGAAGCGCGGGTCACCGTCGAGGTATCCCCGCATGTCCTTGAAGTCGCTGGCGTTGATCCGGTAGACTTTGACGGCAACTTCGTGATCGCCTCGCGGCTCCGTCTCGTCTCCGCTCGGCCTTGCCGAGGCGCTTCGCGCCTCGCTCGCCAGCGCGGTATAGACGTTGGCCTCCTTGCCAGTCGAGATCGGCGCGCCGAAGGCGTCGATGTGGCCGTCCTGAACGAGTTTGTACAGCGCAGCGAAGGTGGCGTCGTCGAAAACAGAGGCCTCGACTTTGAACTGCTCGGTGTTTTTGATCCGCTTGCGGAACTCACTGAACTCGCGGTCCCGGCGGCGGGCGATCCGGTCGGCCTCGGTGTCCTCAACCTCGATCTCCGCGAACTCGTCGCCCGGAGCCTCGGCTCCCTCGTCGTCGATCAGGCCGAACTCAGTCATCAGTGCCTCGCGAGACAGTGTGCGTACGGTTGGTCAGCGGTTCGACGCGGCCGGTCGGTGGATGTCCCACCGTCATGTCTCACCCGTCACGGTTCCTGGATGTGTCCCTCCTCACGAAGTTGATCGGCCTCCTGTTTCTCGTAGCGCCAGGTAACGTCGGCTTTCTCGTCCTGCCAGTCCCAGGGTTCGACCAGGACGACATCGTCCTCACGGATCCAGATGCGCTTTTGCATCTTGCCCGGGATGCGCGCGGTCCGCTCGACGCCGTCCATACACCGTACCTTGATGCGGTTGGCCCCCAGCATGTTGGTGACGACGGCGAACACCTCGTCGTCGTCAGGCATCCGGAGGTCCGTCCGTCCCTGATCGCTCATACGCCATCGTTCGGCAGGGATCGGTTTAACTCTTGCAGAGTCGATTCGGCGTCCGATCAGGCCTGTGTGTATGTCGCCGTCCACTCATCAACCCCGCTGTGTTCGATACGGACGCGCTCGGCCTGCCGGTCGGTCTGGATCTCGATTCGGTACTGAATGCCCAAAAGTGCCTGCGTGACGAACGGTGACGCGTTCTCGTCGGGAACAGTTTCGATAGTCACTGTGAGCGTTCCCGCGTCATCAATGACAACAGCCGAAAGCGCGGCTGTCTTGCCCCCGTCACTGCCGACGATCGTCCCTTCGACGGTGATCTGATCGCCGAAGGTGACTGTCGATTCGTTTGTCTCTAGTCCGTGGTCCGTACCCGTGACGGTAAATGTCGTCTCTGTCATGGGAACCCCACCAGGGAGTCTGTCTGGCAGGCGGTTCGACTGTCTTTCGCGAACTCGCTTCGGTCGTCTTGTCGCCGTGGCCCACACCCCATGGAGACTACATACGAGCTCGAATACAAAAACGGGACGACTGCCGAAAAGTAGTTTGAAAACCATTATATACACATGAATATCTAATATTTTCTGTCCAAGATCAATTCTCCTCTACAGAAAACGTGCGTATTGTTGTTTATAAAGACATTTGTGTTTTCACTTTGTGTGCTTGAATGCGCTATGTCATATAGTGACCTCCCTGGGGAGGGAAGTAGCCGACGGTCTTTCCTCCGTGCGATTGGGGTATTGGGAAGTACAGCACTATTCGGGGTGGCTGGAGCCGATGATGGCTCCGCTGGAGGTCCGTCTGACGACGGTGAACTCGTCGTCGGGATCGACTCGCGCGTCTCGGTCGCGGACGCGGAACCAGACATCGAGAAAGAACTCCCATCGGGATCGGAGATCACGCGGAAGAACGACCCGATCGGGTTCATGAGTGTCAAGTTGCCCGACAATCAGGCGCGAACGCAAGCGTCAGTCTCTCGGGCACTGGAATCACGCAGCGACGTAGCGTACGTCGAACCGAACGCGACCTACAAGCCGCTCGTCCAACCGGACGACCTGCGTTTCGACCAGCAGTATGCGCCACAGCAGGTCAACGCACCGGAAGCCTGGGAAACGACCTTCGGATCGTCGGATGTGACGATCGCGGTCGTCGACCAGGGTGCCGACTACGAACATCCGGATCTCAACGATCAGTTCGGCTCGACAGTGGGGCGGGACTTCCTCAACAACGATTCCGATCCGATGCCGGACCGTCCCCGTCAAGAAACACACGGGACCCACGTCTCGGGGATCGCATCCGGGACCACCAACAACGGGACGGGCATCGCCGGGATGTCCAACTCCACGCTGTTGAGTTGTCGCTGCCTTTCGACGGAAGGCGGGTCGCTAGCCGCGATCGCGGACGGTATCCAGTGGGCGACCGATCAGGGCGCTGACCTCATCAACATGTCTCTCGGTGGGGGCGGCCCGACCGAGACCCTTCGAACGGCCTGTCAGTACGCTCTGAATAACGGGGCCCTGCCAGTCGCCGCAGCCGGCAACAACGGGTCACGTGGCGTCTCCTATCCGGCCGGCTACGACTCTGTCGTGGCGGTTTCGGCAGTGGATTCCAGCGAGAACCTCGCCAGGTTTTCCCAGTACGGTCCGAACATCGATGTCGCAGCACCGGGTGTACAAGTCTACTCGACCGTGCCCAACGGGAGCTACCAGAACATGTCGGGCACGTCGATGGCCTGTCCCGCCGCGGTGGGTGTCGCCGCGCTCGGGCTGGCGGCTGATCCGTCCCTCTCTGCAGAGGAGCTCAAACAGCTCCTCAAACAGACGGCCAGAGATATCGGCCTGTCCGATGAACAGCAGGGTGCCGGACTCGTCGATGCGGCCGCACTCGTCGACGCTGCGGGCGATGGCGGCGACGACAACACGGGACCAACGGCATCGGCCAGCGCGTCCCCGACGAGTGCTGTGGTCGACGAATCGATCGAATTCGACGCCTCGGGATCATCCGATCCCGACGGCACGATTTCGTCTTACGAGTGGGTCTTCGATAATGGTGCCAGCGCCGACGGCGCGGCTGTCACTCACAGCTACGGTGCCGCTGGCGAATACACTGCCACGGTGACTGTCACCGACGACGACGGCGCAAGCGACACCGCATCCGTCACAGTCTCTGTCGAGAGCGACGGCGGTGGTGGTAGCTGTGATGCGCCGGCCTGGGACTCGAGAACGACATATACGAGCGGCGATCGGGTGACGCACAACGGCAGTCTCTGGGAGGCCAAGTGGTGGAATCAGAATTACGAGCCCGGAGCTAATCAGTGGGGTCCCTGGGAGAAAGTCAAGGACTGCGGCGATGACGGTGACGACAATGACGGCGGAGATGATGGCGATGGCAACTGTGATGCGCCGGCCTGGGATTACAGAATAGCCTACTCGGAGGGTGATCAGGTGAGCTACGACGGCAGTCTCTGGGAGGCCAAGTGGTGGAACCAGAATTACGAGCCCGGAGCCAGCCGGTGGGGTCCCTGGAAAGAGGTCAAGTCCTGCTGAGCAGGTCCTGACGACGTCTGTCGGCCAACGAGTCGGTGAACACGTGTTCGCCGCCGACGTTTCAGCGCGACTACGGTTTCTGACTCACGTCGTGTGATCTGTCGCCATCTCGACAATGGGGTATTCGACGACGGGATTGTCGCGATACAGTCTCCCAGTAGATGTAGCTCGACAGGCAACGGACACTTGCTATCTGCGGGACTTTGCATCATCCGCGCGGGAGAACATTCCCCGACTAGCCGTCTCGTTTTCTGTTTGACTTCATCTGGGAGAGCAGTGCTGCCCATCAGGTCAAGGGGGACACGACCGCCACCCAGTGATTGGCCTGGGAGCAACCGACCGACTGGTTGAGAGCAACTGCGGGAACCACCACCGACGGCCGCGGGAGAGCACCTATCTTGTCGGTGAACTCACGACGGCCAATGGCCTCATGCCAGCCATCGAACAGCGGTATGGCTGACCAATCAGTGGAGCGTCCCTTCACGGACGTGCTCGTCGTAAGCGAACAGCGCGTAGCCGACCTCAGCAGGTGAGTAGCCTGTTTCGGCGGCGATCTCGCGGATCGGTTCGATCATCGCGACGTAATCGCCGGCGTCGAAATTCTCCTTGCGCCCTTCGAGATAGTCCAGTCGTTCTAGAGCGGCCCAAACGCGTGTGTCCACGACCGCGTGTCGATCAGGATCCAGTGCCGTCAACACGGCCGAGGCGACGGCCGCCTTGAATCCCGACAGCCCCGAGAGGAGCTGGACTTTCGAGAAGTCGCCCTCGACGCGACGGACGTTGTCCGTCACCTCGATACAGCGCGCTTCGGGATTGGACTCGACGTGATAAGCACTTCTGGTCGCGGTCTCGTAGGCCAGTTCGTACAACTGTTCGCGCGTGAGGTGGCCCTGTTCACGGTACTGCTCGCCGACGTCGTCCAATCGTTCCGGCAGCACGCCTTGCGTGTCTTCGTACCGTTCGATATTCTCGGCGACGAACTCCTCCATACGGAATCGTCGGTTCCTGCATCCTAAGAACCCTCTCTTCGAGCCGGGAGCGACGTGAGAGTCCAGCCAGGTAACCGTTCGACGAGGGCTACTCCGGCAAGAACGCCATCGTTTCCTCGATAACTCGTTCGTAGTCCCGCAGGAACGAGTGATCCTCGTCGGGGAGAACCACGATCTCGCCCTGGGGTAACCCTTCGGCGATTCGCTTTGCGCTGTCGACAGGAATACCGTCGTCGTCACCCTGGAGTATTCGAGTGGGAACGTCGATGTCGAACTCGCCAGGAGTCACAGCCGGAAGGTGCTCCCACGCGTCTTCTGGGACGTTTTCGGCGTCCTCGGCCAGGATCGCGGGTGCCCACAACACCAGTCGATCCACGCCGTCCGGGAGGTGCTCCAAGGCCACCCGGCCCCCGAGGCTCTTGGCAACCACGGTGATAGTCGAGCATCCTTGCGAGTGCAGGAAGTCGACTCCAGCTTCCAAGTCAGCGCGGAAGTCCGCGTCAGATTTCTCTTCGAGGTCACTCGGTGACATCCACATTTCAAAGCGAGCAACGTGGTGTCCCTCTGTGGCCGCTGTACGGGAAAAGCGGAGAAACACGTCGCCGAACGGTCCGTGTCCCGCACCGGGGACCAGCAACACCCCACGGTCTGACGGCTCTTCAGGCGTGTTCACCCGTCCGGGATACGTCCGATCACCGACTTCGAGTGTCACATCTCGTGACATCTCTCTCAAACAGTCAGGGCTGGGGGATATATGCAGTGGTTCAGGTGCCGGTTCAAACGCTGCCGCCGTGACCCGACGCCCGGTGTTCGCTGATCAACTTGTCGACCATCTCTTCGGTCCGAGCCTTCTCGCGCTCGCGGCGGTACTCGCGCCACTCCTCGATCGCGGCCTCGACCTCGCGCTCGCGGGCGACGGCGAGTTCGTCAACCTCTTGGACGGTGACGCTGTCGGCCGGCGCGACCGGTACGCCCTCTTCGAAGAGTACCTCGTCGGAGACGTCCGTGAGGCCGCCGGTCCGCAGGACGAGTCGGGGGTCTAACTCGGCGAGGCGCTCGGCCGTCGACCGGCCTGCACCCGTCGCGTCCCGGAAGAGAACAATATCGCCCTCCGCGAGCCCGAAACGGTCGTCGGCGTCTTCGATCGCCGCGGTGGTGAACTTCTCGACGACCTTC